>JBBDXO010000085.1:0-5268 GCA_040902295.1 Candidatus Rokuibacteriota bacterium | reverse complement strand
AGCGACCACCACACCCTTGGCCATGATGACGTACGAATCCGCCAACCGCTCGGCAAAGTCGAGATACTGCTCGACGAGCAGGACGGCCATCCCGAGCTCCGTCCGGATGCGCCGGATCGCCTCCTCGATCTCGAGGATGATCGACGGCTGAATGCCCTCGGTGGGCTCGTCGAGCATCAGCAGCGAGGGACGGGTGAGGAGCGCGCGCCCGATGGCGAGCATCTGCTGCTCGCCGCCGGAGAGCACGCCACCCTTGCGGGCGAGCAGAGGCCGCAGCGCGGGGAACACGTCGAGCGCCTGGCCGATGTCGCGCGCCCGCCCGCAGCCGAGCAGCGACATCCTCAGATTCTCCTCCACCGTCAGATGCGGAAAGATCTCACGCCCCTGCGGCACGTAGCCGATCCCCGCACGCGCGCGCCGGTCCGGAGCCCAGCGCGTGACGTCGGCGCCGTCGAACATCACGCGGCCCCCGCGCGGCGGCAGCAGGCCCATCACCGTCTTGAGCAGCGTGGTCTTGCCCACCCCGTTGCGTCCCATGAGGCAGACGACCTCGCCCCGCGCCACCTCGAGCCCGGCGCCCCACAGCACCTGGGAGTCTCCGTAGGCCGCCTCCAGCCGCTCAACGCGCAGCATCAACCGTCTCCTTGCGCCGTCCGAGATAGACCTCCAGCACGCGCGGGTCCGCCTGCACCTGCTCCACCGAGCCCTCGCACAGGACGGCGCCCTGGTGGAGCACGGTGACGCGACGGGCGAGCTGGCGTACGAATTCCATGTCGTGCTCGATGACGAGGACGGAGCGGTCGGCGGCAATGGCCTGCAGCAGCTCGCCGGTGCGCGCCGTCTCCTCGTCCGTCATGCCGGCCACGGGCTCGTCCACGAGCAGCAGCGCCGGATCCTGCGCGATGACCATGCCGATCTCGAGCCACTGCTTCTCCCCGTGCGACAGCGCGCCCGCCTTCACCCGCGCCTTGGACTCCAGCGCCACCGTTTTCAGGGTGGTCGCGATGCGGTCGCGCGCCTCCGCCGCATCCGCGCGCAGCAGGGTGGCGAGCACGCCCTTGCTCGCCCGCCGCAGCGACAGCTCGACGTTGTCCTCCACGGTGAGGTTCACGAAGACGGACGGCGTCTGGAACTTGCGGCCGATGCCGAGGGTGGCGATGTCGTTCTCCGGCAGCCCGAGCAGATCGGTGTGATGGCCGAAGATCACGCGGCCGGAGACGGGCGCGACGCGGCCCGAGATCACGTCGAGCAGCGTGGTCTTGCCGGCGCCGTTGGGGCCGATGACCACGCGCAGCTCGCGCCGGTCCATGTAGAAGGTCAGCCGGTTCAGCGCGCGGAAGCCGTCGTAGCTGACGGTGACGTCCTCGAGGTAGATGATGGCGCCCGCGCTCACGGCGTCACCGGCCCCGAGCCCGCGCGCGCGGCCACGATCTCCGGCCGCCGCCCGCCCACCGCCCCCCGCACGCGGGCGGCGAGGCGGCCGCACGCGCCCACCACGCCGTCGGGGAAGAAGAGCACGGCGCCCATGAAGAGGGCGCCCAGGAAGAGCAGCCAGAGATCGGGGTAGCTGGTGGTCAGCCAGCTCTGCATCCAGTTGACGCCGACCGCGCCCACGATGGCGCCGATCAGCGTGCCGCGCCCCCCCGCCGCCACCCACACCACCATCTCGATGGAGGGCAGGACGCCGATCCGGGCGGGTGTGATGATACCCACCTGCGGCACGTAGAGGGCGCCCGCCACGCCCGCGAGCGCCGCCGACACCACGAAGACGAAGAGCTTGAAGCGCGCGGGCGAGTAGCCCGAGAAGAGCACGCGGCTCTCGCTGTCGCGGATGGCCACGAGCACCCGGCCCGCCCGGCTGCCGGTGATCCACCGGCACACCACGTAGGCGCCCACGAGGGCGAGCGCGGTCGCCACGTACAGGCCGCGCTGGGTGGAGGCCGCGTTGAGCGGAAACCCGAAGACCGTCTTGAAGCCCGCGAGGCCGTTGGTGCCGCCCAGGTTCATCTCGTTGCGGTTGAAGACGAGCCAGGCGCTATAGGCCAGGGCCTGCGTGATGATCGAGAAGTACACGCCGCGGATGCGGCTGCGGAAGGCGAGGTACCCGAAGGCGAAGGCGACGAGCGCCGGCACGAGGACGACCGCGGCCACGGTGAAGGCGCCGGAGGTGAAGGGCTGCCAGAAGAGCGGCAGCGCCGTGACGCGGTTCCACACCATGAAGTCGGGCAGCGCGCTCTGGTAGACGCCCTGCGCGCCGATCTCCAGCATGAGGTGCATGCCCATGGCGTAGGCGCCGAGGCCGAAGAAGACGCCGTGCCCCAGGCTCAGCACGCCCGCGTAGCCCCAGAGCAGGTCGATGCCGAGGGCGAGAATGGCGTAGGCGAGGAACTTGCCGAACAGGTTCAGCGTGAAGTCCGAGAGGGCCAGCGGCGAATCCGCCGGCAGCGTGTTGCAGACGGGCAGCACGACCACCAGCAGCACGGCGGCGGCGGCGAGCGCTCCCGTCTCACGCGTCCGCATTGCGGCCCCGGCCCGCGAAGAGCCCCGCCGGGCGCGACTGGAGGAAGAGCATCACGCCCACGAGGATGGCCACCTTGGCGAAGACGGCCCCCAGCGCGGGCTCCACACCCTTGTTGAGGCCGCCGATGCCCACGGCGGCGAGGATCGTGCCCGCGAGCTTGCCCACGCCGCCCGTGACCACGACCATGAAGGAATCGACGATGTAGTTCTGGCCCAGCGACGGTCCGACGTTGCCGATCTGGGTGAGCGCGCAGCCGGCGAGGCCGGCGAGGCCGGCGCCGAAGGCGAAGGTGGTGGCATCCACCATGCCCGCGCGCACGCCCAGACACGCGCTCATCGTGCGGTTCTGGGTGACGGCGCGGATGCGCAGGCCGGCGCCCGTGCGGAAGAGCAGCCAGTACGTGGCCGTCACCGACACCACGGCGAGGCCGATGATGAAGAGGCGGTTGTAGGGAAGCTGCAGGCCCACCATCACGGGCAGGCCGCCCGACAGCCAGCGCGGCGCGGCGACGTCGACGTTGGCGGCACCGAACCACAGGCGCAGCCCCTGCTGGATGATGAGCGAGGCGCCCCACGTGAGCAGCAGCGTCTCCAGCGGCCGGCCATACAGGTGGCGGATGACGCCCCGCTCGAGCACGAGGCCGACGGCGGCGGCGGCGAGAAATGACACCGGCAGCGCCAGGACAAAGGCAGCGTCGCTGCCGCCCGGCCACCACGCGCGCCACAGCGTCTGCACCATGAACGTCGCGTAGGCGCCGATGGCCATCAGCTCGCCGTGGGCCATGTTGATGACGCCCATGAGCCCGAAGACGATGGCGAGGCCAAGGGACATCAGCAACAGGATCGATGCCAGCGAGGCCCCCTGGAAGACGGTCTCCAGCACCTCGGTGAGCATTCCCCAGCGCTCGATCCGGTCCACCGCGCGCGCGGCGGCGTCGCGTGCATCCGGGGCGGCGGCGCCGTCAGCGGCCATGCGCCGCAGCGCGGGCAGCGCGCGGGACGAGTGCAGCGTGCCGAGGGCGCGGGCCGCCTCCACGCGGGCGGCGGCATCGCCGTGGCCGAGCCGGATGAGCGCCCGCGCCTCCGACAGCGCGTGGCGCACCCAGCGGTCCTGCTCCCCCGCCAGCGCGGCGTCGATCACCGGCGCCGCCGCCGCGTCCGCCTGGTTGCCCAGCTTGACCGCGGCGCCGCGACGCACGGCGGGATCGGCGTCCGCGAGCTGCACGCGCGTCTCATCGGCGTCGAGGAACGGCTTGATGACGAGTCGCAGCCGCCGATCGGCCGGCACCTCCCTGAGGTCGGCGAGCGGCACCACGCCGAGACCGGCGCCGTCGATCGACCGGATCTCGATGACCTCCTGCTCGCCCCGCGTGGAGGTGGCGCCGCCGATGACGATCTCCGTCGTGCCGCCGACCGTGCGCGCGTACAGCCCTCCGTCGCGGAGCGCGCCGAGAACCGCCAGCCACTTCGCCTCGCGCGTGCCGCCGAGCACGGTGACGGCCGCCGCCCGGCGGTCGGCATCGTCCGACGCGAGGTCCGCGAGGGCGGCGGCGGGAACGGCGGCGTGGCCCGCCGCGGGAGCGGCGAGCCACGCGAACAACACCGCGACGAGCAGTCGCAGCATCACGCCTTCTTGCTGTACGTGCCCTTGTGCTTGACCCAGTCGCAGCCCTTGTCGGGGCTCGTGTACTCGCTCCACGGCTCCGCCTTCACGAGGCCCCGGGAGCGCGAGACCACCTTGAACTGGCCGTCCTTGAGGATCTCGCCGATGAGCACCGGCTTGTAGGTGTGGTGGTTGGCCTCGTCCATCCGGATCTTGCCGCCCGGCGCCAGGAACTCCTGGCCGTAGACGGCCCGGCGCACGGCGTCCACCTCGATCGACTTCGCCTTCTCCACCGCCTGCTTCCACACGTACACGCCGAAGTAGGCGGCCTCCATGGGGTCGTCGGTCACCCGCTTGTCGCCGCCGGGCAGGTTGTTCTTCTTCGCGTACGCCTTGAAGGCCTGCACGAACGTCTTGTTCTGCGGCGTGTCCACCGACTGGTAGTAGTTCCAGGCGGCGAGATGGCCCACGAGGGCGCCCGTGTCCATGCCGCGCAGCTCGTCCTCCGCCACGCTGAAGGCCATGATGGGCGCGTTCTCGGAGCGCAGCCCCTGGTTGCCGAACTCCTTGTAGAAGGGCACGTTGCTGTCACCGTTGATGGTGGACAGCACGGCGGCGTCCCCGCCCGTCGAGAAGCGTTTGATCTTGCCGACGATCGTCTGGTAGTCCTGATGATTGAAGGGCGTGTACTCCTCCGCGATCGAATCGGCCGGAATCCCCTTCGCGAGCAGGAAGGCGCGCAGGATCTTGTTCGCCGTGCGCGGGAACACGTAGTCGGTGCCGAGCAGGTAGAACTTCTTGTAGCCGCCGCCTTCCTTCGACATCAGGTACTCCGCGGCCGGAATGAGCTGCTGGTTCGGCGTGGCGCCGGTGTAGAAGACGTTGCGGCTGCACTCCTCGCCCTCGTACTGCACCGGGTAGAAGAGCAGGCCGTTGTTGTTCTCGAACACGGGCAGCACCGACTTGCGGCTGACGGAGGTCCAGCAGCCGAAGGTGGCGGCGACCTTCTCTTGAAGCAGGAGCTGCTTGGCCTTCTCCGCGAAGAGGTCCCAGTTGGAGGCGGGATCGACGACGACCGCCTGCACCTTGCGGCCGAGCACGCCGCCCCTGGCGTTGATCTCCTCCAGCGCCATCAGCACCACGTC
>JBBDXO010000084.1:0-5372 GCA_040902295.1 Candidatus Rokuibacteriota bacterium | reverse complement strand
TGCCGGTGAGCGGACGGCAGGTGACGTACTACGGCGTCCTCGTGCTCTGCGCCGCACTCTTCGTGCTCATGGCCCGCTTCGTGGCCTCGCCGCTCGGCCGCACGCTGCAGGCCATCCGCGACAACGAGCTGCGCGCGGAGGCGCTGGGCTTCCGGCCCTTCCTCTACCAGTCCATCGCGACGTCGTTCGCGAGCGTGGTGGCGACCATCGCGGGCGGCGGCTACGTGATGTGGGTGCGCTACGCCAATCCCGAGTCGGCGCTCGGCATCCACATCATGCTCGACATCCTGCTGATGGTGATCATCGGCGGCATCGGCACCCTCGACGGCGGCCTCATCGGCGCCGCCTTCCTGCTCACCGCGCAGCAGCTGCTGCCCAACCTGCGCGCCGCCGGTACGGCGCTCTTTCCGGGCTCCGAGCTGGTGCTGCGGCTGACCGACCGCTGGCTGCTCTACTTCGGGATCCTCTTCATCCTCGTCGTCTTCTTCTTTCCCAAAGGGGTGATCGGCAGCCTTCGCCGCTCGCGACCCCGCTAGCTTTTGGCCGTCCTCCGCGTGTGTTCGGCGGCGGCGGTCGTGCTTCGGGGTGCGAGGACCACGTGGATGGGGGCCGATTCCACCGAGGGCGGTGCAGCGGAACTGTGGGAGCGGGTCGGGCAGGGGGTGGGCGTAGCGCCCGGTGTGATCGGGGGTTGGACGGATTGATAACGCCTGGGATTCTGAGCGGTTCGGGTGATTGCGGGTTGGTATTCCGGTTGCTGTATGGCGTGTGGGAGGTAGGTATATGGACACGCGACTTCGGCGGACGGGGCGGGTCGTGGTCGTGGCGGCTCTGGCAACGCTGGGGGCCGAGATGGCGCCGCCGTCCGACGGGCTGACGGTCCGGACGGAGAGCCTGCAGGGCGCGGACGCGCCTGAGCAGGCCCTCGAGGGAACGGCGGGGATCGACGAGATCATCGTCGCCACCACGGAGCCGTGATTGCGGGCCGGCGGGCGAGGGCGGGGCGCTCCCCCGCCCCGCCTGCCGGCCTTACGCCACGCTGCGTTGTAAGTCCTCGTCTTTCCGTCCGAATTGCTTGACACCCCGGGAGCACTTCATTACACTCTCGCCACTCGAACGCTGGCCCCTCCAAGTCGCGGAAGTTCTCGACCCACTGCCGTGAAGGGAACCGTGGAGGTGACGTGGACGTAGCGAACGACGCAGCGTACGACACGTTCCCGAAGCTCGCCCGCGCCAATGCGGAGCGCCTCGCCGGCAAGATCGCGATGCGCGAGAAGGACTTCGGCATCTGGCAGGCCACCACGTGGCGCGAGTACTTCGAGCAGGGACGGCTCATCGCCCTCGGTCTGGCCGCGCTCGGCTTCCGGCGGGGCGACAAGGTCGCCATCATCGGCGACAACCGCCCGCAGCTCTACTGGGCCGTGCTCGCCACGCAGGCGCTGGGGGGCGTGCCGGTGCCGCTCTACCAGGACTCCATCGAGAAGGAGATGGAGTACATCCTCGATCATGCCGAGGCGCGCTTTGCCGTCGTGGAAGACCAGGAGCAGGTCGACAAGCTCATGCACGTGCGGCCGCGCTGCCCGAAGCTCGAGCACGTGATCTACGACGACGTGCGCGGCATGCGCGGCTACAGCGAGCCCTGGCTCATGAGCCTGGCCGAGCTGCAGGAGGCCGGGCGCAAGTTCGAGGTGGGCCATCCCACCCACTTCGACGACGAGCTGGCCCGGGGCCGCGCCGACGACACGGCGATCATCTGCTACACGTCGGGTACGACGGGGGTGCCCAAGGGCGCCATGCTCACGCATCGCAATCTCATCGTGACCGCCCGCAATGCCGCCGCCGCCGAGCGGCTGCGGGTCGACGACGAGATCCTGTCCTACCTGCCCATGGCGTGGGTGGGCGACCACATCTTTTCCTACGCGCAGTCGATCGTCACCGGCTTCGCCATCAACTGCCCGGAGAGCACGGCCACCGTGCTGCACGATCTCAAGGAGATCGGCCCCACCTACTTCTTCGCGCCCCCGCGCATCTGGGAGAGCCTCCTCACCAGCGTGATGGTGCGCATCGAGGACAGCGCGTGGCTCAAGCGCAAGGTGGTGCAGTTCTTCCTCGACCTCGCGCAGGGCATGGAGCGGCAGCGGCTCATGGGCCGGCCCGTGACCGCCGCGCAGCGCCTGCTCTACCCCCTCGGCGCGCTGCTCGTGTACGGCCCCCTCAAGGACAACCTGGGCCTGCGCCGCGTGCGCCTGGCCTACACGGCGGGGGAGGCGATCGGCCCCGAGATCTTCGTCTTCTTCCGCGGCCTCGGCGTCAACGTCAAGCAGCTCTACGGCATGACCGAGTCGAGCGTCTTCGTCACCATCCAGCGCGACGGCGACGTACGGCTGGACACGGTGGGCACGCCGCTCCCGGGCGTGGAGATCAAGATCTCGCCCGAGGGGGAGGTGCTCTTCCGCAGCCCCGGGGTCTTCGCGGGCTATTACCGCAACCCGGAGGCGACGGCGCAGATGGTGCAGGACGGCTGGATGCGCTCGGGGGACGCCGGCTTCCTGGACGCCGCCGGGCATCTGAAGATCATCGACCGCGCCAAGGACCTCAGCCGTCTGGCGACGGGCACCATCTTTGCGCCCAAGTACATCGAGAACAAGCTGAAGTTCTCGCCCTACGTGAAGGAAGCCGTGTGCATCGGCCAGGACCGGCCCTACGTGACGGCCCTCGTCAACATCGATCTCGCCGCGGTCGGGAACTGGGCGGAGCGCCGGAACATTGCCTATACGAGCTATACCGATCTCAGCCAGAAGCCGGAGGTGTACGACCTCATCCAGCAGGAGGTCGACCGCGTGAACGGCAGCCTCCTGGAGGACGAGGTGCTCAAGGGCGCCCAGATCCGCAAGTTCCTGATCCTGCACAAGGAGCTGGACCCGGACGACGAGGAGATCACCCGCACGCGCAAGGTGCGGCGGGGCTACATCGCGCAGAAGTACGCGACGCTCATCGAGGCCCTCTACGGCGACCGCGACCGGGTGCAGGTGGAGGCCAGGGTGACGTACGAAGACGGGCGGGTCGGCATGGTGCGCGCGGACGTCCACATCCGCGAGGCCACCGGCCGCGCGCCGGGAGCCCGGTGAGCGAGGCGACGGCGCCCGGCACGCTGCTGCTCTCGGTGCAGGACGTCACCGTCCGCTTCGGCGCCCTCACCGCGCTGAGCGCCGTGAGCCTGGAGATCCGGCGCGGCGAGATCGTGGCCATCATCGGGCCCAATGGGGCCGGCAAGACCACGCTGCTCAACGTCATCAGCGGCTTCTACCAGCCCGACGCCGGCCGCATCGTCTTCGACGGCCAGGACCGCACGCGCCTGCGCCCGCCGGACGTGGCCGCCCTCGGCATCGCGCGCACGTTCCAGAACGTCGCCCTCTTCAAGGGGATGAGCGTGCTCGACAACCTGATGACCGGCCGCCTCATGAAGATGCGCAGCCATTTCCTGCTCGACGCCGTCTACTGGGGCCCCGCCCGGCGCGAGGAGCTGCGCCACCGCAAGTTCGTCGAGGGCATCATCGATTTCCTCGAGATCCAGGCCATCCGCAAGATGCCCGCCGGCAAGCTGCCCTACGGGCTGCAGAAGCGGGTGGAGCTGGGGCGCGCGCTGGCGGCGGAGCCCACGCTGCTGCTGCTCGACGAGCCGATGGCGGGCATGAACGTCGAGGAGAAGGAGGACATGTCGCGCTTCATCCTCGACGTCAACGGCGAGTTCGGCACCACCATCGCCCTCATCGAGCACGACATGGGCGTGGTCATGGACATCTCCGACCGCGTGGCCGTGCTCGACTACGGCCGCAAGATCGCCGACGGGCCGCCCGAGCAGGTCCGCAAGGACCAGGCCGTGCTCGACGCCTACCTGGGCACCGCGCATGAGTAGCCTGCTCCACGCCGTCTTCGTGGCGCCCTTCCTGGACATGGCGGGCTCGCCCACGTTCTTTGCCGAGGTCTTCCTGGGCGGCGTCGCCACCGGGCTCATGTACTCGCTGGTGGCGCTGGGCTTCGTGCTCATCTTCAAGGCCTCGGGCGTCTTCAACTTCGCCCAGGGCACGATGGTCCTCTTCGCCGCCCTCACGCTGGTGGGGCTCATGGAGCGCGGCGTGCCCGTGGTGCCGGCGCTGGTGCTGACCATGGCCGTGATGGTCGCGCTCGCCTTCGCCATCGAGCGCATCGTCCTGCGCCCGCTCGTGAACCAGGAGCCGATCATCCTCTTCATGGCCACCATCGGGCTGAACTTCTTCCTCGAAGGCTTCGGCGAGATGCTGTGGGGCTCCAACGTCAAGCGCCTGGACATCGGCATTCCCGACCAGTCGTTCATGGTGGCGGGCATCCAGCTCAACCAGCTCGAGATGTCCGCGGCGGGCACGGCGGCGGTGATGGTGACCGTGCTCGCCGTCTTCTTCCAGCGCACGCGCATCGGCCGCGCCCTGCGCGCGGTGGCCGACGACCACGAGGCGGCGCTGTCCATCGGCATCCCGCTTAAGACGATCTGGATCATCGTGTGGTCGGTGGCGGGTCTCGTGGCCATCGTGGCCGGCGTCATGTGGGGCGCCAAGAGCGGCGTGCAGTTCAGCCTCTCCCTCATCGCGCTCAAGGCCCTGCCCGTGCTGATCCTCGGGGGGTTCACGTCGGTCCCGGGCGCCATCGTGGGCGGGCTCATCATCGGCGTGGGCGAGAAGATCGGCGAGGTCTACTGGGGCCCGCTCGTCGGCGGCGCCATCGAGAACTGGTTCGCCTACGTCCTCGCCCTGGTGTTTCTCCTGTTCCGCCCGCAGGGCCTCTTCGGCGAAAAGATCATCGAGAGGGTCTGACGTGATCTATCGCGAGGCGGGGCAGTTCAAGACGTCGTATGCGAGCGACCAGGCGATCTTTCCCATTCCGCAAGATCGGTGGTTCGTGATGGCCGCCCTCGTGGGGGCGTTCTGCGTGCCGCTCTTCGCCGACAACTACTGGCTGCAGGCGATCCTCATCCCGCTCCTCGTCTACGCCATGGCCGCCCTCGGGCTCAACCTGCTCATCGGCTACGCCGGGCTGCTGTCCCTGGGGACGGGCGGCTTCATGGCGGTGGGCGCCTACTCCGCCTTCAAGCTCACGACGGCCTTCCCCGGGCTCAGCATCGTCGCCGTCTTCCTGCTCGCCGGCGTGATCGCCGCCCTCGTCGGCCTGCTCTTCGGCATCCCCAGCCTGCGCATCAAGGGCTTCTACCTGGCGGTGGCGACGCTGGCGGCGCAGTTCTTCCTCATCTGGCTCTTCAACAAGGTGGCGTGGTTCACCAACTACGCCTCCTCCGGCACCATCACGGCGCCGCCGCGGACGATCTTCGGCGTGATGGTCAC
>JBBDXO010000083.1:0-5418 GCA_040902295.1 Candidatus Rokuibacteriota bacterium | reverse complement strand
CCTGACGACCTCGCCGGCCTCATGCGCTCCGCCGTCCCCCATGCCGTGCTCGACATCCGCGAGCGGGCCACCTACGAGAAAGGGCACATCTACCGCGCCACCTCGCTGCCGCGGCGGCTGCTGGAGACGCGGCTGGACGTGCTCGTGCCCTCACGCGCGGTCCCCGTCGTGCTCTGCGACGCCGACGGCGCCCTCGCCGCGCTCGCCCGCCCCACGCTGGCCGCGATGGGGTATCGCGACGTGCGCGTCCTCGCGGGCGGGCTCGACGCCTGGCGGGCGTCGGGGCGGCGGCTCGTGCAGGGGCTCAACGTGCCGAGCAAGGTCTTCGGCGAGCGGGCGCTGCACGACCTCAAGACGCCGCAGATCGCGCCGCACGAGCTGCAGGCGCGCATCGACGCCCGCGCCGACATGGTCATCGTCGACTCGCGCACGCCGGAGGAATATGCGCGCGGGTGCATCCCGGGCGCCATCTGCGTGCCCGGCGGCGAGCTCGTGCTGCGGCTGCCCGAGCTCGTGCACTCGCCGGCGACGACCATCGTCGTGCACTGCGGGGGCCGCACGCGCTCGTACATCGGCGCGGAGTCCGTGCGCCGCATGCGGCTGCCCAACCCGGTGGTCGCGCTCGAGAACGGCACCATGGGCTGGGAGCTGGCCGGGCTCACGCTCGAGCGCGGGGCCGACCGCCGGCCGCCCACGCTCACGCCGCGCAGCCGCGCCGCCGCCGCGCTCGTGGCCAAGCGGGTGGCCGCCGAGGACGGCGTGCGCTTCATCAGCCCGCACGATCTGCAGCGGCTGCAGGCGGCGCGGGCGGACACCAACGTGTACGTGCTCGACGTGCGCACGCGCGAGGAATACGCGGGCGGGCACGTGGCGGGCGCGGTGTGGGCGCCGGGCGGGCAGGCGGTGCAGGCCACCGACGAGTACATCGCGGTGCGCGCCGCGCCGGTGGTGCTCGTGTGCGACGGCCTCGCCCGCTCGGTGATGACGGCGGCGTGGCTGCAGCGCATGGGGCTGCCCGACGTCGCCGTGCTCGCCGGGGGGCTGCCCGCCTGGCAACAGGCGGGCGGCGCCGTGGAAGAGGGCCATCCGGCCCGGCCGCCGTTCGGCTACGACGGCGCGCGGGCCCGGGTGATGATGGTCCCGCCCGGCGACACCGGCCACGCCGTCGTCCTCGACGTGGACCAGAGCGACGCCTACGCGCGCGGCCACGTGCCCGGCGCCGTGTGGATGTGCCGCAGCCGCCTCGAGCCGCTCGTGGCCGCCGTGGCCGACACGGCGACGCCCCTGCTCGTCACCTGCGGCGACGGCACCGCCTCGACGCTCGCCGCCGCCACCCTCGCCGCGCTCGGCTACACGGCCGTGGGGGGGGGGGGGGGGGGCACGCGCGCGTGGGAGGCCGCGGGCCGGCCGCTGGAGCGCGGCGCCAGCCGCCTCGCCGACGAGGCGGACGACGTGGTCCTCAAACCCTACGAGCGAGGCCGGGCGGCGATGGAAGCCTACCTGCGCTGGGAAGAGGCGCTCGACGACGACGGCCTCAGCCCACACCGGCTGCTCCCCGAACGGTAGCCGGGAGTATCATCCCTCCATGAACGATTCCATCGTCAGGACCGAGTGGCTGGCCGCGCACCTCAACGACCCGAACGTGCGCATCGTGGACGGTAGCTGGCACATGCCCCAGCTCAAGCGGGACGCGCGCGCGGAGTTCGAGAAGGAGCACATCCCGGGCGCGGTGTTCTTCGACATCGACGCCATCTCGGACCGCGCCAATCCGCTGCCGCACATGCTGCCCTCGGCGGACGACTTCGCCCGCGCCGTGGGCGCGCTCGGCATCGGCAGCGGCGACCGGGTGATCGTCTACGACGTGCGGGGCATCATCAGCGCCGCCCGCGTGTGGTGGACATTCCGCGCCTTCGGCCACGAGGCGGTGGCGGTGCTCGATGGCGGGCTCAGGAAGTGGCGGGCGGAAGGCCGTCCCGTCGCCAGCGGCGTCCCCGCGCCGGCGCCGCGCGCGTTCGCGGCGAGCGGGCCGCGGCCGGAGCTCGTCCGCGATCTCGACGCCATGCGCGCCAACGTCGAGAGCCGGCAGGAGCAGGTGCTCGACGCCCGCACGGCGGGCCGCTTCACCGCCACCGAGCCGGAGCCGCGGGCCGGCCTGCGCGGCGGGCACATCCCCGGCAGCATCAACCTGCCCTACGAGCAGCTCTACCGCGCGGACGGCACCCTGGTCCCTCCGGCGGACATGAAGGCGGTGTTCGAGCGCGCGGGCGTGGATCTCACGACGCCGGTCGCCACCACCTGCGGCTCCGGCGTCACCGCCTCCGTGCTCGCGCTGGGGCTGCACCTGCTCGGCCACCGGCAGGTGGCCGTGTACGACGGCTCGTGGACGGAGTGGGGCGGACGCGACGACACGCCCATCGAGACGGAACTCGGCAAATAGGAGAGCCGGCCCATGGCGAGCGAGTCCTACACGCTGCAGCAGTTCATCGCCGACGTCGACCGCATCGCGCGCGACGAGCGCTCCGGCGCCGTCATCACCGAGCGCGTGGCGCCGCTGCTCGGCCGCCTCGTGAAGAACCCGGAGGCCCTTGCGCTCCAGTACCGCACGCGGCCCGAGGGCGTGCGGGGGCGCTACATGCTGCACCGTGCCCCGCACTTCAACGTCACGGCGGTGATCTGGGGGCCGGGCGACACGGCGGGCGCCCACAACCACGAGACGTGGGGGGTCATCGGCGTCATCGACAACGAGATCGAGGAGACGCGCTACGCGGTGACGGAGGACGGCGCGGGCAAGGCCAGGGTCGAGGTGAAGGGCGTGTCGCGCCACGGCGCGGGCGCGGTGTCGCGGCTCATCCCCGGCGACGACGAGATCCACGGCATGCACAATCCCACGCCGCGCGACACCATCGAGATCCACGTGTACGGCAAGGACCTCGTCGACCTCGAGCGCCGCACGTGGAGCGCCGACGGCACCGCCCGGCGCCTCGTCAGCAGCAAGTACCTGAACTGCTGACGGGCGCCGCCACGATGACGCGCTGCCTCCTCGTCTCGCCGCGTTTCTCGGAGTACAGCTACTGGAACTACCGCGAAGTGTGCGAGCTCTTCGGCGCCCGGTACCCCGCCCCGCCCCTGGGGCTCATCACCGTGGCCGCTCTGCTGCCCCAGGAGTGGTCGTTCCGGCTCCTCGATCTCAACGTCGAGGCGATGGACACGGCGCTCATCGAGGAGGCGGATATCGTCATGACGGGCGGCATGGTCCCGCAGCAGCGGGACCTGCTGTCGCTCATCGACCTCTGTCACGCGCACGGCAAGCGCGTCGTCGTGGGCGGGCAGGATCCGACGAGCCAGCCCGCCGTGTACGCGCGGGCGGACTATCTCGTCCTCGACGAGGGCGAGATGACGATCCCCGCCTTCCTCGCGGACTTCCAGGCGGGCGTCCCCCGCGGCACCTACCGGTCCGAGGACAAGCCCGACGTCACCCGCACGCCGCCCCCCCGCTTCGACCTGCTGCAGCTCGACCGGTACCTGCACGTGGGCATCCAGTTCTCGCGCGGCTGCCCGTTCAACTGCGAGTTCTGCGACATCATCGAGCTCTACGGCCGCAAGCCGCGCACGAAGACGCCGGAGCAGCTCCTGCGGGAGCTGGACGGCCTGTACCGGCTCGGCTATCGCGGGCACGTCGATCTCGTCGACGACAATTTCATCGGCAACAAGAAGGCCGTGATGGCCTTCCTGCCCGCCCTGCTGGCGTGGAGCCGCGAGCGCAGCTTCCCCTTCTACTTCAGCACGGAGGCCACCCTCAACATTGCGGAGGACCTCAAGCTCCTCCAGATGATGGAGGCCGTCGACTTCCGGTGGCTCTTCGTCGGCATCGAGACGCCGGACAAGGAGCTGCTGGCCCGCACGCAGAAGAAGCAGAACACGCGCTCGCCCGTCGTGGAGAGCGTGCACCGCATCAACGCGCACGGCATGGTGGTGACGGCGGGCTTCATCCTCGGCTTCGACGGCGAGGCGCCCGGCGCGGGCGACGCCATCGTGGAGTGCGTGGAGGCGGCGGGCATCTCGATGGCGATGGTGGGGCTGCTCACCGCGCTGCCGAACACGCAGCTCACGCGCCGCCTCGCGCGCGAGGGCCGGCTGCCGGACGACTACTCCCTGCAGCGGCCGGGCGAGGTGGATCAGGCCACCTCCGGCCTGAACTTCACGCCGGCGCGCCCGAGGGCGGAGATTCTCGAGGAGTTCGCCTCGATCCTGCGCCGCCTGTACTCGACCCGGCCGTATTTCGACCGGGTGATGACCTGCGTGGGCCGGCTGCAGCGGCGGCCCAAGCAGCTCGGCGCCCCGCGGGGCCGGTGGGCCGAGATCGCCGCCCTCGGCTCGGTGGTGTGGCGGCTGGGGTTCCGGCCGCAGACGGCGTGGTACTTCTGGCGGAACATCGTCCAGGTGCTGCTGACGCGGCCGCGGAACTTTCAGACGGCCATCGACCTCATGGCCCTCTTTCTGCACTTCGACCGGCAGACCGCCTTCGTGCTCGACGGCCTGCGGCGCCACGGGACCCGACGGCCGGCGGTGCCGGTGCCGGACACCACCCCGGCCACCGTGTAGCGGGCGCCGCTCAGCGCAGCGCGCGCAGGGCGGCGAGGGTCTCGGCGGGCTCCGGCCGCCGCGTGTAATCCGGATCGACGGCCGCGTACCGGATGACGGCCGTGGTGTCGATCACGAAGCGCGCCGGCATCGGCAGCGTCCACGAGTCGTCGCCGTTGACCTTGGCGAGGTCGTTGGGAAACGTCAGGTACGTTGTACGCACGCCTGCCCGCACCGCGCTTGACACCACGTCGGCGCCGGTCGAGAGTCTGGGCGTGAGCGACCGCGATCGCCCGCCGTCGCTTCTCATCCCGTGCCTGGCGGGGGCGGCGCAGTCGATGTTCTTCCTCAATCACGCGCCCCTGCTGCCGCTCATCATGAGCGACCTCGCCATCTCGCCCGCGCAGGCGGGCCTGCTCTCCACGGCCGCCTTTCTCGGCGGCGGGCTCACCGCCGTGCCCATGGGCGCGCTCGCCGACCGGCTCGGGCCGCGGCGGGTGATGACGCTGTCGCTCCTGCTCTGCCTGACGGCCACGCTGGCCCTGGCCCTGGCGCCCGGCTACGCCACGCTGCTCGCCGTGCGCCTGTGCTCGGGACCGGCGGTGACGGCCACGTTCATCGCGGGCGGCTCCTACGTGAACGCGCTGTGGGCGGGCCGCGGCGCCTTCCTCGCCCAGGGGCTGTACGGCGCCTCCATGCAGCTCGGCATCGGCGGCGCCCTCGTGCTGCTGCCCTTTGCCGCCGAGCGCGTGGGATGGCGCGGCGCCCTCGCCCTCTGCGCGGTGCCCATCGCGCTCGCGTGGGTGGTCTGGCAATGGGGCGCGGCGGCCCCGCGCG
>JBBDXO010000082.1:0-5439 GCA_040902295.1 Candidatus Rokuibacteriota bacterium | reverse complement strand
GTTTTGATCGCCCTGGCAACCGTTACTCGGGTTCGGGTAGCTCCACGGTGCTTTGGCAGGACGCGCAGACCCAGGTGCGGATCACCGTCTTGGTGTGGTCGTCGCGGCGAAGGGTCCAGGGGATGAGGGCGAGCTGGCCGCAGTTGTTGCAGCGGTGAGGTCTGACTTCGGGCGGGACGGCTGCAGGCAGCCACGGGACCTTGGCGGGCACGCACCGATCATACGCCCAGGCGCGGCGGGGTCAGGCTTTGACTTCTTCACTCAGACGCGGGGGTCGAGGGCGTCGCGGAGGCGGTCGCCGACGAGGTTGATGGAGAGGACGGTGACGAGGATGGCGAGGCCGGGGAAGGTGGGCAGCCACCAGGCGACGGTGACGAAGTCGCGGCCGAGCGCGATCATCTGCCCCCACGTCGGGTACGCGCTGCCGGTGCCGACGCCCAGGAAGGACAGCGCCGCCTCCTGCAAGATGGCCTGCGCCACCTGCAGCGTGGACATCACGATGATGGACGAAAAGGTGTTGGGCAGGATGTGCCGCAGCAGCATCCGGGTGGAGGTCACGCCCATGGCGCGCGCCGCCTCCACGAAGTCCTTCTCGCGCAGCGCCAGCACCTCCGCGCGCACCACGCGCGTGTACCGCTCCCATCCCGTGAGCCCGAGGACGACGATGATGGTGAGCAGGCTCGGGCCCAGCGCGGCCACGAACGCCAGCGCGAGCAGGAGCTGGGGAAACGACAGCGTGACGTCGACCACGGTCATGATGACGGTGTCGGTGCGCCCGCCCAGGAAACCGCTCAGCAGTCCCAGGCCCACACCGACCGTCAGGCTCACCACCACCGCGCTCACGCCGACGATGAGGGACACCCGGGCGCCGTGGATCATGCGGCTGAGGATGTCGCGGCCCACCTGGTCGGTGCCGAGCAGGTAGCTGGAGTGGCCGCCGGACGCCCACGCGGGGGGCAGGAAGCGGCGGATGAGACTCTGCCGGGTGGGATCGTGCGGGGCCACCTGGGGCGCGAAGATGGCGGCGCCGATCACCACCACGAGGGCCACCGCGCCCACGAGCGCCACCGGGTTGCGCATGAGCTTGCGCCACACGCGCGAGCGCTCGTCCGCGCGCGCCGGGGGCGCCATCGCCACCGTCTCCCCGGGGTTGAAGGCGCCCACCGCCATCAGCGCACCCGCACCTGGGGGTTCAGATAGATGTAGAGCAGGTCCACCGTGAAGTTCACCACCACCACGATGAGCGCGAGCAGGAACACGCCCGCCTGCACGATGGGGAAGTCGAGCTGGCGGATGGCGTTCACGATCAGGCGTCCCACCCCGGGTATCGCGAACACCGTCTCGGTGATGATGGCCCCCCCGAGCAGCAGGCCGAACTGCAGGCCCGTCACCGTGACCAGCGGCAGGGCGGCATTGATGAGCGCATGGCGGCAGATGACGAACCACTCCGAAATACCCTTGGCGCGCGCCGTCCGCACGTAATCGAGGCTGATGACCTCCAGCATGCTGGAGCGGACGATGCGCAGGAGCAGCGGCGCCGAGAACGTGCCCAGCGTGAACGCGGGCAGCACGATGGAGGTCCACGAGTCCCAGCCCGACACGGGCAGCACGCGCCAGTGCACGGAGAAGAGGAGGATCAGCATGATGCCCGTCCAGAACACGGGCATCGACTGGCCGAGGAACACCACGGTCGTGATGGCGTGGTCGAAGAAGGAGTCGCGACGGATGGCGCTGTAGATCCCGGCCGGGATGGAGACGACGAGGGCGAGCCCCATCGCGAGCACCGTGAGCAGCAGGGTGGTGGGCATGCGCTCCAGCACGAGGGGCAGGGCGGGGGCCCGATGGAAGAACGACTGGCCGAAGTCGCCCCGGGCCGTGTTGCGCAGGAAGCGGACGAACTGCACGGGCAGGGGCTCGTTGAAGCCCATCGCCTGCCGGAGCACGGCGCGGTCGGACTCCGGCGCCTCCGGCATCATCAGGGCCACCGGGTCGCCGCTCGCGTGAAGGATCGCGAAGGTGACCAGGGACACGCCCGCGAGCACGACCAGCAAGCGGACGACCCGGCGGAGAACCAGCGTCGTCATGCGATCAGACGGCGACTCCTCAGGGCTTCGGCTTGGCGTCGAACAGCCACAGCCACTCGTCCCCTCTGGCCGCGTAGTCGACCTTCCTGTTCACGGCGAGCGTGTCGTACTGCGTCCACAGGAAGATGGCGGGCGCCTCCTCCTTGATCATGTGCTGGATCTGCGAGTACGCGCGCTTGCGCCGGGCCTGGTCCACGGTGGACCGTGCCTCGTCGATGAGCTTGTCGAGCCCCTCGATGCGCGTGTAGTGCTTGCCGATCCACGAGCCCGGCTCCGTATGGTAGAGCGGATGCAGGACCGCGTCCGCGTCGAAGACGGAATAGTTGCCCCAGCTGCCGTAGTAGCCGTGGGTGGCCTTGCCCTCCTGCTGGAGGAACTTGTTCCACGCCGGGCCCGGATCCCAGATGCGGGGAGTGGTGCGGATGCCCACCTCGGTGAGCATCTGCGTGATGGCCTCGAAGACCGGGCGGAACTCGACGAACCCGCTGTGCAGCGTGATATCGACGCCGTTGGGGAAGCCCGCCTGCGCGAGCAGCTCCCTGGCTTTCTTCGGATCGTACGGATACGGCTTCACCTCGGCGTCGTGGCCGAAGGCGGGCGGCTGCACGACGGTGGCCACCTGCTTGCCGAAGCCGCCCATGAGCTTCTGGATGATCGCCTGCTTGTCGATGGCGTAGTTGGCGGCCTGACGGACGAGCTTCTTGTCCATCGGCGCGTTCCGCATGTCGATCTCGACGAAATGGACGCGCAGGATGGGGGCCGACGTCACGTAGGTGAGCGAATGGCTCTTCAGCTCGGGCACGTGGTCGGCGGAGACGTTGCGGATGAGATCCACGCCGCCCGTCTTCATCTCGGCGATCTGCGTGGAGATCTCCGGGATGGCGCGGATCACGAGGTGCTTGAAGGCGGGGCGGCCGCGCCAGTGCTGGTCGAAGGCCTCCAGCCGGATGAGCTGGTCCTTCTTCCACTCCACGAACTTCCAGGGGCCGGTGCCCACGGGGGCGGACTGTCCGAAGGTCTGGTCGCCCACCTTCTCGATGTGCGCCTTGGGCACGATGGGGAAGAACACGAGGCGCTCCAGCAGGAGCGGGAAGGGCTTGTCGGTGACGAGGTGGACCGTGTCCGCGTCGACCACGCGGACCTCCTTGATGGCGCGGATGTTGCCGTACTGGGGCGATTTCTTGGTCTGGTCGATGACGCGGTCGAAGGAGTACTTCACGTCCTGCGCCGTCATCGTGTCGCCGTTGTGGAACTTCACGCCCTTGCGCAGCTTGAACTCCCACTGGGTGTCGGTGATCGGCTTCCACGAGGTGGCCAGCGACGGCTCGTACTCGAGCTTGGCGTTCTTGTGGAGCAGGGAGTCGAACATGTTGATGTTGACGAGAATGCCCACCCGCTCGAAGTGCATGTGTGGGTCGAGGGTGGGCGCATGAGAGACCAGCGCCACCGTGAGGGTGTCCTTGGCCTGGCCGTGCGCGGCGGGCGCGCCGGTCACGAGGGCGGCCAGGAGGAGCAGGAGTAGGGGCCAACGCGTCATGAGAGACCTCCTTCGAACGTGAAGTGGAGAGGATATATCACGATATGGCCCGGCCGCGTACAATAACGGCCATGCGGCGCTTCCGCGTCGGCCTCGCCCAGATGAATCCCACCGTGGGAGACCTCGAGGGCAACGTGCGCAGGATCCTCGACGGCTTCGAGCGGGCCCGCGCCGCCGGCGTGCACCTCGTGGCCTTTCCCGAGCTGGCCATCACGGGCTACCCGCCCGAGGACCTGCTGTTCAAGTCGGCCTTCATCGAGGCCAACCTGCGCGCGCGCGACGAGGTGGTGCGCGCCGCGCGTGGCCTCACGGCGGTGGTCGGCTTCGTGGACAAGCGCCACGACATCTTCAACGCCGCCGCCGTCATCCACGACGGCGCCCTCGCCGGCATCTATCACAAGCAGTACCTGCCCAACTACGGCGTCTTCGACGAGGAGCGATATTTCCAGTCCGGCACGGAGGCGCCCGTCTTCACGCTGGGCGAGACCTGCTTCGCCGTGAACATCTGCGAGGACATCTGGTACCCGACGGGGCCCACCACGGCGCAGGCGATGGCGGGCGCCGAGCTCATCGTGAGCATCAACGGCTCGCCCTACCACGCGGGCAAGGGCCATCTGCGCGAGCGCCTCGTGGCCACGCGGGCGGCCGACGACCTCGTCTGCCTGGCCTTCGTGAACATGGTGGGCGGGCAGGACGAGCTGGTCTTCGACGGCGGCAGCCTCGTCGTCAACCAGCTCGGCGAGACGGTGGCGCGGGGCCGGCAGTTCGAGGAGGACTTCGTCACCGTCGACCTCGACCTCGACGCCGTGTTCCGCGCGCGCCTGCACGACTCGCGACGGCGCAAGGAGAAGCTGCGCCGCGAGGCGCCCGCCCCGCGCGTGGCGCTGGCGCCGCTGCCGGCGCGCGAGCTGCCCGCGCTCGAGGCGCGGCGGGTGAGGCCGCTGCCACCGGTGGACGAGGTGTTCGAGGCGCTCGTGCTCGGCACGCGCGATTACGTCCGCAAGAACGGCTTTGCGCGCGTGGTGATCGGGCTGTCGGGCGGCATCGATTCCTCGCTGGTGGCCGCCATCGCGGTGGAGGCGCTCGGCAAGGAGAACGTGACGGGCGTCACCATGCCGTCGCCCTATTCGTCCGCGGGCACGCGCAACGACGCGCGGCGGCTGGCGCGCAGCCTGGGCATCGACTTCCTGAGCCTGCCCATCACCCCCACCTTCACCGCGTTCAAGCGCGCCCTCGCCGAGCCCTTCAAGGGACTGAAGGAAGACGTGGCGGAGGAGAACATCCAGGCGCGCATCCGGGGCACGCTGCTCATGGCGCTGTCGAACAAGTTCGGCTGGCTCGTCCTCACCACCGGCAACAAGAGCGAGATCGGCGTGGGCTACTCCACGCTGTACGGCGACATGGCGGGCGGCTTCGCGGTCATCAAGGACGTGCCGAAGACCCTCGTCTACGATCTCTCCCGCCGCGCCAACGAGCGCGCCGGGCGCGCCGTCATTGCGGCTTCCGTCTTCGAGCGGCCGCCCTCGGCGGAGCTGCGCCCCGATCAGAAGGACCAGGACACGCTGCCCCCGTACGAGTTGCTCGATGCCATTCTGCAGGCGTACGTCGAGGAGGATCGGGGCGTGAACGACCTCGCCGAGGCCGGGTTCCCGCGCGAGGTCGTGCAGAAGGTCGTGCGCATGATCGACTCCAACGAGTACAAGCGGCGCCAGGGTCCCATCGGCGTCAAGATCACCCCCCGCGCCTTCGGCCGCGACTGGCGCCTGCCCATCGTCAACCGCTTCCGCGAGAAGTAGCTCTCACCGTGGTCTGCGCCGC
>JBBDXO010000081.1:0-5500 GCA_040902295.1 Candidatus Rokuibacteriota bacterium | reverse complement strand
GAGTGGTGCGCCCGGAGGGAATCGAACCCCCGACCCTCGGATTCGAAGTCCGATGCTCTATCCAACTGAGCTACGGGCGCGGCCGGGGTTACGATACACGAAGATCAGCGAGGCGGCTCCCTGGAGGCCCGTATGAGCGAGGACATCAAGGCAAGCGTCAAGGACAAGTACGGCCAGGCGGCCCTCCGCGTCACGGGCGGTGGCGCCACGGGATGCGGGTCGGTCTCATCGCGCGGCGCCGCGGATCCCGTCACCTCGAACCTGTACGGGTGCGGTGAGGCGGAGGCGGTGCCGGCGGAGGCGCTGGCGGCCTCGCTCGGCTGCGGCAATCCCACCGCGCTCGCCGATCTGCATCCCGGAGAGGTCGTGCTCGACCTCGGCTCGGGCGGCGGCATCGACGTGCTCCTGTCCGCGCGCCGCGTCGGCCCCAGCGGCAAGGCGTACGGGCTGGACATGACGGACGAGATGCTCGCGCTCGCCCGCGACAACCAGCGCAAGGCGGGCGCCGACAACGTCGAGTTCCTGAAGGGCGAGATCGAGCACATCCCCCTGCCCGAGGCGGCCGTCGACGTGGTGATCTCCAATTGCGTCATCAACCTCTCCACCGACAAGGACCGGGTGCTCCGGGAGACCTTTCGCGTGCTCAAGCCGGGCGGGCGCTTCGCGGTGTCCGACATCGTGGTGCGGGGTGCGGTGCCGGCCGCCGTGCGCCGTGGCGTCGAGCAGTGGATCGGCTGCGTGGCGGGCGCGCTCGACGAAGAGGCCTATCGCGACACGCTGGCGAAGGCGGGCTTCGAGGCGATCGAGGTGGAGCCGACGCGCGTCTACGAGGTCGACGACGCCCGGGAATTCCTCACGGCGGCGGGCATCGGCGCGGAGGCCGCGGCCGCGGCGGCCGGCAAATTCATGAGCGCGTTCATCCGCGCACGGAAGCCGGCGGCGGGCGGCTAAACCTCCACCGGCAGCTCGGCCAGGCGATCGAGCTGCTCGAGCTCGTCGAACACCGGGTTGAGCATCAGGAGCTGCGCGCCGGCGGCCACCACGTCGCGCAGGCCCTGCGCGCATTGCGCGGCATCGCCCCACACGCAGACCTGCTCCGCCAGCGACGGCTTGCCGTAGAAGGCGCCGAACCACTCCGCGAGCCGGCGGCCGGCGCGGGCGCGGTCCGCATCCACCGCGATGTACACGCGCTTGCCGATGGGGAACGCGGCCGGATCGCGCCGTGCCTGCGCGAGCAGCGTGCGGAGCCGGGCTGCCTCACCGGCGAAGGTGGCGGTGGACGCCGACCCCGCGCCGATGAAGCCATCCCCCATCGCCACCGCACGCGCGAGCGCATTGGGATGGTGGCCGCCGAACCAGAGCGGCGGATGCGGCCGCTGGACGGGCTTGGGCTGCATGGGGACATCGTCGACGTTGAAGAACTCCCCCTTCATGGTGACGCGTGGCTCCGTCCACAGCCGCTTCATGAGCGTCAGACCTTCCTCGAAGCGGGCCACGCGGCGCACCGCGCTGAGCCCATAGGCCGGGTAAATGCCAGGCGGGCCACCGAGACCCACCCCCACGATGAGCCGGCCTGCGCTGAGCTGGTCGACCGTTGCAAGACTTTTCGCAAGATGGAGAGGATTACGCAGCGCCGTCAGCAGCACCGCGGAGCCCAGGCGCATCCGCTCCGTGACCCCGGCCGCATAGGCGAGCAGATCGACGGGCTCCAGGCTCGCCATGGGGCCGACGATCTGCTCGACGACCCACGCGCTGTGGAAGCCGAGGGCCTCCGCACGGCGCAGGAAGTCCGCAATGCGCCGGCGATCCACCAGGCCATCGACAAAGGTCTGCGGAATGGCCACTCCGATGGGCACGCGGCTCTTCACCGGGGCATCGTGGCACCGCGATTGCGTATGTGCAACCCCATGAGATACGCATGGACGCTCGCCGCCCTCATTCTGATCGCTCCCGCCGCCACGGTCCTTGCCCAGACCGGGCTGCCGCCGCAGCTCCAGTCGCCCGGGTCCGTGCCGAGCCTCGGCAGCCCCGGTGCCGGCCAATCGCCCGGCTCGGTGCCAAGCCTGGGCAGCCCCGGCGGGCCGCAGTCGCCCGGCTCGGTGCCGAGCCTGGGCAGCCCCGGGGCGGGGCAGTCGCCGCAATCGGTGCCGACCACGCCGGTCTCGCCTGACGGCAGCTCCCCGTCGGCCATGCCGAGCACGACGCTGCCGCCGATCAACGTGCCGTACGGGACGCCGCCGCCGGCGGCGTCGTCGTCCACGACGACGCCCGGCACCATGCCGGGCTCGGTGCCGCTGGCGGCGCCGCCCTCGCCGAACTCGACCGGCACGAGGTAGACGCCCGCTGATCGCGGGCCGGGGCCGTCCCCGGCCCCATTTCTCCCGGATGCTATAGTTGCTCGTCGGGCCGCGCGGTCCACGACCATCATTCAGGAGAGCCTCCATGAGCACCGTCAAAGATTCGATCGTTCAGGCCGTAGACCGCCTCGGCAACGACCTCGACCAGCTCTCGCGCCGCATCCACGCCCATCCCGAGCTGGCGTACCAGGAAGTGAAAGCCGCCGGCTGGCTCTGCGACTTCCTCGGCGCGCAGGGCTTCAAGATCGAGCGCGGCGTGGCCGGAGTGGAGACGGCCTTCCGCGCGACGATCGAAACAGGCGACGGGCCGACGATCGCGATCCTCTGCGAGTATGACGCCCTGCCCGCCATCGGCCACGCGTGCGGCCACAACGTCATCGCCGCCAGCGGCGCGGGGGCGGGGGCGGCCCTCGCCGCCGTGAAAGACACGCTGCCGAAGGGACGCATCCTCGTCATCGGCACGCCCGCCGAGGAGGGGGGCGGGGGCAAGGTCAAGCTGATCAACGGCGGCGTCTTCAAGGGCGTGGACGCGGCCATGATGGTGCACGGCTGGGACAAGTGGATCGGGCATCAGGACCTGCTCGGCATCGTGCGGGTGGGCTTCGAGTTCACGGGCAAGGCGGCGCACGCCTCCGCCGATCCGTGGCAGGGCGTGAACGCGCTCGACGCCGTCATCCAGACCTTCAACAACGTCAGCATGCTGCGCCAGCAGGTGCGGCCGGACGCGCGCCTGCACGGCATCGTCACCAACGGAGGGGCGGCGCCGAACATCATTCCGGAGGTCGCCGCCTGCCTGTTCTACGTGCGCGCCCCCACCCTCGACTACATGTGGGCGCTGCAGAAGCGCGTGATCGCGTGCGCGGAGGGCGCGGCCACGGCGGCCGGGTGCACGCTGAAGGTCACCGAGCACGACCACGCGTATGAGCCGATGAAGAAGAACGCCGCGCTCCTGTCGGCCTTCCGCGCGAACTGGAAGGCGCTCGGCATTCCGGAGTCGCCGGAGATCAAGGACCGCCTGGGCTCCTCGGACATCGGCAACGTGAGCCAGGTCATTCCCGCCATCCAGCCCCTCGTGAAGATCGCGCCCGAGGGCACCCCCATCCACTCGCGCGCGTTCGAGACGGCCGCCGTGGAGCCGCTGGCGCTCGACGGCCTCAAGGGCGCCGCCAAGGCGATGGCGATGACCGTGCACGATCTGCTCGCCAACCCCGCGCTGGTCAAGGAGGCGCGGCGGGAGTTCGAGGCGGCCCGGTAATGGACGCCAAGCTCGCGGTCGCGCAGAGAGTCGACGCACTCGCCGACGAGCTGGAAGCGCTGTCGCACAGGATCCACGACACGCCGGAGCTGGCCTTCAAGGAAGAGAGGGCGGCGGCGTGGCTTGCCGAGTTCCTCGAGAAGCACGGCGCCCGGGTGGAGCGTGGCGTGGGCGGCCTGCCCACCGCCTTTCGCGCCACCGTGGAGGGGACGGGCGCCGGTCCCACCGTGGCCATCATGGCGGAGTACGACGCGCTCCCGGGCATCGGCCATGCGTGCGGGCACAACGTCATCGCGACGGCGGGCGCCGGCGCCGGCGCCGCCATCGCGGCCGCCCGCGGCACCGTGCCCTTCGCCGGCCGCATCCAGGTCATCGGCACCCCCGCCGAAGAGGGCGGCGCGGGGAAGGTGAAGCTGATGGAGGCGGGCGTCTTCAAGGACGTCGACGCCGCCATGATGATCCACGGCCGCTGCGGCACGCAGGTGTGGCGGCCGAGCCTCGGCATCATCAAGGTGAAGGTGGAATTCCACGGGCGGGCCGCCCACGCCTCGTCGTGGCCGTGGCGCGGCGTCAACGCGCTCAACGCGGTCATCCAGCTCTTCGTCAGCCTCGACGCCATGCGCCAGCAGCTCCGCCCCGACGCGCGCGTGCACGGCATCATCACCAGGGGCGGTGAGCAGGCCAACATCATTCCGGAGTACACGAGCGCCGAGTTCTACCTGCGCGCCACCACGGTGGACTACTGCGAGGAGCTGCTGCGCCGCTTCCGTGCCGCCGCGGAGGGGGCCGCCACCGCCACCGGCTGCCGCGTCACCGTCACCGCCGATCCCACCGTGCACGAGCCCCTGCGGCCGAATGCGACCATGGCCGGCCTGTTCGCCCGGAACCTCGAGCTCATCGATTTCCCCGAAGACCCCGACGACGGTCAGGCGGGCTATGGCTCCACCGACTGCGGCAACGTGAGCCAGCGGCTGCCGACCATCCACCCGTACATCCGCATCTCGCCGGACGGCGTGCCCGGACACTCGCGCGATTTCGCGCAGTGGGCGCGCTCGCCGCTGGCGCGCACGGGCATGGTGGCGGGCGCCAAGGCGCTCGCGCTCACCGCCCTCGACCTGCTCGCCTCGCCCGACGCCCTCGCGCGCGCGAAGCAGGATTTCGCCAAAGGAGAATCCGCATGAGACGGCTCACCGTCCTGCTCGCCGCGATGCTGCTGTCCGGATGTGCCATGATGCAGCCCTCCACCACCGACAACACCGCCGCCGCCGAGGTCAAGGACGCCGCCGGCCGCACGGTGGGCACCGCCAACCTCACGCAGCTCGGCTCCGCCGTGCGCATCGTCATGCAGGTGAGCGGCCTGCCGCCGGGCGTGAAGGGGGTGCACATCCACGAGGTGGGCAAGTGCGAAGGGCCCGCGTTCACGTCCGCGGGCGGCCACTTCAATCCGGGCGGCCGGCAGCACGGGGCGCTCAACCCCCAGGGCTCGCACGCGGGGGACCTGCCGAATCTCACCGTCGGCGGCGACGGAACGGGCCGGCTGGAGACCACGACGGAGCAGATCTCGCTGGGCTCCGGGCTCACGGCCCTCGCCGACGCCGACGGCAGCGCGATCGTCATCCACGCGGCGCCGGACGACTTTCGCACCGATCCCACGGGCAACTCGGGCGCCCGCATCGCGTGCGGCGTCATCACGAAGTCTGACGGGCCCCGGCGGTAGCCGCGTCGATCGGTCGGCTGGTCAACGGCTCGCAGGCGTGACTCGCTCGGCTGGTCACGTGACTCGCTCGGCTGGTCAACGGACCGGCGTCCCGGTCCTCACCAGCCGAAGGCGCGGGCGGGGCGGCAGGATGAGCAGCGCGAGTTCGTCGTGCAGCGCCGCGAGGCGACG
>JBBDXO010000080.1:0-35314 GCA_040902295.1 Candidatus Rokuibacteriota bacterium | reverse complement strand
ACCGAGCCGAAGTGGCGGAATTGGCAGACGCGCATGATTCAGGGTCATGTGCCCGAAAGGGTGTGGGGGTTCGAGTCCCCCCTTCGGCACCATCAAATCAGGGACCGATGGTGATCGGTGCCGTCGCGCGCACGTTGTTGCTCTCGTTCGCCTCCGCCACCGCGCTTCCATCGTCGACCCGTACGAGGATGCGGTAGGTTCCCGGGGCCGTGCCGCCGGGAATGGTGAGCGTGTTCGTCTTCGTGCTCACGGCCCCCGCCGCCAGTGAGGTCACCGTCCTCGCCCGCAGCCGCACGTCGGAGCCGGCGTTGAACGTCTTGTTCGTCGACAGATAAAAGGCCACCTTGAACGAGCCCACGGCCTCCGGGCCGTTCTGCACCGTATGGCTGACGGCGATCGTCCCCCCCGCAGCGCCCGCGTCCCCCGTCGAGGCCACCGTCACCGTGAGGTCGGGTCCGATGCGAATGGCCGCCGTCGCGCGCACGTTGTTGGCCTCGCTGGACTCCGTGAGCGCTCCGGCCGCGTCCGCCCGCACGAGGATCCAGTAGCGGCCGGGGGCCGTCCCCGCCGGGATCGTGACATGGCTCGTCCTCCCGTGCTTCGCTCCCGCCGCCAGCGACGGCACCGTGCGCGCGCCCAGTCGCACATCGACGCCCTTCGTGAAGGCGGCGTCCGTGGACAGATGGAAGTCGACCTTGAAGGAGCCCACCGACACCGGTCCGTGGTTCTTCACGGTGTTGACCACGTCGACGATCTCACCGGCGGCGGCGGCGGCGACCGTCTTGGCGGCGGTGACCGACACGTCCGGAACGGCGACGAGGGCGAGGGCGGCGGCGATGTTGATCCGCGACTTCGTCACGCCATCCAGCACCCGTCCGTCGCGGACGGACATGCCGGTGTCCTGAAGCGCTTGGAGGAGCGTGTCGACCGACGCGTCCGCGTTCGCCTGCCGCAGCAGCGCGAAGGCGCCTGCCACGTGCGGCGTCGCCGTCGATGTCCCGGCGAAATTGGCGAACCCGCCGGGGACCGAAGACCTGATCCAGTGACCCGGCGCCAGGAGCGACAGGAACGAGGCAGAGTTGCTGAACCACGATACAGAATCGAGCGTCGCGCCCGACGAGCCGTCGCCCGTGGAGCCGACGCTGACCGCACCCGGCGCGCACGCCGGGGCCGAGGTGGCATTCGTGAACCCGTTGTTGCCCGAGGCGATGACGGTGGCGATCCCCGCCGTCCGGAGCCGGTCAATGGGCGTCACGAGAGAATTGGATTCGCACGCGGCCGTGAAGCCGCCGCCGCCGAGGCTCATGTTGACGGAGGCGATCGTCTTGCCCGCGAACGCGTGGCGCTGGTTGAAGACGTGGTTCAGGGCGGCGATCTGATCGGAGGAGAAGCTCAGCGCGCAGGCGACCCCCCCGCACGCCGGATACGCGCGCGGAAAGCGCGAGAACACCTGGATGGCCATGATGGCGGCGCCCGGCGCCACACCGGCGCCGGAGGCGCCCGTGGTGCCCCCGGCCACGATGCCGGCCACGTGGGTGCCGTGGTCGCAGCCCCTGACCGCGTCGGAACAGTTCACGCCCGACCCCGGCGCGGTGGAGGAGGCGGCCCGGCCCGGGCAGAGGCTGGTGATGGTGTAGCCGTTGAGCGTCGTGTTGGAGGAGAAGCACGCCTCCGCGATCACCTTGCCGGACAGAAACGGGTGCGTCTTCTGTACGCCCGTGTCGAGCACGGCCACGATGGTGCCGGTGCCATCGAACCCCGCCGCCCACACCTGCGGCGCCTGAACCGCCGAAACGCTCTGCGCGAGCTGCACGCTGTGGATTCGATCCTCCTCGACGCTGACCACCAGTCCCGTCAGGGCTTCCAGCAGCGCCAGCGCATCCGGTCCGGCTTCGAGCGCCAGGAACGGCAGCGCGTCGTACTCCCGCACGAGCGCGTGCCGGGAGGCGGCGAGATGGGCCTTGAGCGCGCGGCGTACGGCCGCGATGTCCTGCCGCTGCACCGCGGCATGCGCGGCGCTGATCGTCTCGGCTTCGGGCGAGAAGGGCGCGTTGAGACGGACGATGACGCGGGCCGAGCCCGTCGAAAAGGCCTGCTGCACGAGGGCGTCGGGGACGGCCCGCCGCGCGGCCGACGCCTCCGCGGAGACGGACACGACAATGACCAGGGACACGACCATCGCCACGCAGAGCCGGCGCGCGTTCATGCGCCTCATCGTTGCGGTGCGTCGATGGCGTCGGCGTCGACGCGCAGGACGTCGGGCGAGGCGGCCAGCGCCTGAAGCGTCGCGGCCGAGGCCTCGAGCACGAGCATCGGCAGCCCCGTGAGCTCGCGCAGCACCTGGTGCTTCGTGCGCGCGATGCGCCCCAGCACGCGCCGCTTGACGGACTCGATCTCGGCTTCCGTGGCGCCGGCGGGCACGCGCATCTCCACGATGCTGCGGGCGGTGCCCCGCGCGCGCGCCTCGGCCAGCAGCGCCGGCGGAATCGTGACCGACGACGCCGATCCGCCCGCCCAGGCGGCCGCCGCCAGCGCGACAACCCCGGCCACTGCGTACAAGCCGCTCCGGATGACTTGACTGATTTGAGTCCTGGTTTCCCGGCGTTGAGCGCCGACGAGCCGAGGGTCCACCGGAAGCTTCGCTGCGAGGGCGGGTGGATGGCCCGAACGACGTGGCCGCCGCGAACGCGGTCAGAACTGCCTGGATTCAGTGTGCCTGAGGGCGGGCCTGCCGCCAAGCAGTAACGGATGACGAAACGTCGCGCCGGGTGGCGCGTTCGGGCGCCAGGCGGTTACCGATCCTGCGCCAGCGCGACGCGCGCGCCGTCCCCGGCATCTCGCGATGACGCGATCAGCCGTACGCGCGCGTCGCCCTCACGACGGCGGAGAGATCACCCGTCGAGCGGCTTGCCCGCGCGCGTGCCGAGCCACTCACCCACGAGCGTTTGCGGCAGGTGCAGGCGATCGAGCACCCGCGCCACCGTGTGGTTGACGATGTCGTCGAGGTCCTTGGGCCGGTTGTAGAAGGCCGGCACCGGCGGCAGGATCACGGCGCCCATTTCCGCCAGCGACACCATGCACCGCAGGTGGCCGAGGTGCAGCGGCGTCTCACGCACCAGCAGGATGAGAGGCCGTCCTTCCTTGAGCGTGACGTCCGCCGCCCGGGCGATGAGCGTGTCCGAGTGACAGGAGGCGATGGAGGCGGCGGTCTTGATGGAGCAGGGAGCGATCACCATGCCCACCGTGCGAAAGGAGCCGGAGGCGATGGCGGCGCCGATGTCCTTGTTGTCGTAGCGATGGTGCGCGAGCGCCTCCACGGCGGCCACCGTGTGGTCGGTCTCCTCCACGATGGTGCGCTTGGCGGGATTCGACACGACGAGGTGCGTCTCCATGTCGGCGCTGAGGCGGAGCATCTCGAGGAGGCGGATGCCGTAGATCGACCCCGTGGCGCCCGTGACGGCCACCACCAGCCGCTTCACAGGCGGAACCGCTTCTTGTAGACCTCTTCCCGCGTCTTCTGATAGAGGACCTGCCACTCGTGGCTGCCCTCCGGCATGGGACGCGCGTACGTCGACAGCGTGCGGCGCACCTCGGAGTCGATCGTTTCCTCGAGCTTGGATTCGTCGGTGAGCGCGCGGAGGATCTCGGTGCGCACCTCGTCGGGGGTCTTGACGTTCACGCCCGGCGTGGCGCCCAGCTCCTTGAGGATGGCGTCGGCGAGGTAGAAGATCCGGTCGCGGCTCATCCGCATCAGAGGATGAACCCCCGCTCGCGCGCCATCTTCTCCTTGACCTTGCCGAGGAGGGCGCGGTAGTCGGCGGCGGACTCCTTGATGAGCTTGGCGTTGTCGAGGAGCAGCTTGCGCGCATCCGCCTCGAGGCGCTCCTCGGCCGCGATGTTGTCGCTGACCACGCGACGCACGGCAGCCCGCGCGGCGGCCTCGTCGCGGATCTCCACCGCCCTGCTGTCGACGAGCTTGCGCGCGGTCAGGCGCTTGACGACGGCCTCGGCCATCCGCTCTGCGATCTCTTCACGCCTGGCCATGGACGGACAAGACTATACGTCCCCCCTCGAGGGAGTCAAGGAAGGGCGGGCAGCACCACGGACATTCGCGTGCCGCGTGCGGGCTCGCTGTGAGCGCGGATACAGCCGCCGTGCGCCTCCACCAGCGACTTCACCACGGCCAGCCCGATGCCGGCGCCCCGGGCGGCGGCGGCGGCGCCCGGCGCCCGGTAGTACGGCTCGAAGATCCGCGCCAGCTCGCCGGCCGGAATGCCGCCCCCCTCGTCGTCCACCGAGATCTCGACGCCGGCGGCGGTGGCGCAGGCGCGCACCCGCACGCGGCTGTCCGGCGGGGAGTACTTGAGCGCGTTGGAGACGAGGTTCTTCACGATGCGGTCCAGGGCGTCGGCGTCGGCGTTCACGGCCGGCAGCTCGCACGCGCAGTCGAGGTCGATGCGCTGTCCCAGCCGCGACCAGCGGAAGATATCGAGCGCGGCCGTCACGGCCACGGCCACGTCGACGGGCGCGCGCCGCAGGGCGGGCTCGAGACCGCGCTCGAGCCGCGACAGATCCAGGAAGTCGCTCACGATGCGGCCCAGCCGCTCGGATTCGCCACGGATGACCCCGGCGATTCGCCGCGCTTCGTCGGGCGAGAAGGGCCGCGTGGCGAGCAGCTCGCTGAACCCCTGGATCGCGGTGAGCGGCGTACGGAGCTCGTGCGACGCGATGGCGACGAACTCCGATTTCATGCGCGTGGCCTCGGCGACCCGCGCCTGGAGGTCCGCGGCAAAGCGCCGCTGCCGCGACGCCAGGCGCGCGTTCTCCAGCGCCAGACCGATGTGCGCGCCCAGCGTGAGCAGCGCCGCGCGCTCGCCGGCGCCGATGTCGGCGTCGCGCTCCAGCGCCAGCGCTCCCACCACCCCGTCGCCGGCGGTGATGGGGGCGACGAATGCCCGCCGCGGCGGTCCCTCCGAGGTCACCGAGGCGACGAACACCGGCTCGCCGTGCTCGAGCACCGTCGCCGTCGCCGAGCCCGCCACGATCTCCTCGCCGCCCGCGACCACCCAGCGGTCGCCGTCCCTCGCCACGATGGCCAGCGCGGCCGGCGCGAGACGGTGTTCCAGGCTGGCCCGCAGCCGACCCAGGGCGATCTCGAGCGGTGCGTCCTCGGCGAGCGCCCGCTGGACGGCGAGCAGCGTGGCGTAGCGCCCGCGATGCCGTCTGGCGGCCGCGGCGAGCGTCCCGGCCAGACCGCCCGCCAGCACGAGGGCGACCGCCGTCAATCCGCTTTCAGCCGCCACCGCCGTCAGCCCCGCGCGCTCGATGTCGGGCAGGACGATGGGCGCATAGAAGAGGACGCCGACGAGGGCACTGGCCGCACCCCCCGCAGGACCGAACGCCAGCGCAGCGCCGAGGACCGGCACGAGATAGGCGTGGCGCCACGGCGACGCGGCGTCGTCCGACAGCGCCACCGCGGCCGTCGTGGCGGCATGCGCGGCGAGCACCACCGCCCAGAGCCACAGGCCGTCTCGCCTCACGGCGCCACGAGGCGGTAGGCGGCGAAGAAGACCACGGCGCCCACGGCCCCCGGCAGGACGCTGCCGGTGCGCCGGAAGAGACAGCAGTTCGCCACTCCGAGCAGGCCCGTGTAGAACACCGTGCCGGCGACCATCTCGGCCGTGATCGGCAGCAAGGGATCGATCAGGTAGCGGGCGACACCGAGCGACGCCGACAGCGCCACCGCGGTAGGCACCGGCCCCCGCCGCTGCGCCCGATCGAAAAGCGCGCCGCGAAAGAAGCACTCGGCCGCCGGCACGCTGACGCCGGCGTCGTACGCCAGCCAGGCCGCCGCGCGCGTGGGGTCGAAGACCACCTGATAGCCGAGGGTGAGCGAGGCCGTCAGCAGCACGTGAGCGCCGAGCGCGCCACCGATGGCCGCTCCCACGGCAATGGCGAGCGGCGTCACGGCGACGCGCGAAGCTCGCGCCCACAACCACGCGGGCACGATGACCGCGAGCGCGCAGCCGGCAGGATGCGCGACGGCGGCGAGCGCCACCGCGGCCAGCAGCGGGACGGCGACCACGGGCGCCGCCCACCATGGCCGCGGGCGGCCGGCGTCGCGCCACGCCAGCGCGGTGACGAGGAGCGCGCCGTGCCCGGCGACCATCGCGGCCACGGCCGTCGTCCACGGCGGCACCGCCCCGAGGCGCATGAGTCCGATGGCCAGCACGAGCAGGCCGCCGAGGGCGGCCAGCGTCAGGCGCGGTGTCGCCGCGAGCAGCGGCGGCGCGGGCGGAAGCCGCGCGGTGAGCGCGTACATCAGGCGCGCGCCTTCTCGAAGGCGAGGACGTCGACGAGCGCGGCCACCACGTCGGCGTCGAGCGCCGTCCCCGCCTGTCGGATGATGAGATCGAGGGCGTTCGCCGGCGACAGCGCGCCACGGTACGGCCGGTCGGACGTGAGCGCGTCGTACACGTCGGCCACCGCCACCACCCGCGCCGCGGCGGGGATCGCGGCGCCGACGAGACGGTCGGGATAGCCGCTGCCGTCGCAGCGCTCGTGATGGTGCCGGATGGCGAGGGCGCCCTCGGCGAAGAACTCGAACGGCGCCACGATCTGCGCGCCCACGATGGGGTGGCGCCGCATCATCTCCCATTCGTCTTCCGCCAGCGGCCCGTGCTTGCGGAGCACGGCTTCCGGGACACCGATCTTGCCGATGTCGTGCAGCAATCCCGCCTGCGCAATGGTGTCCGCCTCGTCGGCGGCCATGGCGAGCGCGACCGCCAGCCGGTGGCCGAGCGCGCCCACGCGCTCGGAGTGCCCGCGCGTGTACGGGTCCTTCGCCTCCAGCGCGTTCGCCAGCCCCAGCAGCGACTGACAGATCGAGCGCTGGAGCTGGCCGTAGAGCCGCCGCACGTCCTGCGCATAGCGCACGGACTGCTCGTACGCCGCGTTCAGGCGGCGAAAGGCGGGATCGTCCGGCGCTACTTTGGCTGCCATGCGGTGCGCGGCAGCAGCCGCTCGACGAGGCCGAGCAGCCGGACGGGGGAGAACGGCTTCGTCAGATACTCGGTGGCGCCGGCCTCGAGGCCCCGCACGACCTCGTCACGCTGGGCGGCGGCGGTGAGCATGACGATGCAGGTGGCGGCGAAGCGGGGGTCGGCGCGCAGGCGCCGGCACACTTGCAGCCCGCTCATGTCGGGCATGTGGACGTCGAGGAAGATCAGCTCCGGGCCGAGAATGTCGGCCAGCTCCAGGGCGGCGGCCCCGCCCGAAGCCTCGACGATCCACATGCGATCGTCTTCCAGCGTCACGCGCACCAGCTCCACCACGTGCGGCTCGTCGTCGGCGATCAGAATGGTGATCATGCCCCCGATGGGTGGCAAGCGACGTACCACGCCGGATGATGCGCCCTGTCGAGGGTTTGGCGACGACCAGAGGAGGAAAGCGCCCAGCGGAGCGGGCGCGGTGCCCGCTCCGCTGGGCAGCGCTACTTGACCTCGACGGAGCCCTTCATGCTCGGGTGCAGCCCGCAGCCGACAGGGCAGAACGGTTGTCACGTGGATGTGAACGGTATGTAACAGTCCCAAACGGTTGTCGGCCGACGGCGCCCACAGGGAGCCGCCGGGGGGCCCGGGGGGCCATATCGGGGCCCCCCGGCTCCAATAATGAGGCCCACACCCCGTGCTTATGACGGGAGTCCGCGGAGAACGACAGTCTGCGGAAGACGCGAGCCCGAAAAAACGACAGTCCGCGGACACGCGCCCGCGGACCGGCCCTTACCTCCCGGCCACCTGCAGTCGCGTCTGCGCCCGCGTCAGAGCCGCCATCGCGCGCATGTAGTCGACGTCGTCCTGCGTGCGGCCGAGCAGGCGGCTTTCCGCCCGCTGGCGGGCGCGCTCGGCGCGCTCGACGTCGATCTCGTCGGGCCGCTCGGCCGTGTCGGCGAGGATGATGACCTTGTCGTTGCGGACCTCGGCGAAGCCGCCCGCCACCACCACGTGGTGCTCCTCGCGGCCGATCTTGTAGGTGACGAGCCCGATGCCGAGCGTGGTCAGGAAGGGCGCGTGGCCCGGCAGCACGCCGAAGTAGCCTTCGGTGCCGGGCGCGACCACCTCGTCCACGCTCTCCGACAGCAGCAGCCGGATGGGCGTGGCCAGCTCCAGCGTGAGACGGTCGGCCACCTATCGCACCTCGCGCATCTTCCTGGCCTTGTCGACCGCTTCCCCGACGTCGCCCACCATGTAGAACGCCTGCTCCGGCAGCTCGTCGTGCTCGCCGGCCACGATCTCCTTGAAGCTCTTGATGGTGTCGGCCACCTTCACGTAGCGGCCCGGGGAGCCGGTGAACTGCTCGGCCACGAAGAACGGCTGCGACAGGAAGCGCTGGATCTTGCGCGCGCGCGCCACGGCCAGCTTGTCCTCGTCCGACAGCTCCTCCATCCCGAGGATGGCGATGATGTCCTGGAGGTCCTTGTAGCGCTGCAGGATCGACTGCACCGCGCGGGCGGTGGCGTAATGCTCCTGGCCGAGGATGTTGGGGTCGAGGATGCGCGACGTCGACGACAGCGGATCGACGGCGGGATAGATGCCGAGCTCGGCGATCTGGCGCGAGAGCACGGTGGTGGCGTCCAGGTGCGCGAACGCGGTCGCGGGCGCGGGGTCCGTGATGTCGTCGGCGGGCACGTAGATCGCCTGCACGGAGGTGATGGAGCCCTTCTTGGTGGAGGTGATGCGCTCCTGGAGCTGGCCCATCTCGGTGCCGAGGGTGGGCTGGTAGCCGACCGCGGACGGCATGCGGCCGAGGAGCGCGGAGACCTCGGAGCCCGCCTGCGTGAAGCGGAAGATGTTGTCGATGAACAGCAGCACGTCCTGGCCTTCCTCGTCGCGGAAGTACTCGGCGGCGGTGAGGCCGGTGAGCGCCACCCGCAGGCGCGAGCCCGGCGGCTCGGTCATCTGGCCGAAGATGAGCGCGGTCTTCTCGAGCACGCCCGACTCTTTCATCTCGTGGTAGAGGTCGTTGCCCTCGCGGGTGCGCTCGCCCACGCCCGCGAACACCGAGATGCCGCCGTGCTGCTTGGCGATGTTGTTGATGAGCTCCTGGATGAGCACGGTCTTGCCCACGCCGGCGCCGCCGAAGAGGCCCGTCTTGCCGCCCTTCGTGTACGGCTCCAGCAGGTCGACGACCTTGATCCCCGTCTCGAACATCTCCACCTTGGTGGACTGGTCCTCGAAGGGCGGGGCGGGCCGGTGAATCGGGTAGCTCTTCTTGGTCACGATGGCGGGCCCCTTGTCCACGGGCTCGCCCACGGAGTTCAGGATGCGGCCGAGCGTCTCCCGTCCCACGGGCACGGTGATGGGCGAGCCGGTGTCCTTCACCTCCATGCCGCGGGCGAGGCCTTCGGTGGCCGCCATGGCGATCGTGCGCACCTGGCTCTCGCCGAGATGCTGCGCCACCTCCAGCACGAGGCGCTGCGAGTACGCGAACATGTCGGTGTTGGTGACGCCCTGCACCTCGAGGGCGTTGTAGATGGCGGGCAGCTGACCGGGGTCGAACTCGACGTCGACGACGGGCCCGATGACCTGGACGATCTTGCCGTTGCTCATGCTTCCGCTCCTTGCTTGAGGGCCTCGGCGCCGCCCACGATGTCGAGCAGCTCCTTGGTGATCTTTTCCTGGCGCGCCTTGTTGTACTGGATCGTCAGCACTTCGATGATTTCCTTGGCGTTCTTCGTGGCCGCTTCCATGGCCGTCATCCGCGCCCCGTACTCGCCCGCCAGGGATTCCATCAGCGCCCGGTACACCTGCATGCGCACGTGGCGCGGCAGCAGGTCGCCGAGGATGGCGGCGGGGCTCGGCTCGAAGATGTAGTCCACGCTCTCCTCGGCCTGCTCCCCTTCCGGCTTGGGGATGGGCAGCAGCTGCTGGCGCACGGGCCGCTGCGAGGCCACGGACCGGAACTCGTTGTACATGAGGTGGACCTCGTCCACCTCCTTGTCGAGATACTGCTGCATGAAGTAGTCGGCGAGCTCCTGCGCGTGGCTGAAGGCGAGGCGGTCCCAGAAGCCGATCATGTCGCGCTTGATGGTGAAGTCGCGCCGCCGGTAGAAGTCGCGCGCCTTGCGCCCCACCACGACGAGGGTGAGCTCGGTGACGTTGGAGGCGCGGACGAACTCGAGCGAGCGCCGGATGACGTTGGAGTTGAAGGCGCCCGCCAGCCCCTTGTCGGCGGTGATGATCACGATCTGCCGGCGCGGGCCTTCCCGCTGTTCGAGGAGTGGATGCGTATCGTCATCCGCGCCCGTCACGAGGTTGCCGAGCAGCTCGGCCATCTTGTTCGCGTACGGGCGCGCCGCGATGATCCGCTCCTGGGCGCGCCGCAGCTTGGCCGCCGCCACCAGCTTCATGGCGCGCGTGATCTTCTGCGTGGACTGGACGGATTTGATCCGTCGCTGGATGTCGCGGAGCGTGGCCATCGGCGATCAGGCGGCCTTGATGCCCTTGGCGGCCATGAACTCCGTCTTGGCCTCGACGATCGCCGCCGTGAGCGCCTCTCGCATGGCGTCGCTGAGCTCCTTCTTGTCGCGGATCTCGCCCAGCATCTGCGGGTGCTTGCGCTCGAGCCAGCCGTAGAAAAACGTCTCGAACTCGCGCACGGCATCGATGGGGACGTCGTCGAGCAGGCCCTGCGTGCCCGCGTAGATGATCGCCACCTGCTTTTCCACCGACAGCGGCTGGTACTGCCCCTGCTTGAGCAGCTCCACCATCCGCCCGCCGCGCGCCAGCTGCATCTGCGTGGCGCGGTCGAGGTCGGAGCCGAACTGCGCGAAGGCCGCCAGCTCGCGGTACTGCGCGAGGTCGAGGCGCAGCTTGCCCGCCACCTGCCGCATCGCCTTCACCTGGGCGGAGCCGCCCACGCGCGACACCGACAGGCCGACGTTCACCGCGGGCCGGATGCCGCCGTAGAAGAGGTCCGACTCGAGGTAGATCTGGCCGTCGGTGATCGAGATGACGTTGGTCGGGATGTAGGCCGACACGTCGCCGAGCTGCGTCTCGATGATGGGCAGCGCCGTCAGCGAGCCGCCGCCCAGCTTGTCGTTGAGCTTGGCGGCGCGCTCCAGCAGCCGGGAGTGCAGGTAGAACACGTCGCCGGGATACGCCTCGCGTCCGGGCGGCCGGCGCAGGAGCAGCGAGAGCTGGCGGTACGCGGTGGCGTGCTTGGAGAGGTCGTCGTACACGCAGAGCGCGTGCCGCTTGGAGTCGCGGTAGTACTCCGCCATCGTCACCCCCGCGTAGGGGGCGATGTACTGCAGCGGCGCCGGCTCGGAGGCGGAGGCGATCACGACCGTCGTGTACTTCATGGCGCCCGTGTCCTCGAGGATCTTCACCACCTGCGCCACCGTGGAGCGCTTCTGGCCGATGGCGACGTAGAAGCAGAAGACGTCCTGCCCGCGCTGGTTGATGATCGTGTCCACGCCGATGGCCGTCTTGCCCGTGCCGCGGTCGCCGATGATCAGCTCGCGCTGGCCGCGCCCGATGGGGATCATGGCGTCGATGGCCTTGAGGCCGGTCTGCAGCGGCTCCTTGACGGAGGCGCGGTCGACGACGCCCGGCGCGTACCGCTCGATGGGCCGGAATTCCGTGGTGGCGATGGGCCCCTTGCCGTCCACGGGGAGGCCGAGGGCGTTCACCACGCGGCCGGTGAGCGCCTCGCCCACGGGCACCTGCGCGATGCGCGTGGTGCGCTTGACGGTGTCGCCTTCCTTGATGCCCCTGTCCTCGCCGAGGAGGACGGCGCCCACGTTGTCCTGCTCGAGGTTCAGCACCATGCCCACGACGTCGCCGGGAAACGACAGCAGCTCGCCCGACATTGCCCGGTCGAGCCCGTAGATGCGCGCGATGCCGTCGCCGACCTCGATGACGCGGCCCACCTCCTGCAGGTCGACCTCCGTCTCGAAGCCCGCCAGCTGGCGCTTGATGATCTCGCTGATCTCTCCGGCCTTGATCATTCTTGGTCCTCTTCAGGCTTTCGCCAGGCGCTCTTGCATCTTGTGCAGCTGTCCGTCGAGGCTGCCGTCCACGATGAGGCTGCCGATCTCCGCGATGAAGCCGCCGAGCAGCCCGGTGTCCACCACCTCCTCGACGATGACCTGCGTGCCGCCGAGGGCGCCCGCCAGCCGCGCGGACAGGGCCGCGCGCTCGGCGTCGTCGAGCGGCACCGCCGTCCGCACGCGCGCGCGCACGCGGCCGAGGTCGGCGTCGACGAGGTCGCGATAGGCCGCCGCGATGGCGGCGAACTGATCGCCGCGGCCCTGCGTGGCCACCAGCACCAGGAAGTCGCTCATGAGCTTGGAGATTTCCATGCGCCGCGCGATCTCCACCGCCGCCCCGCGCTTGGCGGCGGCCGCGCCCGGGCGGCCGAAGAGCGTCGTCACCGACGGCTCGCGCTCGAGCTGCTCGACCGCCGCCGCCAGCTCGCGGCCGATCGCCTCCGCCTGGTTGCGCTCCCGGGCGAGCGCGAACAGCGCCTTGGCGTACGACTTGGCGGCGGCGAGCGACTTCATGGCGCCCTAGCGTCCGATGCGGGCGATGGCGTCGTCGACGATCCGCCGGTGATCCTCGTCGCGCAGGCTGCGGCGGATGAGCTTCTCGGCCACCGAGGTGGCGATCTCGCTCACCTCGCGCCGCAGCTCGTCGCGCGCGCGCCGGATGTCGGCCTCCGTCTGCGCCCGCGCGTTGTCCACGAGCTGCTTGGCCTCGCGCGTGGCTTGCTCCACGAGCTTGCGCTGCTCGTCGGCGGCTTCCTTCAGCGCCGCCGCGCGAATGGCGGCCGCTTCCGCGTACGCCGCCCGCAGCTGCTCGGCGTTCTCCTCCTGCTGGCGGGCGGCCTCGGCGCGGGCCGCCTGCGCCTCGTCCAGCGACGTCTTGATGGCGGCGGTGCGCTCTTCCATCTTGGCCAGGAACGGCTTGTAGAGAAGGCGGTGCAGGATGATCAGAAGAATGACGAAGTTGACGACCTGCACGATGAGCGACTTGTCGAGGCTGATCATGCCGCCGCCTTCCGCGGCCGCCCACGCCTGCGCGGGGACGAGGAGACAGACGAGCGCGGCGAGCGCACATCCCGGCCAGTGACGTCGATGCATGACGAAGGTCTCCCCGATCTGGTGATACGGCCGAAGGTTTGTGAAAACTATCACCCGATTCCGGGCCCTGTCAATCGGTCGCCCGCGGGCCATGCGCCCACCGTGGGCGGAAGCTCGAAGCCGCCCTCCCCGTCACAGGGGAAGTCGTGGATGGCCAAGACGGCGGACATCGGCACGCGTCCGTAGATGTGCGGGAACAGGCTGCCGGTCCCCTCGAGATCTTCGTCCACCACCCGCCCCGGCACCCGGGCGCGATCGATCTCCAGGAGCACGAGGCCGGGCCGGCCGCGGTAGCGGACGTTGGCGACACCGAGCACCTGGTGCCGGTACGAGCAATGCACGAACCCCTCCGCCTCGTACCCGGCGGGGGCGTACTCGCCGGCGCGGGCGGCGCGCTCCACCTCGGGCGCCGAGGTGATGTGGTAGATCGCGCTCATGCGTCCGCGCGCCGGCGCCGCGCGCTCAGCGGCAGATGACGCCCCCGCCGATCACCAGGTCGCCGTCGTACCACACGACGGACTGGCCGGGCGTGATCGCGCGCTGGGGCGTGTCGAAGACAACCTCGGCGGTGCCGGCGTCGAGCATGCGCACGGTGGCCGGCGCCGGCGTATGCGCGTGGCGAATGCGGGCCTCGACCCGCAGCGCGCCCGCGGGCGTCTCGCACGCGATGAAGTTGACGGCGACCGCGTGCAGCCGGTCGCGCTCCAGCGCCGCCGCGGGGCCCACGACGACGCGGTTGTCGTCCGCGCTCAGCTCGAGCACGTACCGGCGCTCGCCCGTGCTCTTGCCGAGGCCCTTGCGCTGTCCCACCGTGAAGCCGGCGACACCCGCGTGGGTGCCCACGACGGCGCCCGCGCGATCGACGATGGGCCCGGGGCGGAACATCGACGGATCGCGGCGCCGCAGGAAGCCGCGATAGTCGTCGTCCGGGATGAAGCAGATGTCCTGGCTCTCCGGCTTGTCCGCCGTCGCCAAGCCGAGGCGCCGCGCATGCGCGCGCACGTCGTCCTTGGTGAGATCACCGACGGGAAACCGGGCCGCCGCGAGCTGCTCCTGCGTGAGCGGCCACAGGAAATCCGACTGGTCCTTGCGCGCGTCCCGGCTCCGCCACAGCTGGTAGCGGCCCGTGCCGGGATCGCGCGTGATGCGCGCGTAGTGGCCGGTGGCGACCGCCCCCGCGTCCCACGCGCGGGCCCGCGCGAGCAGCGACCCGAACTTCAGCTCGGTGTTGCAGGCCACGCACGGCACGGGGGTGCGCCCGCGGCGATACTCGTCGGTGAAGCGGTCGACGACCGCGCGGTCGAACTCGCGCTCCATCTCGAGCAGGTAATACGGGATGCCGAGGGTGCGCGCGACGCGGCGCGCGTCGTCGGAGGCCTCGGTGCCGCAGCACGACCCGAACCGCGGCGCCCCGTCGTCCTGCGCCGGGCCCGTCCACACCTTCATCGTCACGCCCACCACGTCGGCGCCCTGCTCCACGAGCAGCGCCGCCGCGACAGACGAGTCGACGCCACCGGACATCCCGACGACAACGCGCTCGCGCATGAGGATTTTCAGGCTACCACTACCCCAGGCCGAGCAAGGCGGTGAGGCGCTCCAGCTCTTCGGCGTTGGCGTAGACGACCTCGATCTTGCCGCGCTTGTCGTTGCCGGTGATCCGCACGCGCGTCATGAGGGCGCGCTGCAGGCGATCTTCGAGGGCCGTCAGCTCGGGGGAGCGCCGGCGCCCGGGCTTGCCGGTGAGCCGGCGCGTGCCCGCCGCCTCTTCCGTGGCCCTGATGGAGTCCTCGGTGGCGCGCACCGACCACGAGTGCGCGAGGATCTCTTCGCGCAGCCGGAGCTGAGCGCCGGCCTCCGACAGCGCCAGCAGCGCGCGCGCGTGGCCCATCGTCAGCCGTCCGCCCCGCAGGTCGGCCTGGATGGGCTCCGGCAAACGCAGCAGCCGAAGCCCGTTCGCGATCGAGCTGCGGTCCTTTCCCACGCGCTGGGCGAGCTCTTCCTGCGTCCAGCCGAACTGCGCCAGCAGCTTCTGGTAGGCCTCCGCCTCTTCCATCGGGTTGAGGTCTTCCCGGAGCAGGTTCTCCACGAGGGCCAGCTCGAGGCTCTGCGCGTCGGTCGCCTCGCGCACGACGGCGGGCACCCGCTGCAGGCCCGCGCGCCGGGCGGCCCGCCACCGCCGCTCGCCCGCGATGAGCTGATACCCCGCCCCCTGGCGGCGGACGATGATCGGCTGGATCACGCCGGAAGCCCGGATCGACGCCGCCAGTTCTGTTAAAGCCTCATCGTTGAACGCTTTTCTTGGCTGATTCGGATTCGCCTCGATCTGATCGAGCTCGAGCTCGACGAGGGTTTCGTCCTCGCCGGGCGTCGAGGACAAGAGCGCTCCGAGGCCACGGCCGAGTCCACGCTTATGCATGCTTCAACACCTCCCGCGTCAGCTCGAGGTACGCGACGGCTCCATTGGATTTGAGATCGTGAAGCATGACGGGCTTGCCGTGACTGGGCGCTTCGCTCAGCCTGACGTTCCTCGGAATCACGGTGTCGAAGATCTCGCCGGGGAAATACCGGTGCACCTCGTCCCGAATCTGCAGCGCCATGCTGGTGCGCCCATCGAACATCGTCAGCACGATGCCCCCGATCCCCAGTTTCGGGTTCAGACGCTCACGCACGAGCTTGACCGTCTTGAGAAGCTGCGTCAGGCCCTCGAGCGCATAGAACTCGCACTGCACGGGCACGAGCACGCTGTCGGCGACGACGAGGGCGTTGATCGTCAGCAGGCCCAGCGACGGTGGACAATCGACGATGATGTACCCCTCTGCGCCTCGCAGCGGAGCCAGCGCCACTTCCAGCCTGTACTCACGCCGCTCCATTCCGACCAGCTCGATCTCGGCGCCCACCAGGTCGATATCCGACGGCAACAGCCTGAGATGGGAAAGCTGTGTCGGCTGGATCGCCTTGTCTACAGGCTCTCCACCGAGGAGAACGTGGTAGACGGTGGGGTACAGACCGGCCTTCTGGACACCGAGCCCCGTCGTCGCGTTGCCCTGGGGGTCGAGGTCGACGAGGAGGGTGGGGCGTTCGGCAAGCGCGAGGCCGGCGGCCAGGTTCACCGACGTCGTCGTCTTGCCGACGCCGCCCTTCTGGTTCACCACTGCGATGACCTTCGCTATGCCGACCTCCAGGTGTTCCACGAGAAACACTACTAATCATATAGCGGCTGGTGTTGCACGTGGAACACGGCTACTTCTTGAACACCGCGAACAGTCTAGCCCGCCCACGGCCAGGTAGCGCAACATTCGTCCAGACACCGTGCGCGAGGGGCTCGGGTTCCGGAGGCCCGCTGGCGATCACACAGCCCCCGTCCGGTCGCGCGAACCGGGCCGCCAACGGAATCATCGCATCAAGAGACCCCGCACATCGCATCACCACCGCGTCAAACGACTGCTCGAGCTCGGACGGCAGATTCTCGGCCCTTGAGTTCATGACCTTGACGGCTCCCAGGCCCAGCTCGCGGATCGCTGTCGACAGGAAGGAGACTCGCTTCTGCCTGGCCTCGACGAGGGTGATTTCGGTCGATGGCAGGACGATGCCCAGGGGTATTCCCGGCAGTCCGGCGCCTGATCCGAGGTCCATGATCCGGTCGACGACGGGGGGCAAAACCCGGGTGAAGAGCAAGGAGTCGAGCAGGAAGTCGCGGATCGTCGCCGGATCACCCGGGCCCACAAGCCGCTGCACTTTCTGCCATTTCACCAATAATTGCAGATATTTGAGTAATTGCACGGCCTGGTCGTCGGCCAGGGGTCGGCCAAGGATGTCCTGGGCGCCGGAGCGCAGCGTCGCCTCGACCGATCCGGTCACTTGCCCAGGCAGAAGGTCGCGAAGATCCGGTCGAGGACGCTGTCGGCGAGGTCGATGCCGAGGATCGCTCCCGCGTGGCCCAGGGCATCCCGCAAGTCGACGAGCGCCACCTCGACGGGCGACGACACCAGCGACGCCTCCGCCGCGGCGAGGGCCCGGTGCAGCGCGGCCAGCTGGTCGGCGTGCCGCTGCGATGCAACGACGGCTCCCTCGTCACCGTCGGCCGCCGCCCGCTCGGCCACCGCGGAGGCCAGGCGTTCGGCGAGCGTCTCCATGCCGGCGCCGGTCACCGCCGACACGCGAACCGGGTCCGGCAGCGTGGCCGCGCCGGGGTGCGGGGGCAGATCGCTCTTGGAGAGCACGACGATCGGCCGCCGCGCCGCGACCGCCGGCAAGAGGTCGGGCGCGATGGGGCCGCTGCCGTCGATCACGACCACGACGATGTCGCTTTCGTCGATGGCCGCGCGGGTGCGCCGCATGCCTTCGGCCTCGATGGCGTCGCGCGCCGGGCCGAGTCCGGCGGTGTCCAGCAGGCGCACGGGCACGCCCGCGATCGCAATGGTGGCCTCGACGACATCGCGCGTGGTGCCGGCCACCGGCGAGACGATCGCACGCTCCCGGCCGGCGAGCGTGTTCAGCAGTGTGGACTTGCCCGCATTGGGCGCGCCCACGAGCGCGACGGCGAGCCCTTCGTGCACCAGGCGCCCGTGGCGGACGGACGCGAGTCGCCGCTCGGCCTGCTCCCGCAGCGCGCCCACCGTCTTCACGGCGGCGCCGACATCGAGACCGACGCCCTCGTCGGGAAAGTCCAGCGTGACCTCGAGCCCGGCCACGCAATCGAGCAGCCGCTCCCGGAGAAGGCGCAGCGGCGCCGAGGCGTCGGTGGTGAGCGCGCGCGCCGCCTGATGCACCGCGCGCTCGGTGCGGGCGCCGATCAGCAGCGCCACCGCTTCCGCCTGCGCGAGCTCGAGCCGGCCGTTGAGATACGCGCGGCGCGTGAACTCGCCCGGCTCCGCCAGTCGCGCCCCGTTGCCGACGAGGCGGGCGAGGAGGGCGCGCAGGAGCGCGGGCGCCCCGTGACAGGACAGCTCGACCACGTCCTCGCCCGTGTACGAGCGCGGCGCCCGCATCAGCGTGCACAGCGCCTCGTCGAGCGGCTCGCCCGTGTCGGGATCCACGACGCTCACGCGCCGCATCGCGTGGGAGGAAAAGTCGCCGAGAGGGCGCGGGGACCGCAGGAGGGGAGCCACGACCGCGACGGCGTCCGGCCCGCTCACGCGGATCACCCCGACGGCACTCTCGCCCGCCGCCGTCGCCACCGCCACAATCGTATCCGGCCGTGGCGAACTTCGAGGAGCGCCACGGCCCTGCCGGGGCGCTGCCGAGCGCTCCGGGGGGCCTGGGGGGCCCGTCGAGGCCCCCCATCCGATCAAGCCCTCACGCTCGACCACCCGGCTCGTCCCGCGGCGGCTTCGGCTCAGCCCGCATCGCGGACCGCCCGGCGCGCCCGGGCGGCGGGCCGGTCCATGTAGTACTGCTGCGCGATCTGGAGGATGTTGGAGACCGTCCAGTACAGCACCAGCCCGGAAGCCAGGTTGAGAAACATGAACGTGAAGACGACCGGCATCATCAGCATGATCTTGGCCTGCCGTGGATCACCGGCGATCGGCGTCATCTTCTGCTGCAGGAACATGGTGGCGCCCATGAGCAGCGGCAGGATGTACGTCGGGTCCTGGGCGGAGAGGTCGCAGATCCACAGGTCGACGCCGAACATGCGGCCGAAGCACAGGAAGCTGGCGTTCTGCAGCTCCACGGAGACGGTGAGGGCGATGTAGAGCGCGTAGAAGATCGGCACCTGCGCCACCATCGGCAGGCAGCCGCCCACCGGGTTCACCTTGTGCGTGCGGTAGAGCTCGAGCGTCTCGCGCTGCAGGCGCTGCGGATCGCTCTTGTACTTGCTTCGCAGCGCGTTGATCTGCGGCTGCAGCGCCTGCATGGCCTTCATCGAGCGCATGCTCTTCACGGTGAGCGGATAGAAGAGCGCCTTCGACACCACCGTGAGCAGGATGATCGCCACGCCGTAATTGTGGACGTAGCCGTACAGCCAGTTCATGGCGAGGAGAATGGGCACCCCCAGCCACTCCATGGGCAGGCCGCCCCAGGCCCGCGGGATCGGGAAGCCGCCGAAGTCGATCGCGCCGTCGAGCCCCAGGGCCTTCAGCCGGACGTATTCCTTGGGTCCGGCGTAGATCATGACCTCGCCCTCCCACGCCAGCCCGGTGGCGATGGTGGGCGCTGCCTCCGCCGCGATGGTCGCGCGGCCGACCGGCTCCTTGCCCCCCGCCTCGCAGGCCTTGCCGTCCTCCGCGCGGGCGACGAGCGTGAAGCCGGGACTCTTCGGGACGAGGGCGGCCATGTACGCGATGCTGCCCACGCCGATCCACTGCCCGTCAACCCTGACCGCCTCCACGTTGCAGAGGTCGTACGCGCGGCTCACGGCGCCGTCCGTCCGCCACACGATCTCGGTCGGGTACTGGCCCAGGTACCGCTCCCTGGCCTCATGCCACGCCTGCCGCGTCTCCCAGGGGAGCGCCACCGTCACCGCACGCGACGCGCCGGTCGGGTTCTCCACCCGGACATGGACGTCGATCGCGTAGCGGTCGGCGTGGAACACGAGCCTCTCGCGCACCCGGAGACCATCGATCTCACCAGTGAGGACGAGTTGCTGCCTGGGCTCCTCCGCCGTCACCGTCACGGCCTCGGTGGACAGCGTCATGGGCACGGGCGCGGCGGGCCCGTCGGGCCGGCCGACCACGAGGCCCTTGGGGCCGAGGTCGCCTACCATGACGAGGGGCTTGTCGCCGCGATACTTCAGGACGAGCTCCTGCATCTTGCCGCCCTCGCTACTGAAGACGGCGCGGTACAGCGGTGTTTCGACCACCGCCAGCCGCTGCGGCGGCCGCTCGCGCGGGGGAGCCGGCGGTGACGCAACGGGCGGGGCCGTGGCAGGCGCCGCCGGAGGAGGCGTTTCCCTCATCGTGGCCGGGGCTTCCGTGCTCCTCGACGCCGTGGGCGCCTGCTCTCCTGGGGGAGTCGCCGGGGGAGGAGGGAACAGGAACATCTGGCCGAGCAGGAACACCGCGCCCATCAAAACCGCCGCCAGGATCGCTCGTTTCTCCATCATCAGGCTTGCCGCTGCCGGACGGGCGGCGGGTCAAATCCTCCACGGTTGAATGGGTGACAGCGTACGAGGCGCCAGAGCGCCAGAAATGACCCTCGAACCATCCCGTGATCGATCAGCACCAGCCGCGCATACTCCGAGCAGGTGGGCGCGAACCGACACGCGGCCGGCAGCAGCGGAGACAGCCACCGCTGGTACGTGACCACGGCCCACGCGGCAACCCTGGCGGCCGGGCTCATGCCGGGCTCCGCGCGCCCGGCACCGCCGCCAGTGCCTGCCGAAGCTGATCGACCAGCGCCTGGAACGGCGCTGTCAGCACGGCGGGCCGGCCGATGATGACGAGGGCCGCGTGCAGCGGGGCAGCGGCGCGGGCCGCGCGGTACGCCTCACGCAGGCGGCGCCGCGCACGGTTGCGCTGCACGGCGTTTCCGAGCTTACGGCTCACGGCGAAACCCACACGGGTGGCCTCGGGCACGTCGCGGTACAGCACGATGAGCGCCGGTCGATCGACCCTCTTGCCCCGCTGAAACAGTACCTGGAACTCCGCGCTGGCGGTCAACCGCTGACCTCGCGGCAGCCGCCCCGTCAGACGGTGAGCCGTTTCCGCCCCTTCGCACGCCGGCGCGCCAGCACCTTCCGTCCGCCCTTCGTCGCCATCCGCTCGCGGAACCCGTGCGTCTTCGCGCGTCGCCGCCGATTTGGTTGAAACGTCCGCTTCATGAAGGAGCACTCCCTTTCCGGGACTCGAACCGGCATAGTGTAGGCACGCGCGCACGACGAGTCAACCGCAGGAAGTCGCTTGCGACGTTCTCCACGCGTATGCTAACGTTCGACTTTCCGTTTCTCCTTCGTGTGAGGTGTCGCTCCAGATGTGCGGGCAATCCAGCGCCGATAGTCCTGCCGTCAAGCGCGTTCCGGGCTATCCACATGTGTGGATAACTCTGTGTGTAAGTGGGGTTCACGCCTTTGCTGGATAGCCTTTGGACGCGCCTCATCGAGGCGTTGTCCCAGAAGTTGCCGTCCGCGATTCTCGACAACTGGGTGCGTCCGTGCCGGCTGCTCGCCATCGAGGGCGACCACCTCAAGATCGGCGCGCCCAACAAGTTCTCCCGCGACTGGCTCATGCAGCACCACCTCGAGGCGCTGCAGCAAGGCGCCCAGGACGTCATCGGGGGCCAGCCGCGCATCTCCATCGTCGTCGACGACGATGCCCCCGCGGTGGCCGTGACGCGGGCGAGCGCGCCGGCGCCCGCCCCGCCGCCACGGCCGGGCGGCGCCACGGAGGGGCTCAACCCCCGCTACACCTTCGACGCCTTCGTCGTGGGCTCGTCCAACCAGTTCGCGCAGGCGGCCTGTCAGGCGGTGGCCGAGCTGCCCTCGAAGGCGTACAACCCGCTGTTCATCTACGGCGGGGTCGGGCTCGGCAAGACGCACCTGCTGCACGCGGTCGGCCACCAGAGCGTGCGGCTCTTCCCGGGCATGACGGTCGTGTACCTGTCCTCCGAGCGCTTCACCAACGAGCTCATCAACGCCATCCGCTACGATCGCACGGGCGAGTTCCGCGCGCGCTACCGCACCATCGATCTGCTGATGATCGACGACATCCAGTTCATCTCGGGCAAGGAACGCACGCAAGAGGAGTTCTTCCACACGTTCAACGACCTCTACGAGTCGCGCAAGCAGATCATCGTCTCCAGCGACTCGTCCCCCAAGGACATCCCCGAGATCGAGGAGCGGCTGCGCTCGCGCTTCGAGTGGGGTCTCATCGCCGATATCCAGCCGCCCGACTTCGAGACGCGCGTGGCCATCCTCAAGAAGAAGGCGGCCCTGGACCGGGTGAAGCTGCCCGACGACGTCGCCTATCTCATCGCCAGCCGCGTGAAGTCGAACATCCGCGAGCTCGAAGGCTCCCTCACGCGGATGATCGCCTTCTGCGCGCTCACCGGCCGCGAGATGACGGTCGATCTCGCGCAGGAGGTCCTGTCCGACCTCTGGGGCGAGGAAGAGAAGATCATCTCCATCGAACAGATCCAGCGCAAGGTGGGTGACTTCTTCGGGATCAAGATCTCCGATCTGAAGGCACAGAACCGCACGAAGGCGGTGGCCTTCCCCCGCCAGATCGCGATGTATCTGTCCCGGCAGCTCACCCACGCCTCGCTCTCGGAAGTGGGCCGGGCCTTCGGCGGCAAGGACCATACCACCGTCCTCCACGCCGTCGACAAGATCCAGAACCTGCTCCAGGAAGACCCCAAGCTGCGCAAGGTCGTGGACGGACTTATCCAGGGGATCACGCTGTGATCCCCCGCTCTCCCGGCCTCCTCCACACACTTATCCCCGTCGCGCTCGCCACGAAACCGTCGTGCCCGCGCGCCCTTGGCCGCACCGCACCCCGTCCACACCGCTTGGTTACTACTGACACTACGAAGTTTCCTTTCTTCTTCTGAAAAACAAAACCCTGGAGATTTACAGCATGGAAGTCGTTCTGGATAGAGACGCGTTCCTCAAGGGTCTGCAGATGGTTCAGAACATCGTCGAACCGCGGCAGACGCTGCCCATCCTCGCCAACATCCTGCTCGCCACGGACGGCGAATCGGTCCGGCTCACCGCCACCGATCTCGAAGTGGGCGCGCGCGTCTCCATTCCCGCGCACGTGGTGGGCAAGGGCGCCATCACCATCTCCGCGCGCAAGCTGACGGAGATCGTCAAGGAGCTGCCGGCGGCGAAGGTGGCGCTCACGGTGAAGGAGAACGCCACCGTCGCCCTGCGCTGCGGCGGCGCCACCTACAAGCTGGTCGGCCTCGCGCCGGACGACTTTCCGCCCGTCGTGCCGGCGATGCCGGCCGCCTGGATGACGCTCGACGCCAGGACGCTGCGCGAGATGCTGGTGCAGACCAGCTTTGCCGTCTCCCACGACGAGACCCGCTACGCGCTCAACGGCGTGCTCTTCTCCCTCTCCGGCAAGGAGGCCCGGCTCGTCGCCACCGATGGCCATCGCCTGGCGATGTCGATGCGCTCCGTGGGTGACCTCGGGGCGGGGGTGACCGGGATCGTGCCGCGCAAGGCGATCACGGAGATCATGCGCGTGCTGGGCAGCGGGGAAGAGGTGCAGATCGCGATCACCGACAACCAGTTCGTGCTGCAGATGCCGAACTTCGTGATGACGGCGCGGCTCATCGAGGGGCAATTCCCGAATTACGAGGCGGTCATCCCCAAGGCGCATCCGGGCAAGCTCGTGATGGGCCGGGCGGTGCTGACGGCCGCCCTGCGCCGGGTGTCCGTGATGGCGGAGGAGCGCAACAAGCCGGTGAAGCTGACGCTGGCGCCCACCGTCCTCAAGCTGTCGGCGTCGAGCCAGGATCTCGGCGAGGCGGAGGAGAGCATCGACGTCGATTACGGCGGGGCGGAGGTCACGATCGGCTTCAATTCGAAGTACGTCCTGGACGCCCTCGCGCCCATCGATCACGACACCATCGTCCTCGAATTCAAGGACGGACTGAGCCCCGGAATCGTGCGGAGCGCCGCGGACGACGGCTACTGCTGTGTTATAATGCCGATGCGAATTTAGACGAATTTCCGTATGATTGTGCCTCTGGAAATGGGAGTCTTAGAGGGTGCAGATTGGGTCCATACAACTCGTAGAATTCCGTAATTACCAGACCCTCTCCTATCGGCCGTTCCCGCGGCTGAACCTCCTCACCGGACGTAACGCCCAGGGCAAGACCAACCTCCTGGAGGCCGTGGCCGTCCTCGTGACGGGCCGGTCCTTCCGTACCTCGCGGCTGGGCGACGTGCCGCGCTGGGGTGCCGCGGCCGCGGTCCTGAGCGGCGACCTGCTGCGCTCGGACGGCTCGCGCTCGGTGCGCCGCAGCATCCAGCGGCTCGAAGACGGCAGCTGTCAGACGTCCGGCGACCGCTGTCCGTGGGCGCGCGTCATCGCCTTTGGCTGGCACGATCTGGCCATCCTGAACGGCGGCCCGCAGGCCCGGCGCAACTTCATCGACGGCTTCGCGGCCCGGCTCTTTCCCGGCCATCTCCCCGCGCTGCTCCGCTACCGCCAGATCGTCAGCCGGCGTAATCACCTGCTGCAGCGGCGCGAGACCGACGGCGCCCTCGCCCCGTGGAACGAGCAGCTCGCGGCGGCGGGCATGGAGCTGATCGATCGGCGCCGGCGGGCGGTGGCCGCCCTCCAGACGGAGCTCGCCCGCGTCTATCCGGCCCTCGCGGGCGCCCGTCACAAGGTGGAGATCGGCTACCGCACCGCGCTCGGCGAGGCCACGGAGGCGGCGGCACTGCTCGCGGCGCTCGAGCGACTGCGCCCCCAGGAGCGGCGGCGGGGGCTGACCCTGGCCGGCCCGCATCGTGACGACCTCGCCGTCGAGCTGGACGGTGTGGATGCCCGTGCCTTCGGCTCGCGGGGACAGCAGCGGCTGCTCGCGCTCGCGCTGCGGCTGTCCGAAGTGCTGCCGGTGACGGAAGCGGCGGGGACGCCGCCCGTGCTGCTGCTCGACGACGCGCTGTCCGAGCTGGATCCCGGGGTGCGGGACAACGTCCTGCGCGAGATCCAGGCCGCCGAGCAGGTGTTTCTCACGTCGCCCGATCCGCTCGACGTGAGCGGCGCACGGCGCTTCATCATCGAAGGGGGAGGGATCGCGGCCGCATGAGCGCAGACACCTACACAGCGAGCGACATCAAGATCCTCGAAGGCCTGGAGGCCGTCCGCAAGCGCCCCGCCATGTACATCGGCGACACGGGCGCCTACGGCCTGCACCACCTGGTCTACGAGGTGGTCGACAACTCCGTCGACGAGGCGCTCGGCGGCTACTGCGATTCGATCAAGGTCATCCTCCACTCCGACGGCTCGTGCTCCGTGGGCGACAACGGCCGCGGCATCCCCGTCGACACGCACGTGGAGACGGGCAAGTCGGCGGCCGAGGTGGTGCTGACCGTCCTGCACGCGGGCGGCAAGTTCGAGCACTCCGCCTACAAGGTCTCGGGCGGCCTGCACGGCGTGGGCGTGTCGGTCGTCAACGCGCTGTCGGAATGGCTCGAGATCGAGATCCGCCGCGGGGGCAAGGTGTGGACCCAGCGCTACGAGAAGGGCGGCGTGCCCACAGGGCCGCTCACCCCGGGCGAGAAGACGCCCAAGCACGGGACCATCATCCGCTTCAAGCCCGACGCGACGATCTTCGAGGAGACGAGCTTCTCGTTCGACACGCTGTCGAACCGCCTGCGCGAGCTGGCCTTCCTCAACCGCGGGCTGAAGATCGTCATCGAGGACGAGCGTGACGAGCGTACGCACACCTTCCTGTACAAAGGCGGCATCATCGAGTTCATCAAGCACCTGAATCAGAACAAGACCCCGATCCATCCGAAGGTGATGTTCTTCGAGGGCAAGAAGGGCGAGATCGAGGTCGAGGTGGCGCTGCAGTACAACGACGGCTACCAGGAGAACCTGTTCTCCTTCGCCAACAACATCAACACGCGCGAGGGGGGCACCCACCTCACGGGCTTCCGGGCCGCGCTCACGGGCACGCTGTCGAGCTACGCCCAGGCCAACGGCTTCCTCAAGAACTTCAAGGGCGCCGTGAGCGGCGACGACGTCCGCGAGGGGCTGACCGCCGTCGTCTCCGTGCGCATGCCCGATCCGCAGTTCGAGGGGCAGACGAAGGCCAAGCTCGGCAACACGGACATGAAGGGCCTCGTGCAGCAGATCGTCAACGAGAAGCTGGCGGAGGCCTTCGAGGAGGATCCCACCACCGCGCGCAAGATTGCCGACAAGTGCGTGCGGGCGGCGCAGGCGCGGGAGGCGGCGCGCAAGGCGCGCGAGCTCACGCGCAAGAGCGGGCGCGACGACGAGGGGCTGGCGGCCAAGCTCGCCGACTGCTCGGAGCGCGATCCCCAGTACCGCGAGCTGTTCCTGGTCGAGGGCGATTCGGCCGGCGGCTCCGCCAAGCAGGGCCGCGACCGCAAGACGCAGGCCGTGCTGCCCCTGCGCGGCAAGATCATCAACTCCGAGAAGGCGCGCTATGACAAGGTGCTGTCCCACAATGAAATCCGGCTGCTCATCTCGGCCCTGGGCACGGGCATCGGCACCGAGGAGTTCGACCTCGCCAAGACGCGTTATCACAAGATCATCCTCATGACGGACGCCGACGTGGACGGCGCCCACATCCGCACGCTCCTGCTCACGTTCTTCTTTCGCCACATGAACGCCATCATCGAGGCGGGCCACCTCTTCATCGCCCAGCCCCCGCTCTTCAAGGTGAAGAAGGGCCGCACCGAGAAGTACCTGATGAACGAGCGGGAGTTCGAGGAGTTCTTCCTCTCCTCGTGGGTGGAGAGCGCGAAGGTGAAGGTGCCCGGCGTCAAGGCGCCCGTGAGCGGCGACGCGTTGCTGGAGCTGCTCCGCGCCGCCTCGGAGTACCGCGCGTACTTCGGCAAGTTCGTGCGGCGCGGGGTGCCGCCGTCGATCCTCGCCGAGCTGCTGCGCACGAAGTTCAAGGGCACCAAGCGCGGCGTGGGCCACGCGGAGATCGGCGAGGCCATCGTGACGGCGGCGGCGGCGGTGAACGGCCACAACGTCCAGGTCAACGCCGGGGAGAACACCGAGGGCGGCCACACCGTGAGCATCGCGGGCCCCGCCGCGGTGTCCTTCAGCACCGACCTCTTCAAGTCGCCCGACTACGCGACGCTCCTGGAGCTGTGGGAGAAGGTGTCCGCCGTCGCGAAGGGGCCCACGGTGATCCTGGGCGATGACGACAAGGAAACCCCCGTGAAGAGCCTCGAGGAGTTCCTCACCGTCGCCCTCGAGCTGTCGCGGCAGGGGGCCACCTTCCAGCGCTACAAGGGCCTCGGCGAGATGAATCCCGAGCAGCTCTGGGAGACCACGATGAACCCGGAGACGCGCACGCTCCTCAAGGTGACGCAGGAGGACGCGGTGGGCGCCGACGAGATGTTCACCGTCCTCATGGGCGACGCGGTGGAGCCGCGCCGGCTCTTCATCGAGAAGCACGCCCTCGACGTCTCCAACCTGGACATCTAGGCCATGCCGAACGACCGCCAGATCAACGCGCCCATCGAAGAGGAGATGCGCAAGTCGTACCTCGACTATGCGATGTCCGTCATCGTCGGGCGCGCGCTGCCGGACATCCGCGACGGCCTCAAGCCGGTCCACCGCCGGGTGCTCTACACCATGTCGCTGCTCGGGCTGGCGTGGAACCGCGGCTACAAGAAGTCGGCGCGCGTGGTGGGCGACTGCATGGGCAAGTTCCACCCGCACGGCGACTCCGCCATCTACGACACCCTCGTGCGCATGGTGCAGGACTTCTCCCTGCGCTACCCGCTCGTGGACGGGCAGGGCAACTTCGGCTCCATCGACGGCGATCCCGCCGCCGCCATGCGGTACACGGAAGCGCGCATGGCGCGTATCGCGCACGAGATGCTCGCCGACATCGACAAGGACACCGTCGACTTCGTCCCCAACTACGACGACAACGAGCAGGAGCCGGTGGTGCTGCCCGCGCGCATCCCCAACCTGCTCGTCAACGGCTCCGCCGGCATCGCGGTGGGCATGGCCACCAACATCCCGCCCCACAACCTCACCGAGGTCGTGAACGCGCTCATCATGCTCATCGACGAGCCCGCCACCGCCATCGAGACGCTGATGACGGTGGTCACGGGGCCCGACTTTCCCACCGCCGGCTACATCGTGGGCAACGCCGGCATCCGCGACGCCTACACGACGGGCCGCGGCTCGCTCACCATCCGCGCGAAAGCGAACTTCGAGAAGGGGCGGGGCGGGCGCGAGGCGATCATCATCACCGAGCTGCCGTACCAGGTGAACAAGGCCACCCTCATCGAGAAGATTTCCGAGCTGTCCAAGGAGAAGAAGATCGGCGGCATCGCGGAGATCCGTGACGAGACGAACCGCGAGGGCATCCGCGTCGTGCTGGAGCTCGGCCGCGGCGAGATCCCCGACATCGTGCTGAACCAGCTCTTCAAGCACACGCAGATGGAGACGAGCTTCGGCATCATCATGCTCGCCCTCGTCGACCGCCGCCCGCAGATCGTCACCCTCAAGCAGATGCTGGAGGCCTTCATCAAGTTCCGCCGCGAGGTGGTCACGCGCCGCACGCGCTACGACCTCGCGCGCGCCGAGGAGCGGGCGCACATCCTCGCCGGCCTGCGCAAGGCGGTGGAGCACCTGGACCTCGTCATCCGCATCATCCGCGGCGCCGACAGCCCGGACGCCGCGCGCGACGCCCTCATGACGCAGCTCGAGCTGTCGGAGATCCAGGCCAAGGCCATCCTCGACATGCGCCTGCAGCGCCTCACCCAGCTCGAGCGGCACAAGATCGTCGAGGAGCACGAGCAGGTGCTGGCCCTCATCGAGGAGCTCAAGGGCATTCTCGCCTCCGACGCCAAGCTCATGGCCATCATCAGGCAGGAGCTGATCGCCATCCGCGACCAGTACGGCGACGCCCGGCGCACGGAGATCATCGACAAGACCACCGACCTCACCATCGAGGACCTGCTCGCCGACGAGGAGATGGTGGTCACCATCACGCGCTCGGGGTACATCAAGCGCACGCACGTGGAGTCGTACCGCAGCCAGCGCCGCGGCGGCAAGGGCGTGCAGGGGATGGAGACCAAGGAAGAGGACATCGTGGAGGACCTCTTCATCGCCTCCACGCACTCCTACCTGCTCTTCTTCACCAACAAGGGCAAGGTGCACTGGCTCAAGGTGCACGAGATCCCCGAGGGCGGGCGCCAGGCCAAGGGCAAGGCGATGGTCAACATCCTTTCCCTCGGCGAGGGCGAGATGGTGGCCACCTGCGTGCCCGTGCGCAACTTCGACGCGGGCGGCGGCTTCATCCTCTTCGCCACGCGGCAGGGCAAGGTGAAGAAGACGGAGCTGGAGGCGTACTCGCACCCGCGCGCGGGCGGCATCCAGGCCATCGGGCTCGAGGACGGCGACGAGGTCATCACGGCGCGCCGCACCGACGGCAACCGCGAGGTGATGATCGCCACCAAGCGCGGCATGATCATCCGCTTCAACGAGGAGGAGGCCCGGCCCATGGGCCGCGGCGCCGCCGGCGTGCGGGGCATCGAGGTGGACGACGGCGACGAGGTGATCGCCGGCGACGTGGTGCAGGAGGGCGTCACCATCCTCACCATCACCGAGCGCGGCCACGGCAAGCGCACGCCGCTCGACGAGTACCGCCTGCAGGGCCGCGCGGGCAAGGGGATCATCGACATCAAGACGGGCGGCCGCAACGGCAACGTGGTGAGCATGCTGCAGGTGCGCGAGACGGACGACATTCTCGTCATCACCACCAAGGGCAAGATGATCCGCTTCCACGTTGCCGAGGTCTCGTCCCAGGGACGCAACACGTGGGGGGTGCGGATCATGGACCTGGACCCGGACGACAAGGTCGGCTCCGTCGCCCGCGTCGACGTCGAGACCGCCGCGCCCACCGAAGCGCCCTAAGCGCGGCCGCCGTGCTCGACCTGCGCTTCATCCGCGACGATCCGGAAGGGGTGGAGCGCGCGCTCGCCGACAAGGGCGGCGGCGAGCTCATCAAGGACCTCGTCGCCCGCGACGCGGGGCGGCGCCGGCTCCTCAAGGAAGGGGAAGACCTCAAGGCCGAGCGTAACCGCGCCTCCGAGTCCATCGGCCAGGCCAAGCGCCGGGGCGAAGACGCCTCCGCCGAGCAGGCCCGCATGCGCGAGGTGTCCGACCGCATCAAGACGCTCGACGCCGAGCTGAAAGCGGCGGCGGCCGCGATCGACGAGCTCGTCGCCCAGGTGCCGAACGTGCCCCACCCCTCCGTGCCGCCCGGCACGAGCGATGCCGACAACGTGGAGGTTCGCCGCTGGGGCACGCCGCGCGCGTTCGACTTCACGCCGCAGCCCCACGAAGAGATCGGCGCCGCCCTCGGCCTCCTCGACTTCGAGCGCGCCGTCAAGATCGCCAAGGCGCGCTTCACCGTGATGTGGGCCGGCGCCGCCCGGCTCTCGCGCGGCCTCACGCAGCTCATGCTCGACCTGCACACGCGCGAGCACGGGTATACCGAGCTATGGCTGCCGCACCTGGTGAGCGGGGCCACCATGCTCCGGACGGGCCAGCTGCCGAAGTTCGAGGAGCAGCTCTTCAAGACGGTGGAGCCTGACGACAACCGCACGCTCTACCTGATCCCCACCGCCGAGGTGCCGCTCACCGCCCTGCACGGCGGCGAGATCCTGCCCGCGCAGACGCTGCCGCGACGCTACACGGCCTTCACGCCGTGCTACCGCCGCGAGGCGGGCACGTACGGCAAGGACATGAAGGGGCTCTACCGCCAGCACCAGTTCGACAAGGTCGAGCTCGTCAAGCTGGCGACTGCGGAGCAGTCGTACGACGAGCTGGAGTCGATGGTCGCCAACGCCGAGGAGGTGCTGCGCCGTCTCGAGCTGCCCTACCGCGTGGTGGAGCGCTGCGCGGGCGACCTCGGGTTCAGCGGCGCCAAGGGCTACGACATCGAGGTGTGGCGGCCGGTGCTGGGCAAGTACACGGAGATCTCGTCGTGCTCGAACTACGCCGACTTCGGCGGCCGCCGCGTGGACATCAAGTATCGCGGCGAGCGCGGCCGGGCCGAGTTCTGCCACACGCTCAACGGCTCCGGCCTCGCCGTGGGCCGTACGCTCATCGCCGTCCTGGAGAACTGCCAGAACGCCGACGGCACCGTGACCATTCCCGCCGCGCTCCGTCCGTACATGGACGGGATGGAGCTCCTCACGCCCCGCCCCGGCCCCTAGCGCAGGGCGGTCCACCGTGCGCCCGCTCGTCGCCCTCCTCCTCACGCTCGCCCTCGGCGCCGGCTGTGCGGCCTCGGCCCCGCCCCCGGCCCCGGGCCGGACACCGTTCTTCACGCAGGCCGGCCGGCCGAACGTCATCGTCTTCGTCCACGGCGTGACGGGCGACGCGGTCGCCACCTGGCGCAACGCCACCACGAGGGCGCTGTGGCCGGAGATGATGACGCGAGACCCCGCCTTCGCCGACTTCGATATCTACCTGGCCGGATACGACTCGCCGTTGCTGGGACGGTCCTCGACCATCGAGGAGATCGCGCAGCGCTTGCTGCGGCAGATCACGGACGACGGGCTCTTCGACCGCTACGCGCAGATCCACGTCGTCGCCCACAGCATGGGCGGGCTCATCACCAAGCGCATGCTCGTGGAGCTCAACCGTCCCCAGCCGCGCGACATCGAGCGGCTGCGGCGGGTGCGCAGCGTCGTCTTCCTCGCCACCCCGGCCCAGGGCGCGCCCGTGGCCGCGTTGGGTGCCCTGCTGTCGTGGAATCCTCAGTTCGCCAACATGGAGCCGGCCACCGCAAATGCCTTCATTCAGTCGGTGGAGAACCAGTGGCAAGCGCTGCTGCGCGACCGCGATGACACCGACGCGGAATTCCCCTTCGCGTTCTGTGCGTACGAGAAGAAGCCGATGGTGGGCACGGCCGAGATCGTCAACAACGTCTTCGCGGCGACGCGCTGCGATGCCACCCCCGTCGCCTTCGATCTCGACCACAGCGCCATCGTGAAGCCGGCCGACGACCGGAGCGAGCCCTACCCGTGGACGAAGGCCCGTCTCCTCCAGGCGGCGCGACATCCGGCGAGCCGCGCCCGGCCGGCCGGCCGCGAGTTCCGGCTTGCGGTCCAGGTGCACGAGATCAAGAGCGACACGAAGGGCCGGCAGCTCGAGGCGCGCCAGCTCACGGGGCCCGCCGCCACCGAAACCCCGGAAGCGGCGGTCGCCGACGTGGCGGGGTGGCTCACCGGGCGCCTGCAGCAGATCTACGAGCTGGACCGGCCCCACGCGACGTTCCGTCTCCGCGTGCCCGCCGACCCCTCCCGCGAGCCGCTGGCGATCGACAGGACGAGCGAGGCGGCCGTCGACGCGGCGGTCTACGTCGTGCAGGGCGGGGCGAAGGCGCGGGTGAAGCCCGACCAGTTCGTCCTCGGCGCCCTCGGGCGCGATTTCGACCTGGAGATCAGCGCGCCCGGCTATGCCGGCACCGTGCGGCGCATCACCTGGGGCCGGACCGTGGACGAGACCGTCAGCCTTGCGCCCGCGCCGCTGCGGATCGGGGTCGAGGATTTCCCGGGCGACCCTGCGCTGGGCGCCCGGCTGGCCGCCGCGCTCGCCGGCCATCCGCGCATCCACGTCAAGGATCCCGCCACGCTGGTGGCGCTGAGGAGAGAGCTGGAGGCGAAGATGGCCTTGATCGCCGCCAACCCCCATATCCAGATGTCGCTGCGGGATGCGCTCGGGCTCGACGTGCTCGTGTCCGGGCGCTACGACGTCCGGTAGCGCCGCCCCATCACAGGAAGGTCGTGTCGGGGTCGAGGCCGAGCAGGAAGCGGCCCACCGTCTCGAAATGCGCCTGCCGGCCCTGGATCTGCTGGGTGACCGCGTGCATGTCACGGAAGCGCCGCTCGAAATCGCCGCTGGTGAAGATCGCGGTGGAGCCCGCCGCATGGTACGCCGCATCGGCGACGCCCTTGGCTTGATGGATGGCGTGCGTGGCCGCGAGGCGAACGAGGACGCGCTGCTCGAGGGTGAGCGGCCCCACGCGCCCGCCCGCCTCCCACAGCTCCGACAGCGTGCCCAGCAGAAAGGCCCGCGCCGAGCGAAGACTGGCTTCCGCGCGCGCGACCTGGGACTGGATGACCGCATTCTCGCGCAGCGCGCCCTGGTGGCCGCGCGGCGTCTTGTCCTGCGCGAGGGCAACGAGCGTGTCCAGCATCCGGCGCGCGATGCCGAGGGCCACCGCGGCGAAGCCGGACGCATAGAAGTTGCCCGTCGAGAAGCAGTAGAGCGGCCGCTGCAGCCGCCGCTCGGCGGGGTCGTCGCGGGCGACCGAGTGCTCCTGCGGCACGAAGAGATCCGAGACGGCGTACGTGTCGCTGCCCGTGCCCCGCAGGCCCATCACGTCCCAGGCGTCCTCGAGCGGCGCCGCCGAGGCGGGGAACAGCATCGTGCGTACGAGCGGCTGGCCGTCGGCGCGGCGCCGCGGCGTCCCGTCGGGCTCCACCACCGGGCAATGCGCGCCGAGCCACGTCGCATGGTGGCCGCCGCTGGCGAACCCCCACGAGCCGGTGACGCGGTAGCCCCCGTCCACGGCCACCGCGCGCGGCCCCGACATCGAGAACGATCCCCAGGCGAGCACGCCGTGGTTGCCGAAGATCTCCCTGGCCACGTCGGGGGAGAGGTAGCCGGCGACCATGGAGCATCCCGACGTCTGGCAGAGCACCCAGGCGGCGCTCGCGTCGGCGCGGGCGATCTCCTCGATCACCTGCACGAAGGTGACGGGATCCAGCTCGGCGCCGCCGAGCGAGCGGGGGAGCAGCAGTGCGAAGAAGCCGGCGTCGGTGAGCGCGGAGACGACGTCGTCGGGCAGCCTGCGCTGCCGCTCGATCTCCGCCGCGCGCGCCTCGAGGCGGGGCGCGAGCGCACGCGCCCGCTCGACGTACTCGAGCACCTTCAGCGCATGCCGGGCACGAAGGCGTCGCGCCCGCGCTGGTACGTCGACTGCCGCTGCGCCGGGTTGCGGTTGACGAGCGGCCGCGCGTAGAGCGGGTTCGTCAGGCTCCGCACCTCGTGCTCGATCTCGAACAGCGGCCGCCCCGTGTCGAGGTCGGTGATGGTCGTGAAGCGGTACTCGTAATCGCGCTCGTCGCGCGTGAGCAGGCCGTGCTCGCGCAGCCGCCGGTGCGGCCCCGAGAAGTCGGCGATGTAGACGGCCACGTGATGGCCGTCGTAGGCGGCGATCGGCTCCGCCGTCTCGCGGAAGACCAGCGCCTGCACGCCGCCGACGCGCACGCGCGCCGCGGGCGCGCCCGCGACCTCCACCACGGCGGCCGGCGCGTCCATCACCGTCTCGTAGAACTTCGCGATGCCGGCGGCGGCGCCCGGCCCCACCGGAAACTCGACGGCCGTCATGCCGAGCGTCATGTCGGCCCACGCGCCCGGCGCGTAGCAGCGCAGCCGGTTGCCCCACGGGCAGGTGACGGCCACGTGATGACGCTCGACGGCGTAGGCGAACCGGGTGGAGGCGAGCTTGTCGCGGACGCCGGCGAGGCTCGCGACGAGGGCGTCGATGTCCGGCACGACCAGGTCGACGGTGCCCCGCAGCACCTGCGGCGGGCCGGTGGGCAGGTGGAACTGCTGCTGCCCGATGTTCACCCACATGTTGTCGGTGCCGACCATGAGGTAGGGATCCCGCGTGAAGCCCATGCCGGTGATCCAGAAGTCGGTGGCCATCACCTGGTCGGGGATGGTGACGTTCACGTGCTCGAGGGCCACGATGTTGCCGACGTCCTGGGTGCTGCGGTCGTACTTGTCCTCGGCCATCACGCCTGTCCTCCTGGGTCCAGCATCGCGGCTTGCCGCCGCCCGATCAAGGCGACGCCGGAAGTGTAGCCCCAGTGACGGCAGAACGGCATGGGGTGTCAGCAACGGATGCCCGATCGTCGCCGCCCGCCCCCTGTCGGCCCACGAACACGGCCACTTACGCGTGGCACCGGCCCTGCACCTTCGCAGGGGCAGGGAGGACGTACATGAAGACGCTCGCCACAGTGATGGTCATGGCGGCCCTGTCAACGGGCCTGCTCGCCTCGTCGACGCACGCGGATGTGACGATCAACATCGGAGCGCCGCCGCCGATCGTCGTCGCCTCCCCGCCCAGGGTGGTGGTGGTGCCCGGCACGGCCGTCTATTACGCGCCGGCGGCGAGCCACAACCTCTTCGTGTACGGCGGCAGCTACTACGCCCTGCACAACGGCCACTGGTTCCACGCGAAGAAGCCGGGTGCGGCGTGGGTGTTCGTCCCCACCGACAAGGTACCCAGGCCCGTGATCGGTGTGCCGGTCAGCTACTACAAGATCCCGCCCGGTCACGCCAGGAAGATGGGCGACGGCGGCGGCCCCGGCAAGGGCGGGAAGAAGGGCAAGGGGCACTAGCCCGCGCTCGCGAGCCCTCCGTTCACGGTCACCGCCGTCCCGCGGTATCATCCGAGAGTGCCGCCTCGCGCCGCCGACCGTACGGAGGGCTAGCCCTAATTGGTAAGGCAGTGGACTTGAAATCCACCGGG
>JBBDXO010000079.1:0-5585 GCA_040902295.1 Candidatus Rokuibacteriota bacterium | reverse complement strand
ATGATCCGGGCGGTCGGGCTACCAGTCGCGCGTCTCGCCGTGCTGCAGCACCCACACGCGGTCGTCGGGGATGCCGCGCGCGCGCGCCACCTCGCGCAGGCGCCGCGGCGGCTCGTCGAGCGGCTCTTCGGCGATGTCGAAGGTGCCCCAGTGCATGGCGACGAAGGTGCGCGCGCGGACGTCGGTGAAGATGTCCAGCGACTCCTCGGGCGTCGTGTGGGTCATGCGCATCATCTCGGGGGGCTCGTAGCCGCCGATGGCGATGGCGGCGAGGTCGAACGGGCCCAGGCGCTCGCCGATGGCGCGGAACTCCGGCGCGTAGTAGCCGGTGTCGCCCGAGAAGAACGCGCGCCGCTGCCGTCCCGCCAGGGTCCACCCGCTCCACAGCCGCCGGTTCATGTCGAAGGGCGTGCGCGCCGACCAGTGCTGCACCGGCACGCACGTGAACGTCAGGGCGCCCACCACGCGCTGCTGCCACCAGTCCAGCTCCTCGACGTTCGTCACCCCGATGTCCGCGAACCACGCCTTGAGGCCGAGGGGCACCAGGAAGAGCGGGCGGTGCACGGCGGCGAGCCGGCTCACGGTGGCCCGGTCGAGGTGATCGTAATGATCGTGCGAGAGGACGACCACGTCGATGCGCGGCAAATCCTCGAAGCGCACGCCGGGGGCGGCGATCCGGCGCGGCCCCGCGAACGACAGGGGGCTGGCGCGCTCCGACCACTGGGGATCGGTGAGCACGTTGAGGCCGTCGAGCTGGAAGAGCAGGGTGGCGTGGCCGATCCACGTCACCGTGGAGGTGCCCGCGTTGTCTCGCAGCGCGCGCCCGTCGTTGTCCGCGCGCGGGAAGACCGGCACGGCCCGGCGCGGCACGATGGCTTCGATCAGCCGCGCGGCCCGGAAGCGTTGCACCGTCCAGAAGGAGGGGCGCTCGAAGTCCGGATTGGAGTTGACGAAGCCGCGCGTGCGGTGGTGCGCGGGCGCGCCGGCCACCGGCTCGCCCACCCCCGCGCAGCCGGCGGCGAGCAGGAGCGCCGCGGCGAGCGTGGCGGCGCACGCGCTCACGTCCCGTCGCCGAGCGGCAGCTCGACGGTGAAGACGGCGCCGCCCTCGGGCCGGGTGCCCGCGCTCAACCGGCCCTGGTGCTCGGTGACGATCCCGTACGACACCGACAGCCCCAGGCCGCTGCCCTCTCCAGGCGGCTTGGTGGTGAAGAACGGATCGAACAGGCGCGGCACCACGTCGCTGGCCAGCCCCGGGCCGGTGTCGAGCACGTCGATCACCGCATGCTCGGCCGTGGCACGGATCCGGATGGTGAGCACGCCCTCCGCCGCGTGCGCCGTCATCGCCTGATGGGCGTTCTGCACCAGGTTCAGCAGCACCTGCTGGATCTGGTTGTCGTCCGCCCACACGGGCGGGCAGTCGGCGAAGTCCGTCACGATGCGGATCTTGTCCTGCTCGAGCTGGTATGCCTTCAGCTCCAGCACCCGCCGCGCCTGGTCCGCGAGGGAGCACGGGCGCCGCTCGGGCGGATAGTGGCGCGCGAAGAGCAGCAGGTTCTGCACGATGCGCGCCGCCCGCGAGGCCTCCTCGGCGATGACGCGGATGCGATCGCGCACGTGGAGCGTGATGTCGGTGCGCTCCGTCAGCAGCTGCGCCTGGCCCAGAATGGTCGTGAGCGGGTTGTTGATCTCGTGCGCGACCCCCGAGGCCAGCTCGCCCACGGCCGACAGCTTCTCGGCGTGCACCAGCTGCGCCTGCTTGAGGCGAAGCTCCTCGAGCTGGCGCACCGACTCCGAGTACAGGCGCGCGTTGTCGAGCGCGATGCCGACCTGGTGCGCGGTCGCCTCCAGCAGGGCGATCTCGGGCTCGTCGAAGGGCACGTCGGTCTGGCGGCCGAGCGACAGCGTGCCGAGGATGCGGCCCCGGCTGTTGACGGGCACGCACACGAAGCCGCGGATGCCGTCCTGCCGCACGATGGCCTGCGCGGGCGCGAACAGCGCGGGCGACGTCGAGATGTCGGCGAAGGTCATGGTGGCGCCCGTGGCCGCCACGCGGCCGATGACGCCCTCTCCGATGGGCAGCACGCGATTGATGTCGCGCAGCGGGCCGGACAGGCCGCGGTCCCCCCGCAGGTGCAGGTGCGCGCCGTCCTCGGAGAGCAGGTGCACGCTGGAGATCTCGTGGCCGGTGACGTCCGTGAGCGCGTCGAGCGCCGTGCGCAGCACGTCCTCGACGTCGAGCGTCCGGCTCACCGCCTCGGCAACGGTATGGAGAATCCTGAGATGGGGCTCCACGGCGCCGGCGTCAGAAGGCCGCGGGAGCGGAGAAATGGCGGGTCATTCAACGGCATTCTAGCATCCGGGCGGGGTGGGCCCGCGCGCTGTTAGCCGCCCGACGACTGACGTCCCACCCACTCGTAGGCGAGCGCGAGGGCCGCGTCCAGGCGCGAGGCGTCGGGGCCGCCCGCCTGCGCGAGGTCGGGACGCCCGCCGCCCCGGCCGCCGACGACCTTGGCCATCTCCTGGATGAGCTTGCCCGCCTGGAAGCGCTTCGTGAGGTCCCTGGTGACGGCCGCGATCAGGTTCACCTTGCCGTCCACCACGCTGCCGACGGAGACGATGCCGGAGCCGAGGCGGTCGCGCAGCGTGTCGGCCACCGCGCGCAGCCCGTCCGGATCGAGCCCGTCGATGCGCCCGGCGATGACGGCCACGCCGTTGACCTCGCGCGCGGTGCTCACGAGATCGTCCGCCTTCGAGCGCGCGAGCTTGCCTTCCATCTCCTGCAGCTGCCGCTCGAGCGCCTTCTGCTCGTCGAGCAGCTTGCGCAGCCGCTGCGGCGCCTCCGCGGGGGCGATCTTGAGGATGTCGCCGATCTCCTTGAGCACGCGCTCCTGGCGCGCCACCGCCTCCACCGCCGCCGTGCCCGCCACCGCCTCGATGCGGCGCACGCCGGAGGCGACGGCGCCTTCCTCGCTCACCTTGAAGAACCCGAGCTGGCCCGTGGCGTCGAGGTGGGTGCCGCCGCACAGCTCGACGGAGAAGTCGCCGATCTTCACCACGCACACGCGGGCGCCGTACTTCTCGCCGAAGAGCGCCATGGCGCCGGAGGCGAGCGCCTCCTCCAGGCTCATCTCCGTGCGCGCGACGGGGACGTTCTTCTGCACCTGCTCGTTCACCAGCGCTTCCACCTGCTCCACCTCGCGGTCCTTGATGGACGCCCCGTGCGAGAAGTCGAAGCGCAGGTGGTCCGGCGCCACCAGCGAGCCCGCCTGGCCCACGTGGGTGCCGAGCACGGTCCGCAGCGCCGCGTGCAGGAGGTGGGTGCCCGTGTGGTGCTGGCGCAACCCCATGCGCCGCGAGGACTCGACGGTGACGGCGACATCCTCGTGCTCCCGCAACCCGCCCGCGGTCACCTTCACCCGGTGCACGATGAGCTTGGAGCCCCGGTAGTAGGTGTCGACGATGTCGCCGCGCCCGCCGCGGCCCACGAGGCTGCCCGTGTCGCCGATCTGCCCGCCCGACTCCGCATAGGCGGGCGTGCGGTCCAGGATGACCTCGACCTCGTCGCCGGCGACCGCCTCGCGCACGCGGCGCGTGCCCGCCACCATGGCGAGGATCCTGGCCGGCGACGACAACGTCTCGTAGCCGACGAACGTCACGGCTGGCAGCTCGTTCGACAGCGTCTGGTACAGCCCGAGCGACTCGCTCGCCTCCTCGCCGCCGCCGAAGGTGGCTTTCGCGCGCGCGCGCTCCCGCTGCGCCTCCATCTCGAGCGTCCACGTCACCTCGGTTTCATCGGTGACGCGCCAGCCCTTGTCGACCAGGATCTCCTCGGCGAGGTCGCGCGGAAAGCCGTACGTGTCGTAGAGCGTGAACAGCATCGTGCCGTCGATGGGGCGGCCCGCACCGGCGCCGTGCACTTCCGTGTACTCGTCGATGCGGCGCATGCCGTTGTCGAGCGTCTCCGCGAAGCGCTCCTCTTCCTGACGCACGGCGTCCTCGATGCGCGCGCGCTCCTTCACGACCTCCGGATACGCGCCGCCCATGCTCTCGCCCACCCACTGCACCGTGCGCCACAGGAAGGGCTCCGTGAGACCGAGCCGGCGGCCGTGGCGCATGGCACGGCGCATGATGCGCCGCAACACGTAGCCACGCCACTCGTTGGAGGGCAGCACACCGTCCGCGATGAGGAAGGTGGCCGCGCGCCCGTGGTCGGCGATGACGCGCATGGAGACGTCCTGCTCCTCGTCGGCGCCGTAGGACTTGCCCGCCATCGTCGAGATGCGCGACAGCAGCGGCGCGAACAGGTCCGTGTCGTAGTTCGACCGCTTGCCCTGCATGACGGCGGCGATGCGCTCGAGCCCCATCCCGGTGTCGATGGACGGGCGCGGCAGCGGCGTCATGGTGCCGCTCGCGTCGCGGTTGAACTGCATGAAGACGAGGTTCCAGATCTCCAGCCACCGGTCGCACTCGCACGCCACGCCGAGACACGGCCGCCCCGCCTCCACCTCGGCGCACGGGATGTCGTCGCCCTGGTGGAAGTGGACCTCCGAGCACGGGCCGCACGGCCCGGTGTCGCCCATCGCCCAGAAGTTGTCTTTCTCGCCCAGGCGCAGGATGCGCGCGTCCGGCAGGCCGGCGACGCTCTTCCAGAGCGTGAAAGCGTCGTCGTCGTCCGTGAAGACGGTGGCGGTGAGCCGGTCGGAGTCGATGCCCAGGTCCTTCGTGAGGAACTCCCACGCGAAGGTGATGGCGTCGCGCTTGAAGTAATCGCCGAAGGAGAAGTTGCCGAGCATCTCGAAGAAGGTGTGATGGCGCGCGGTGCGCCCGACGTTCTCGAGGTCGTTGTGCTTGCCCCCCGCGCGCACGCACTTCTGGCAGGTGGTGGCGCGCACGTAGTCGCGCCGGTCGTCGCCGAGGAAGACGCCCTTGAACTGCACCATGCCGGCGTTGGTGAAGAGCAGCGTCTGGTCGCCGGCGGGCACCAGCGCCGAGGACGTCACCCGGGTGTGGCCATGGCGCTCGAAATATCTCAGGAAGGCTTCACGAATTTCGGCGCCGTTCATAGGGTCGCAATTGTACCATCCGCCTCGTGGTGTCCCGGCCCGCCCTCCTCGCCTTTCTCCTGCGCGTCAGGCGCCGCACGCAGCCCGTCGGCGACGCGACGGCCCCGGCGCCGCTCGTGCCCGGCTCGCGCCAGCTCGAGTATCGCGAGGACCCCCTGCTGTACCGCGACGTCTGGTTCGGCGTGCGCTCGTTCGTGGGTCAGCAGACCGTGTACGACGGCGACACGCCCGTGTGGGCGATGGGATACGCGGGCGGCGTGCTCGCGCCGGCGGAGGCCCGTGACGACGTGCTCGCCATCCATGCCGTGCTCCGGGCGGCCCTCGCCCGCCCGGCGGAGGACGCGCCCTACCGCGGCCCGAAGCGGTTCGCGGAGGGCGACTACATCTACGTCAATCAGCTCGACAAAGAGGCGGAGGCGTTCTCAGGCGTGGAGACCATCACCCGGCGCGCGGCGCCGGTGTACCGGCTGCGTTACGCCGGCCGCCCCCTCGGCTGACCGCGCGCGGAGGGACCCGGCGA
>JBBDXO010000078.1:0-5591 GCA_040902295.1 Candidatus Rokuibacteriota bacterium | reverse complement strand
CTGCTACGGGGGCGAGATCCAGTCCGACTGCGAGGAGCCCCGCCGCCGCCGGTAGCAGCGTCTCACCGGGCGTTCCTCGACTCGAGGATGCTGGCGATCGCGGTAAAGCTCCTCGCGCGGGCGTGAGCGAGCGGGCTCACGCCGCTGCTGTCGGCGATGTTCACGTTGGCCCCCGCCTCCACCAGCAGCCGGACGACCTCCGTGTGGCGCGGGCCGCCGTCGCCGAGGATGATGGCCTCCAGCAGCGCGGTCCAGCCCAGGCGGTTGACGTGGTCGAGGGGGATGGGCGTCTTCAGCAGCTCGCGGATGACCTCCACGTGGCCGCGGTCGGCGGCCCGGATGAGCCCCGTCCCGTGGTAGCTGTCCGTGCGGCGCACGTCGGCGCCCGCCTCGATGGTCAGCCGGAGCAGCTCCACGTAACCGTCCGAGGTGGCGATGAGGAAGGCGCTCTGCTGCGTGCGGTCCTGGCGATCGACGTCGGCGCCCGCCCGTACGAGCGCCCGCGCCACCTCCACGTGATTGCGGTAGGCGGCGGCGATGAGCGCGGTGACGCCGCGCTCGTCGGCGGCATGGACGCTGGCGCCCGCCTGCAGCAGGCGGCGCACCGCGGAGGTATCGCCCCCAGCGGCGGCCGCGATGAGCGCGCGATCCCTGTCGGCCTGCGCCGACGCCGCGCCGGGCATGGCCGCGAGCGCCAGCACGCACAGGAGGATCATCGTCGGTCGGAGCATGGCGCGATTTGCGATGATACCAGCGGCGCGCGATGATACGGCGTACCTCAACGACGAAGCAGCGAAAGGGCGGCACGCCATGAGCGAAGAGCGCGGACTCATCCGGGGGCTGGAAGGCGTCGTCGCCGCCGAGACGCAGCTCTGTGACCTGGACGGCACGAACGGCCGGCTGGCCTACCGCGGCTATGACATCGACGAGCTGGCGCGGCTGGCGAGCTTCGAGGAGGTCGCCTACCTGCTCTGGCACGGCGACCTGCCCAAGCCCGTCCAGCTCGACGCCCTCACGGTGACCCTCACCGCCGCCCGCGAGATTCCCAGGGAGCTGGTGCAGGCCTTCCGGCTGATGCCGAAGGACACGGACCCCATGCGGGTGCTGCAGGCCGCGGTGGCGATGCTGGGCATGTTCGACCCCGACACCGGCGACAGCACGCACGCGGCCAACGTGAAGAAGTCCGTCCGCCTCACGAGCCAGGTGGCCACCGCGATCTGCGCGCACCACCGCGTGCGCACCGGCAAGGATCCGGTGCCGCCGATGATGGGCCTCTCCCACGCGGCGAACTTCCTCTACATGCTCACGGGGGAGCGGCCCGCCGCCGCCGCCGTGAAGGCCTTCGACGCCAGCCTCACGCTGTACGCCGAGCACGAGCTCAACGCCTCCACCTTCACGACTCGCGTGATCGTGTCGACCCAGTCGGACATGCATTCCGCGGTGGCGGGGGGCGTGGGCGCGCTCAAGGGCACGCTGCACGGCGGCGCCGGCGAGGCGGTCATGCGCACGCTCATGGAGATCGGCGAGGTCGCCCACGTCGACGCCTTCTCCGACAAGGCGGTCGCGGACAAGCGCCGCCTCATGGGCTTCGGCCATCGCGTGTACACCGCGGGCGACCCGCGCGCGGCCATCCTGCGGGGCATGGCGGAAGAGGCGTGCCGGCAGTCGGGTCAGTTCAAGTGGTACGAGATGGCGGTGAAGCTGCACGGCCGTATCAACGCCGCCAAGAAGCTCATCCCCAACGTCGACTTCTACTCGGCGCCGCTCTTCTACTCGCTCGGCATCCCCGTCGACCTCTTCACGCCGGTCATCGCGGCGGGGCGCGTGGCGGGATGGACGGCGAACATCATCGAGCAGCACGACGACAACCGCCTCATCCGGCCGCGCGCGGACTACGTGGGGCCGAAGCGCCGCGCCTTCGCGCCCGCCGGCAAGCGGTAGACGTGGGGCGCAGCCTCACGCGCAAGCTGATCGAAGGCCACCTCGCCTCCGGCAAGGCCGTGGCCGGCGACGAGATCGGCCTCACCGTCGACCAGGTGCTGCTCACGGACACCAACGGCGCCATGGCCTTTCTGCAGTTCGAGGCGATGGGCCTGCAGCGCGTGGTGCCCGCGCGCGCGGTCACGTACATCGACCACAACGTCTACCAGGTGGACTCGCGCAACTCCGACGACCACCGCTATCTGCAGACGGCCTCGCGCAGGTACGGCGCCGTCTTCTCGAAGCCCGGCAACGGCATCTGCCACCAGGTGCACCTGGAGTCGTTCTCGGCGCCGGGGCAGGTGCTGCTCGGCACCGACAGCCACTCGCCGCTGTGCGGGGCGGCCGGCATGCTCGCCATCGGCGCGGGCGGCCTCGACGTGGCGGTGGCCATGGGCGGCGGCGCCTATCACCTCGCGATGCCCACGGTGACGCGCGTGTGGCTCACCGGCCGCCTGGCGCCGTGGGTCACCGCCAAGGACGTCATCCTCGAGCTGCTGCGCCGGCTCAGCGTGCGCGGCGGCAGCGGCAAGATCTTCGAGTACGCGGGGCCGGGGGTGGCCACGCTGTCGCTGCCGCAGCGCATGACCATCGCCAACATGGGCGCCGAGCTCACGCTCACCACGAGCGTGTTTGCCTCCGACGAGGTGACGCGCGCGTATTTCCGGCGCCTCGGCCGCGAGGGCGACTGGAGCGCGCAGGCGCCGGACGCGGATGCCGAGTACGACGAGCAGATCGAGCTGGACCTCGGCGCCGTCACCCCGCTGGTGGCGCTGCCCGGCTCGCCCGACACGGTGGTGCCCGTGGAGCAGGTGGCGGGCACGGCCGTCGAGCAGGTGCTGGTGGGATCGTGCACCAACGGCTCGTGGGAGGACATGTGGACGGTGACGAGCGTGATGCGGGGCCAGCGCGTCCACCCGTCGCTGACGTTCGTGCTCTTCCCGGGCAGCCACCGAATTCTGGAGACGATGGCGCGCGAGGGGCTGCTCACCGATCTCATCGCCGCGGGCGCCATCGTGTCGGAGCCGTCGTGCGGCTCGTGCGCGGGCATCGGTCACGTGCCCGCCGCGGGCGCCAAGAGCCTGCGCGCCTTCAATCGCAACTTCTCCGGGCGCAGCGGCGTCAAGGGCGACGAGGTCTACCTGTGCTCCTCGGCGGTGGCGGCGGCCTCGGCGCTCACGGGCGTCATCACCGATCCGCGCACGCTGGGCGCGCCGCGTGAGCGGCCCATGCCCGACGCCTTCGCCTCCTCCACCGTCGGCCTCGTGCAGCCCGACGGCGGCGGCGAGGTCGTGCGCGGGCCCAACATCAAGCCGGTGCCGCTCGGCGAGCCGGTGGCGGAGACGCTGGAGGCGCCCGTGCTGCTGAAGCTGGGCGACAAGGTCTCCACGGACGACATCTCGCCCTCGGGGACGGCCGTGCTCGTCTTCCGCTCCAACGTGCCCGCCATCGCCGAGCACTCGTTCAAGTACGTCGACGCGGAGTTCGTGGCGCGCGCGAAGGCGGCCGGGCGCTCCCTCATCGTCGCCGGCGAGCTGTACGGCCAGGGCTCCTCGCGCGAGGTGGCGGCGATGGCGCCCATGTTCCTCGGCGTGCGCGCGGTGCTCGCGAAGTCCTTCGCGCGCATCCACCGCGCCAACCTCATCAACTGGGGCATCGTGCCGCTCGTCTTCGACACGCCGGCCGCCTACGACGCCGTCGAGCGCGACGACCACCTGCGCCTGGAGGGGCTGCGCGCGGCGCTGGTCGCGGGCGCGCGCGTCACCATCACGAACGCGCGCACGGGCGCCACGCTCACCGCCACCTGCGTGCTCACGCCGCGCGAGCGCGACATCCTCGTGGCGGGCGGGCTGCTCGCGCACACGCGGAGCGCCCACGCATGAGCCAGACAAAGATCCGCGCCGTCTACATGCGCGGCGGCACCAGCCGCTGCCTCGTCTTCCATCACGCGGACCTTCCGGAGGCGGGCGCCGCCCGCGATCGCATCCTCCTCGCCGCCCTCGGCAGCCCCGATCCCTACGGCCGCCAGCTCGACGGCCTCGGGGGCGGGATCTCGTCCCTCTCCAAGGCGTGCATCATCGGTCCCCCCACGCACCCCGATGCCGACGTGGACTACACGTTCGCGCAGGTCGAGATCTCCAGGCCCGTCGTCGACTACAAGGGCAACTGCGGCAACTGCTCGTCGTCGGTGGGCCCCTTCGCCATCGACGAGGGCCTCGTGCCGGCGCGCGAGGGGATGACGGTGGTGCGCGTGCACAATACCAACACGAAGAAGATCATCGTGGCCCACGTGCCCACCGCCGGGGGCGAGGCGGCCGTGACCGGCGACTTCGCCCTCGCGGGCGTCCCCGGCCTCGGGGCGCGCATCGCGCTCGACTTCCTGGATCCCGGCGGCGCCGGCACCGGACGCCTGCTGCCCACCGGGCAGGCGCGCGACGTCCTCGACGGCCTCGATGCCTCCCTCGTGGACGCCACCAACCCCGTCGTGTTCGTGCGCGCCAAGGACCTCGGGCTCACCGGCACGGAGGCGCCGGCGGCGGTCGATGCCGACCGCGCGCTGGCGGCCCGGCTGGAGAAGATCCGCACCGAGGCGGCCGTGCGCATGGGCATCCCCGGCAGCGCGGCGGTGCCGAAGGTGGCCTTCGTGGCGCCCGCCGCCACGTTCACCGGGCTCGACGGCGTCGCCTACCCCGAGGCCGCCATCGACGTCCTCGCGCGCGTGATCTCGATGGGCCATTGCCACCGCGCCTTCGCGCTCACCGCCGCCATGTGCCTGGCCGTGGCCTCGCGCATCGACGGCACGGTGGTGCACGAGGCCGCGCGGGAGCCGCGCACGGGCGACCTGCGTCTGGGCCATCCGTCGGGCGTGCTGCCCATCGCCGCCGCCGTGTCCCTGCGAGACGGCCGCCCGCATGCCGAGCGCGTCACCGTGTATCGCTCGGCGCGCCGGCTCATGGAAGGGTTCGTACGGGTGCCGTGAGCCGGCTCTATTTCATGGGCGACGCCGACGAGATGGTGCGCCGCCGCTCCCGGGTGCCCAAGGGCTCGGTCGTCGAGGCGTGGGCGGACGTCGCGGGCGGCGGCACGTACTGGATCGGTGAGGACTCGAAGGCGCTCCTCGATGCCGCCGGCGAGCCGCTGGTGGCGCAGGCCTCGCTGCCCGAGGACAGCGTGCACGTCTTCTACGGCCCGCAGCTCACCGACATCGAGTCGCTGCCGCGCGAGCAGTCGCTGCGCGCGCGCGTGCTCTCGGTGCACGCCATCGCGGTGGCCTGGATCACCCTCGACCGCTTCGGCCAGCGCACGTCCTACGAGCCGAAGTCTCCCACCGATCCCATCTTCCACCTCCGGCGGCCGGGCGGCGGCGCCGGCCACGTGTGGCGCCGCTTCGAGACGAAGCGCGAGGCGATCGAGTCCATGCGTGAATCGTACGGGGCCGACTCCGAGGGGGCGGCGTGGGCGGCGGCGCTGCCGGCCGACGATTTCACCTCGCTGCTCGAGCGCTACGCCGAGCCGTCCCGGTGACGCGGCGGGAGCGGAGGTGAGGACAGGCGCCCTAGGGCGCGGCGCGAATCTCGTCGAGCACGGGCAGGATGTACGTGCGGAACTGG
>JBBDXO010000077.1:0-35506 GCA_040902295.1 Candidatus Rokuibacteriota bacterium | reverse complement strand
GCGATGGCCACGCGGTCGGCCTTCGTCATGTCCTTGTAGCCGGCGAGGGTGCCCTCGATGACCTCGCCCATGAGCCCGCCCGCAAAGTCGCCGTCGGGCTTGAGGCCGGTGCCCAGGTACTCGGCGATCTGCTCCACCGACCACTTGCCGATCCCCGTGTCGGGGTCGGGCGTGATGTTGGGCATCACGGCGTCCTCGGGCCCCTTCGGATTGCCGGCCAGGAAGCGGCTGTTGTCGGTGGCCTGCGTCATCGTGCGCGGCGAATGACACTCGCCGCAGTGGCCCACGGCGCGCACGAGGTACTCCCCGCGCGCCACGCCCGCCGTGGGCGCCGACGGCGGCGGCGTCTCGCGCGGCGCGAAGGCGGCCAGCCAGGCGGGCAGGAACACGCTCTCGAAGAGCGGCACGGTGATCTTCTTGGGCTGGTTGGCCCGGCTCACCGGGGTCGTGGTGCGCAGGAAGGCGACGAGGGCCTTGAGATCCTCCGCCGCCATGCCGTTGAAGACCGTATACGGGTGCACGGGAATCAGCCGCTCGCCGTTGGGCCGCAGGCCCAGGCGAATGGCGGTGATGATCTGCTCGTCCGTCCAGCCGCCGATGCCCGTCGTCGTATCGGGCGTGATGTTGGTGGAGCAGATGGTGCCGAACGGCAGGTCGTAGCGCCGCCCCCCGGCATTGACCGGCTGCTCCGGCACCGTGTGGCAGCCGCAGCCCCCGGTGGCGCCGAAGACGTACCGTCCGCGCGCCACCTCGGCCGGCGTGGGCGCCGCGAAGGTGGTGACCGGAATTCCGAGAGCGACCAGGGCCACCGCGGCCACCACCGCCGCCATACGACGCCCGCAGGCGCTGCGCAGGCGTTGGGCAGGGAGGCGGAGGCTCATCGGCGCATTAACGGCGGACGCGGCCGGTTGGTTCCCCGCTCGCATCGGCCAGCTTCGGCGGGTCGCCGTCGAGGGGGGCCTCCATGATCAGGGCATCCTCGCCGGTGTCGTAGTAGTACCCGCGCCGGCGCCCCACCACCCGGAACCCGAACGACTCGTACAGGCTGAGCGCGTCCCGGTTGCTGGGCCGCACCTCCAGCACCACCATGCGAAGCCGGCGGGCACGGCCGTCCTCGATGATGGCGCCCAGCAGCGTGCGGGCGATCCCCTGCCGCCTCCGCCCGGGATGGACCGCGACGTTGGTGACGTGCACCTCGTCCGCGATCTCCCACAGGCAGATGTAGCCGACGACGCCGCCGCCGTCGCGCATGACCCAGCAGCGCGCCACGCGGTTCTGCTGCATCTCGTAGAGGAAGGCGCCGCGCGACCACGGCATGCCGAAGGAGGCGCGCTCGATGGCGAGGACCTCGTCGAGGTCCTCCGCGCGCATGCGATCAATGACCGGCGGCACGGCGCCTGACCTCCGCTTCGGGAGGCCGCACGTACAGGGGCGCGAGATCGGCGGGCTTGACCACCTCGCCCGCGCGCAGCCGCTCCAGACCGAGGATGCCCACGCAGGCGGGCGAGGGCAGCCGGCGGGGCGCCGGCAGCGGGCGCGCGTGCGGCGACGCGATGAGGGCCACGCCGTCGCCGGCCACGATGACGGGCTCGGTCAGCCGCTCCTCGAGCGCGGCGGGCGCCAGCGCCAGGTACTCCCATTGCCGCTGCATCGCGCCCGCCTGCCAGCGATAGAGGCAGGCATAGACCTCGTTGCGCCGCGCGGCGATCACCGCGCACACGGGCAGGCAGGCGAACGGCACCGCGGCCGCCATGGCGTCGAGAGTGGGCACGGCCGCCACGGGCACGGACAGGGCCAGCGCGAGCCCCTTCACGGTGCTCACGGCCACGCGCAGGCCGGTGAAGGAGCCGGGGCCGACGGCGACGGCGAGACCGTCGAGCTGCCGCGGCGCCCATCCGGCGTCATCGAGCACGCGATCGATGGTGGCGAGCAGACGCTCGGAGTGCGTGAGGCTGACGTCGAGCACGTACTCGGCGACGAGGCGCTCGCCGTCGAGCAGCGCCACGCCGCCCGCCAACGTCGACGCCTCGAGCGCCAGCACACGCATACGGGCGAGTCTAGCACCCGTGCGATAATGCGCGGAGGAGGACGTCGATGAGCGTCGCGCCGAAGAAAGATCCCGCCGCCGTCGAAGCGGAGGTTCGCGAGAAGATCCACCTCGAGATCCTCAAACGCACCGGCGCCTATCACGCCAACGATCACGTCCTGCTGCCCTCCGGCCAGCACACCACCGAGTACATCGAGAAGACCCTCGTCACCACCGAGCCCTCCTTCACCGAAGGGCTCGGCGCCGTCATCGCCAAGCACTTCGCCCAGTGGCCGGTGGACGCCGTGCTCTCCACGGGCCCGGGCGCCCTCATCCTGTCCCACTGCGTGGCGCGCGCCCACCCCTCGCGCCCGATCGTCGTGTACGGCACCAAGGGGCTGGCGGGCGGCAAGCGCCGGGTGTCGTTACCGGTGGAGTTCAACCGCCTGCTGCGCCAGGGCACGAAGGTCCTGCTCATCGAGGACCTCGTGTCCACGGGCTCCACGCTGAGCCTGTTGATGGACCTCGTCGAGCAGGTGGGCGCGCACGTCGTCGGCGTGGGCTGCCTGTGGCGCCGCACGTCCGTCGACCTCAACGGCAAGCCGACGTTCAGCCTGGTCAGTAGAGATTTTCCCACCTATGATCCAGCCGAATGTCCCCTATGTCGAAAAGGGGTCCCTCTCAACGAGGAATTTGTTCGTCGCCGCAACTCCCGCCGCCCGTCGTCCATCCAGGAGCCCAAGGCTCCCTGAGCGATTTCCGGGGGTTCGCCGCCCCCTGGTCCAGCCTTGACCGGCGGCACGGCGCTTGCTATGGCGTCTTGTGTATGAACGCCATTGCAGGACTGCCAGCCATGACGAAACGTGCCGCCGCGGTCTCCGTTCTCGTGTCAGCGCTGCTGTGGTGTGCCGCCGCTTCGGCGGAGCCGGTCGCCGTGCGCTACACCGAGGGCGTGACGCGGGCGTTTCCCGTGCTGCGCTCCGTGACGGGCGAGCGGCTGGCGCAGGGAGATCTCGTGCAGATCGCCAGGGGCGATCGCGTCGAGAGCCGCATGGTGTTCAAGTTCAGGGACGGCTCGCTCTACGACGAGACGGTCGTCTTCTCGCAGCGCGACGTCTTCGTGCTGGAGTCGTATCACCTCGTGCAGCAGGGGCCCGCCTTCCCCGAGAGCATGGACGCCTTCGTCGACCGTGAAACCGGCCGTTACACCGTGCGGTACAAGGCGGACGAGGAGAGCGCGGAAGAGCTCCTCACCGGCAAGTTCGAGCTGCCCTTGGACGCCTACAACGGCCTGCTCAGCACGCTGATGAAGAACCTGCCCACCGGCGAGTCCGTGACGGTGCAGATCGTGGCCTTCACCCCCAAGCCCCGGCTCGTGAAGATGCTGCTGGCGCCGACGGTTCAGGATGCCGTCATGGTGGGCGCGACGGCGATGACGGCCACGCGCTTCATGATCAAGCCGCAGCTCGGCCTCTTCGCCTCCTTGCTCATCGCCGACCTGCCCGACGTGAAGTGCTGGATCGTGGAAGGCGCCGCCCCCGCCTTCATCAAGTTCGAAGGCCCGCTCTACTTCATGGGCCCCGTCTGGCGCATCGAGTGGGTGTGAGCCGCTCGGCCTGACGTTTCTTGATCCACATGGGGGGGCGGGGGGGCCCCCCAAGCCCCCCCGGGCGGCCGGCTGTGCGATCCTCGCTGGCGATGACCGAACGCCGGGCCTACCTGCTGCTCCTCCTCGTCATCCTGTTCTGGGCCGGGAACTTTCCGCTGGGCAAGCTGGCGCTCTACGAGCTGGGGCCATTGACGCTCACCGGCGCGCGCGCCCTCGTGGCGGCGCCCCTGCTCCTCGCCCTCGCGCGGTTGACGGCGCCCTTGCCGCGGCCGCTGGCGCGCCGTGACTACGTCGCGTTCTGCGTGCTCGGCCTCAGCGGTCTCGTGGCGAACACGACCATCTGGTACTGGGGGCTGTCGCAGACCACGGCCCTCAACGCCGGCATCCTCGGCGCCGCCTCCCCCATCTTCGTGGCGGTGGGCGCCTCGCTGTGGCTGGGCGACCCCCTCGGCCGGCGGAACTGGCTCGGCATCGCGCTCAGCGTGCTGGCGGTGGTGGTGACGGTGGCCAAGGGCTCGCTGGAGGTGCTGGCCTCGTTTGCGTTCAATCGCGGGGACCTGCTCATCCTGCTCTCGCAAACGGCGTGGGTGACGTACTCGCTGTACAGTCGCGGGGCCGCCTCCATCCTGCCTGCCGTGTGGATGATGGCGGGCGCGCACACGGCGGCCGCCGTCGTCCTCGTCCCGCTCGCCGCCGCGGTGGAGCAGCCGTGGCGGATGTGGAGCACGGCGCCCGTGGGCTGGGCGGTCGTGCTGTACGGCGCCATTCCCGTCACGCTCGGCCATATCTGGTTCTTCGCGGTGATCCGCCGCATCGGCCCCGGACGCGCCGCCACCTTCCTCAATCTGATGCCCTTCGTGGTGATCGCGCTCTCCTGGCTGATCGTGGGCGAGCCCGTCCACGGCTACCACCTGGCGGGCGCCGCCCTCGTGATGGCCGGCGTGTTCCTGGCCACGCGGTGATGGCGGCGGTACGGACGGCGGATGGTACTCTCTGGGGCCAAGACGCATACCGATCATGGGGAGACGCCACATGCCACAGGCGACGATCGAGCAGGAATACGCGCAGGCGCGGCCGAGATCCAGGGCGCTGTACGAGCGCGCCCTGCGCCTCATGCCCAGCGGCGCCGCCCACGACGGGCGCGTCTTCTCACCGTTTCCGTTCTACGTCGACCGCGCCGACGGCGCGTACAAGTGGGACGTCGACGGCCACCGCTACATCGACGGCTGGAGCGGGCACGGCGCGGTCATCCTCGGCCACAACCATCCCGCCATCGTCGCCGCCATTCGCGAGCAGGCGGGCCGGGGCACGCACTACAGCGCGGGCTCCGAGCTGGAGGTGCGGTGGGCCGAGCTGATCCACGCCATCGTCCCCGGCGCCGAGCGCGTGCGCTTCACGATGACGGGGACGGAGACGACGGCGCTCGCCATCCGGATCGCGCGCGCGGCCACCGGTCGCACGAAGATCGTCAAGTTCCGGGGGCACTTCCACGGGCTGCACGATGCCGTGATGGCGGCCGTCAAGGATCCCTTCGAGCTGCCCGCCTCCGCCGGGGTCCCCGGGGAGACCGTGGCCCACACCCTCGTCGCCCGCTGCAACGACATCGCCCAGGTGACGGAGCTGCTGGACGAGCACGAGGTGGCGGCGGTGATCCTCGAGCCCGCCGCCTCGCGCTCCATGACCGTGCCCACCAACCCCGAGTTCCTGACGGCGCTGCGCCGGCTCACGCGCGAGCGCTCCGTCGTGCTCATCTTCGACGAGGTGGTCACGGGCTTTCGCCTGGCGCCGGGCGGCGCCCAGGAGTACTTCGGCGTGACTGCCGATCTCACGTGTCTGGCCAAGGCGGTGGCGGGCGGGCTGCCCGGCGCCGCCCTCACCGGGCGCGCCGACCTCCTCGACGGCGTGGCCTTCTCCGGCGACGCCAGGCGTGATCGCACCCGGCGCGTGGCGGACCAGGGCACGTACAGCGGCACCCCGCTCCTCGCCGCCGCCGGCGTGGCCGCGCTGGAGATCCTCAAGACGGGCGCGGTGCAGAAGGACCTCAACCGCATCGGCGACCGCCTGCGCGAGGGCCTCAACCAGACTCTGAAGGCACGCGGCGTTCATGGCTGTGCGTACGGCTTTTCCTCGATCGCGCGCGTGTTCCTGGGCGCGGATGCGGCCGAGCTCGGCGTGGATTCCTACCAGGCGGACGAAGCACGTCTCGACCGCGGGATGGGGCCCGTCGGCGCCGGCCTGCACCTGGCCATGCTGCACCGTGGCGTGGACTTCAACCGGGGCTCCGGCGTCACGTGGCTGAACGCCGCCATGACCGACCAGGACATCGATTTCTGGGTGGACGCCTTCGACGCCTCCCTCGTCCGCCTCCGCCAGGAAGGCGCACTGCCGTGAGACGACCCTACTTGGTCTTCTGCAGGGGCCGGGCTTTCGGGGTGGCGGGCTTGGGCTTGGCGTCGTCCTTGAGCAGCCCCTTGACCTCGTCCATGAACTGGTTGATGTCCTTGAACTGCCGGTAGACGGAGGCGAAGCGCACGTAGGCGACCTGGTCGAGCTTCTGCAGGTGCTCCATCACGAGGTCACCCAGCTCCAGGGACGAGATCTCCTTCTCGGCGCGCTCGTGCAGCCGGGCCTCGATGTCGGCCACCACGTCGTCGACGGCCTGCACGCCCACCGAGCGCTTCTCGCACGCCTTGAGAATGGAGCCGCGCAGCTTCTGCCGGTCGAAGGGCTCGCGGCGGCTGTCGCGCTTGACCACGTGCGGCAGCACGTCCTCGATGTACTCGTAGGTCGTGTAGCGCCGATGGCACTTCAGGCACTCGCGGCGCCGCCGGATGAACTCGCCCTCCCGGCCCACGCGAGAGTCGACGACCCGGTCTTCCGTGTGACCGCAGAACGGGCATTTCATCGGGCCTGCTCTCCTTTCACGCCGGTCACGTGCGCCCGGGGTACAGCGGGAAGCGGCTCGTCAGCTCCTGCACCTGGCCCCGCACCCGGGCTTCCACGCTGGCAGAGCCGGGGCTCGACAGCACGGCGTCGATGAGGGCGGCGATCTCCACCATCTCCGGTGCCTTCATGCCGCGCGTGGTCACGGCGGGGGTGCCGAGGCGGATGCCGCTGGTGACCATGGGGCTGCGCGTCTCGAACGGGATCGTGTTCTTGTTCACCGTGATCCACGCGCGGTCGAGCGCTTCCTGCGCCTCCTTGCCCGTGACGTTCTTGGCGGAGAGATCGAGCAGCAGCAGATGCGTGTCGGTGCCGCCCGTCACCAGGCGGTAGCCGCGCGCGAGCAGGGCCTCCGCGAACGCCTTGGCGTTGGTGACGATCTGCTGCTGGTAGGCGCGCCACTCCGGCGTGAGCGCCTCCCGGAAGGCGACCGCCTTGGCGGCGATCACGTGCATGAGGGGCCCGCCCTGCACGCCGGGCATGACCGTCTTGTCCAGCGCCTGCGCGTGCTCGCGCCGGCACATCACCATGCCGCCGCGGGGGCCGCGCAGCGTCTTGTGCGTGGTCGTCGTCACGAAGTCGGCGATGCCCACGGGCGAGGGATGCAGGCGCGCGGCCACGAGGCCCGCCGGATGCGCGATGTCGCACATGAGCACGGCGCCGACCTCGCGGGCGATCTCTCCGAAGGGCGCGAAGTCGATGGCGCGGGGAAAGGCGGAGCCGCCCGCGATGATCAGCTTGGGCCGGTGCTGGCGCGCGAGGTCGCGCACCTGGTCGAGATCGACGCGCTCGGTGTCCTTGCGCACGCCGTAGGCCACGATGGAGTAGAACTTGCCCGAGTAGTTCACCGGGCTGCCCGCGGTGAGATGGCCGCCGTGCGAGAGATTGGGGCCCAGCACCACGTCGCCGGGCTTGAGCGCCGTGAAATAGACCGCCATGTTCGCCTGCGCGCCCGAGTGCGGCTGCACGTTGGCGTGCTCGGCGCCGAACAGCTCGCGCGCGCGCGCGATGGCGAGCTCCTCCACCACGTCGACGACCTCGCAGCCGCCGTAGTAGCGGCGGCCGGGGTAGCCCTCCGCGTACTTGTTGGTGAGGACCGAGCCCGTGGCCTCCAGCACCGCTTCGGAGACGAAGTTCTCGGAGGCGATCAGCTCGAGGTTGCGGTGCTGCCGCTGCGCTTCCTCGCGCAGCGCCTTGGCGATCTCCGGATCGACGTCAGCCAGCCGTGACATCAACGACGTTCTCCTTGCGCGTGCCGTCCAGCACATCGAGCTTCTCCACGCGCCGGGCGTGACGGCCGCCCGCAAAGGCCGTCTCCAGCCACGCGTGCACGATGGCGACCGCCGCCTCGCGGCCGACGGCCCGCGCCCCGAGCGCGAGCACGTTGGTGTCGTTGTGCTCGCGGCACAGGCGCGCCGTCACCACGTCACCCGCCACCGCGGCGCGGATGCCGGCCACCTTGTTGGCGGCAATCGCCATGCCGACACCGGAGCCGCACACGAGCAGGCCGCGCTCGGCGGCCCCCACCCGCACCGCGCGCGCGACGGCGGCGGCGATGTCCGGGTAGTCGACGGAGTCGGTGGAGTGCGTGCCGAAGTCGGAGACGAGGTGGCCCTGCTCGGACAGCCATCGGCCGAGGATCTGCTTGAGCGCATATCCCGCGTGGTCGGCGCCCAGCGCGATCATCGCCATCGCCAAGCACCATACCCATTGTGGCTGCACGCGTCAAGCCCGCTACATCTCGGGCCTTGCCCGCCCGCCGCGCTCAGATCGCCACCTGCTGGGAGTCGCGGGCGACCTCGCACGGCCAGCCGAGCTGCGCGGCGATCGCCTCCTTGAGGGCGGCGGCGGCCGGCGGCTCTCCGTGCACGCAGTACGTCATGCGGGGCGGCGTGGTGAACGCCTTGAGCCAGCGCAAGAGCTCCGCCTGGTCGGCGTGGGCCGACAGCGCGTCGGTGGCCATGATGGTCGCGCGCACCGGCACCTCCTCGCCGAAGACGCGCAGGGTGGTCGCCCCGTCCCGGAGCAGGCGTCCCCGGGTGCCGGCGGCCTGGTAGCCCACGAAGAGCACCGTGGTGCGCTCGTCGCCGATCCGGTGGTGGAGGTGATGGAGGATGCGGCCGCCGGTGGCCATCCCGCTGCCCGCGATGACGATGAGCGGCCCCTCGAGCGCGTTGAGGCGCTTGGACTCCTCCGCGGTACCGGTCAGCGTGAAGCGGGCGGGCGTGAAGGGCCGGCCCCCGGCGGCGACGACCTTGCTCATCGCGCGGTCGTGCTCCTCGGGGTGCGCCGCGTACATCTTCGTCGCCGCGATGGCCATCGGACTGTCCAGATAGACGGGGACCGTCGGAATCCGGGCCGCCTCCTCGAGCTCGCGGAGGATGTAGAGCAGCTCCTGCGTGCGGCCGATCGCGAAGGCGGGCACGAGCAGGCAGCCTCGCCGCTGGACGGCGCGCTGGACCGCCGCCTCGATGACGGGAGTCCCGTCGTCCGCGGCATGCAGGCGGTTGCCATACGTCGACTCCACCAGGAGCGTGTCGGCGCGCTGGACCACCTCCGGGTCCCGCATGATGGGCACGTCGTAGCGGCCGAGGTCGCCGGAGTACACGAGCCGCCGGCCCCCCGCGGCCACCTCCACGATGGCGGCGCCCAGGATGTGCCCCGAGGGCCGCAGGACGGCGTCCACGCCCGGCGCGGCCACGAAGCGCTCGTTGAACGGCACCGCCCGCAGCCGGCGCAGCGTGCGCCCGGCATCCTCGCCGGTGAAGAGGGGCAGCGCGGGCCGGTGCTTCGTCCGGCTCGTGCGGTTGCGGAACTCCGCCTCCTCCTCCTGCAGGTGCGCGGCGTCGGGCAGCATGACGCTCAACAGGTCCGCCGTGCCCGGCGAGCAGAAGATGGGCCCGTCGAAGCCGTCGCGCACCACCCGCGGCAGGTACCCGGAGTGGTCGATGTGCGCGTGGGAGAGGATGATGGACGCGAGCGAGTGGGCGACGAAGGGCGGCCGCTGCCAGTTGCGCTCGCGCAGCTCGCGCAGGCCCTGGAACATCCCGCACTCGAGCAGCACGCGCGCGCCCTCCGCCTCCAGCAGGAACTTGGCGCCGGTCACCGTGCCCGCCGCCCCCAGAAACGTCAGCGACGGGCTCATGGCGCGGGGAACTCGAACGTCTCCATGCGCGCGCCCTCGACGCCCGCCGCCACCAGGCGCGGGATATCCAGCCGGGCTTCCGCCGCCCGCACCTCGTCGTGCGACATGCGCGTGAAGGGATGGCGCGGCACGAAGAGCGTGCAGCAGTCGGCGTCGGGCTCGATCGACGTCTCGAAGGTGCCCAGCCGCCGCGCCTCGTCGGTGATCTCCAGCTTGTCCATGCCGATGAGGGGACGCAGCACCGGCACCGTGGCCGCCTCGTCGATGGCCGCGATGTTCTGCAGCGTCTGCGAGGCCACCTGCCCGAGGCTCTCCCCCGTCGCGAGCGCGAGTGCCCCCGTGCGCGCCGCGATGGCCTCCGCGATGCGGATCATGAGCCGGCGATACACCACCACCCGCGCGGGCGGCGGCACGCTGAGCACGACCTCGCGCTGGATCTCGCCGAAGGGCACCAGGAACAGGCGCGACTGGTACTGCCACTCCGTCAGCCGCTGCGCGAGCACGCGCGCCTTGTCCTGCGAGGTGGCGGGCAAATAGGGCACGCTGTGGAAGTGGACGAAGACGACCGTGCAGCCGCGCTTCATCATGCGCCACGCCGCCACCGGCGAGTCGATGCCGCCGGAGAGCAGGGCGGCCACCGTCCCGCTCGCGCCCACGGGCAGCCCCCCGGGGCCGGTGACGCGGTCGAGCGACACGAACGTCTCCGCGGGCAGCACCTCCACGTGGATGGTGACGGCGGGGTGCTCGAGGTCGACCCGGCTCTTCACGAGCGACAGCACGAAGGCGCCCAGCTCGCGGTTCATCTCCACGCTCGACAGCGGATACGTCTTGAAGGCGCGGCGCGCGGTGATCCGGAAGGTGGGGAACTCGCGTCCCTCCACCAGGCGCGCGATGACGCCTTTCATCGCGTCGATGGTGGACGGCACGCGATAGGCCAGCGCCGCGCTCGCCACCCCGCACACGCGCAGCACGCGATCGCGCGCGACCTCGGGCCCGGCATTGGCCTCGAGGTCGATGACGATGCGCCCCGAGAGCTGGTGCACGCGCGCCGGGCCCACGTCCGACGTCGCCCGCTCGAGGTTGCGCACGAGGTGGCGCAGGAACAAGGGCCGGTTGCCCCGCTTGAGGCTGACCTCGTGATAGTGCACGACGACCACCGGTCGCAGTCGGACCATCCTCAGTCCAGCTGAGCGGCGAGGGTGCGCGCGCGCGCCAGCTCCTCGGGGGTGTTGACGTTCATGAAGAGGACGTCGGGCGCGCGGTGGCGGGCGACGGCGGCTTCGGGGATCTCGACGACGCGGACGTCGGGAAAGAAGCCGATGATCTTGAAGCGGCCCGCGCGCAGGCGCGCTTCGATGGCGGGCAGGCACGTCCTCGCGTACGAGGCGTGCATGGTCTCCAGCATGTCGCCCACGCGGGGGATGACGACGTCGGCCTCCCCCGCCCGGGCCGTCACCAGCCGCGCCACCTCCGGATGCAGGAACGGCATGTCGCAGGCGACGGTGAAGACGGCGTCACCGGTCGCCGCCGCGAGGCCGGAGTAGATGCCGCCCAGCGATCCATGATCCGGGAAGGCATCGGGGATCATCGGCAGCCCGAGGAACGCGTAGAGGTCGGGGGTGTTGGTCACGATGAGCACGTCGTCCACGGCGGGCGCGACCGCCGCCAGGACGCGCTCGATGATACGCCGTCCGCCCACCTCGAGGAGCGCCTTCGGCTCGCCGCCCATCCGGGTGCTCCGGCCACCCGCCTGGATCACGCCCGTGACCCTCACAGGCGGACCGCGCCCGCGCGCAGCACGCGCGGCGGATCCACGGTGACGTCGAGCACCGTGGAGGGCGGTCCCCCTGCCGTCGCGCCGCCGTCGAGCACGAGGTCGAGGCGGCCGTCGAAGTGGACGAGCACCTCGGACGCCGTGGCGGGCGCCCGGGCACCGGATGGATTGGCGCTGGGCGCGGTCACGGGCGCGCCGAGCGCCGCCACCAGACCGCGGGCGACCGGATGGGGCGACAGCCGCACGCCCACCGTGCCCGTGCCCCCCGTGATGCCGTGCGGCAGGTGCGCGCGGGCCGGCATCACCAGCGTGAGCGCTCCCGGCCAGTGGCGGTCCATGAGCGCGCGGGCGGCGGGCGCCACCTCGGCCACCGAGCCCGCCATCGCGATCGAGTCCACGAGGACGAGCACCGGCTTGCCGTCGGGCCGCCCCTTCAGCGCCAGGAGCCGGTCGACGGCGGAGGAGTCGAGGGCGGCCGCGCCGAGGCCGTAGAAGGTCTCCGTGGGAAAGGCGATCACGCCTCCCAGCCTGAGGGCCGTCACCGCCTCGCGCAAGGCATCCGCCTCGGGCGAGCCGGCGGACACGCCGACGACGCGCGTGGGCGTGGCGGCGGTCAGCGCGGGGGCGCCGCTTGCCCGCGCAGCGTCGCCTCCACCCGCTTGCCGCGCTCCTCGACCTCGGCGGACAGGCGCTCGCGATAGGCGGCGAGGCGGTCGCGAAGGGCGGCATCGCCGACGGCGAGAATCTGCGCGGCGAGAATGGCGGCGTTCGCCGCGCCCCAAGCGCCGATGGCCACGGTCGCCACCGGCACGCCCTTCGGCATCTGGACCATCGACAGCAGCGCGTCCATCCCCCCCAGCGGGGTGGCGGCGATGGGCACGCCGATCACGGGCAGCGGACAGCTGGCGGCGAGGACGCCGGGCAGCGCGGCGGCGCCGCCCGCGGCGGCGATCAGCACACCGAGGCCGCGCCCGGCGGCGGTGGTGGCGTACTCCTCGGTGCGCTTCGGCGTGCGATGCGCGGAGGCCACCACGACCTCGTGCCCCACCTGCAGGGCATCCAGCACCTTCACGGTCTCCAGCATGATCGTCAGGTCGGAGTCGCTGCCCAGCACGATGCCCACGCGAACGGGATTGGCCACGGCGGTGTCTGTCTCCTCGGCTCAGGCCGGACGCGCGAGGCGGCGGCCGATGTCGGTCCGGAAGTGCATGCCATCGAAGCGGATGCGCGCGACGCCCTCATACGCCGCTTGAATCGCGCGCGCTCGATCCGGGGCCACGGCGGTGACGCCGAGCACGCGTCCGCCCGCGGTCACGAGGGCACCGCCGTCCATCGCGGTGCCGGAGTGGAAGACGTGCACACCGGGCAGCGCGGCGGCCGCCTCCACGCCCGTGATCGGCACCCCCGTCGCGTATCGCCCGGGGTAGCCGCCGGAGGCCAGGGTCACGCACACGCCGGCCTGCGCCGGCGGCGCGGGCGCCGGCGGCCGCTCGCCGCGCGCCACGGCGAGCAGCGCGGGCACGAGGTCGCCGTCGGAGCACGCCATGATCGGCTGCGCTTCCGGGTCACCGAAGCGGCAGTTGAACTCGACGACCTTCGGCCCCTCCGCGGTGAGCATGAGCCCGGCGTAGAGGACGCCCGAGTACGGGGCGGCCTCGCGGGCGAGCGCGCGCACGGTGGGCTCGACGATCGTCCGCATGATGCGCGCCTGCATGGCCGCGTCCACCGCCGCCACGGGGGTCGAGGCGCCCATGCCCCCCGTGTTGGGGCCGGCATCGCCGTCGAAGACGGTCTTGTGATCCTGGGCGGCCGCAAAGGGGACGGCGTGCTCGCCGCTCACGAGCGCGAAGAACGAGGCCTCGTCGCCGCGCATGAACTCCTCCACCACGACGGTGGCGCCCGCCGCGCCGAAGGCGCGCTGCTCCATGCACTGCGCCACCGCCTCGTCCGCCTCCGCGAGCGTGTGGCACACGATGGCGCCCTTGCCGGCGGCGAGGCCGTCCGTCTTCACCACCACGGGCGCGCCCAGCGCGCGGCAGTAGCGGCGGGCGGCGGCGGGGTCGTCGAACGTCTCGAAGCGCGCCGTCGGGATGGCGTGCCGTGCCATGAGCGCCTTCGCGAAGGCCTTCGAGCCTTCGATGGCGGCGGCCGCCGCCACGGGGCCGAAGACGGCCAGCCCCTTGGCGGCGAAGCGATCGGCGAGCCCCGCCACCAGCGGGACCTCGGGGCCGATGACGGTGAGATCGATCGACTCCGCGGCGGCGAAGCCGACGAGCCCGTCGGCGTCGGAGGCGCCGAGGGCCAGGCACGTGGCGTGGGCGGCGATGCCGGGATTGCCGGGCGCCGCGTACAGGCGGCGCACGAGCGGGCTCTGCGCGATCTTCCACGCCAGCGCGTGCTCGCGGCCGCCCCCGCCCACCACCAGCACCTTCACTCGCCCGCTCCGTCCGTCTTGTCGACGACCTCGAGGTGCGCGCGGGCGATGCGCGCCCACGGGCTGCCGGAGTCGAGATCGAGGTAGCGCTGCCAGTGCACGACGGCCTCGGCGCCGCGATCCGCGCGCGCGAGCGCGCCCGCGAGGTTGAAGTGGGCGTCGGCGTAGTCGGGCGACATCTGGAGCGCGCGGCGGTACCACTCCATCGCCCCCGCGCCGTCGCCACGATCCTCGCTCAGCGACCCGAGGTTGTAGGCGGCCTCCGCGCACCCCGCGTCGTGCTGCAGGGCGGCCGCGTACGCCGCCTGCGCCTCGTCGTGCTTGCCCATCCGGTGCAGGAGCAGCCCCAGGTTGTTCCAGGCCGCGGCGTAGGTGGGATCGATCCCGACCACGCGCCGGTAGGCGTCGACGGCGTCCTCCCAGCGGGCGGGATCGCCGTCCCACTCGCTCGCCCGCTCGAACCAGGTCTCCGCCTGCTCCGCGGGGGGCGCCAGCGGCCGCACGAGGCCGGTGGCGAGCGTGGCGGCCGCCGCCTGCTCGAGACCGCCCGCATCGAGGTCGAGCACCGTCTGCCCCGTGCGCGGGTCGAAGCGCACGCGGTCGGACTGCGCGAGCAGGCGCGAGCCGTCGAGCACGAAGCGCACCTCCGCCAGCGGCTGCTCGAGCGTCGGCTCGCGGCGCCGCACCGCCTCCAGCGCGCGGCGGATCTGCATCACGGAGGCGCCGGCGTCGAGCAGGGCGCCCGCCGCGCGCAGGGCGAGGAGGTCGCGGAAGCTGTAGCCGCCGTCACCGCGCAGCAGGTCGAGCCGTCGGAGCTGCGCGGTGCGCTTCGGCGTGAGGGTGAGGATGCGCGTGAGCTCGCGCAGGCCGTAGACGCGCTGGGCGGGCATGGGCTCAGTGCCGGAAATGACGGAGGCCCGTGGTGACCATGGCGATGTCGTGCTCGTTGGCGGCGGCGATGACGTCCTCGTCGCGGAGCGAGCCCCCGGGCTGGATCACGGCCGTCGCGCCCGCCTGCGCGACGACGTCGAGGCCGTCGCGGAAGGGAAAGAACGCATCGGAGGCGCACACGGTGCCCGCGGTGGGCAGGCCGATCTCGCGGGCGCGCATCACGGCCAGGCGCGCGGAGTCGACGCGGTTCATCTGGCCGGCGCCCACGCCGATCACCTGGTCGGCGGTGGTGAGCACGATGGCGTTGGACTTGGCGTGCTTGGCCACGCGCCACGCAAAGCGCAGCGCGCGCTCCTCGGCGGGCGTGGGCGCGCGCTTGCTCACCGTGGTGAGCTGCGCGGGGTCGAGATCCGCCCTGTCGGTCGTCTGGGCGAGAAGTCCGCCGAGGACGCTGCGGTACTCCGGCAGGCGCGCGGGCAGCGTGCGGCGGTCGCAGGCCACCTCGAACACGCGGCACTTCTTCTTGGTCGCGCGCAGCTCCTCGAGGGCGTCGGGCGCGTAGGCGGGCGCGAACAGGATCTCGACGAAGATGCCCGCGAGCTGCTCGACCACCGCCATGTCCAGGGTGCGGTTGACGCCGACGATGCCGCCGTAGATCGACACGGGATCGGAGGCCTTCGCCTTCGCCATCGCCTGCCCCACGGAGGTGCCGAGGGCGGCCCCGCAGGGATTGGTGTGCTTGATCACGACGGCGGCGGGGTCGTCCAGCTCGAGCAGCAGCCCCAGCGCCGCCGAGAAGTCGAGCAGGTTGTTGTAGCCCAGCTCGGGCCCGTGGAGCTGCGTCATGGCGCCGAGGCCGAAGGCGGCGCCGCCGGGCAGACGGTAGAACGCCGCCTGCTGATGCGGGTTCTCCCCGTAGCGCAGCGTGAGCGTGCGCTCGCCCTCCAGCCGCAGCGGGTGCGGAAACTCGTCGGGCGCGCGCTCCGGGGTCGAGACCGTGCCCGGCGCCCGCAGCCAGGCGGCGATGGCGGCGTCGTACTGCGCGGTGCGGCGGAACGCCTCCTGCGCCAGCCGGGCGCGCGTGTCGGCGCCGAGGCTGCCGCCGGCCGCGCGCAGCTCGGCGAGGACGGCGCCGTACTGCGAGGGATCCGTCACCACCGCCACGCTGGCGGCGTTCTTGGCGGCGGCGCGGATCATCGTGGGCCCGCCCACGTCGATCTGCTCGATGGCGTCGGCCATGGTCACGCCGGGGCGCGCCACGGTGGCCTCGAAGGGATAGAGCGCCACCACCACGAGATCGATGGGCGGGATGCCGTGGCGCTCCAGCGCCGCCAGGTGCTCGGGCACGTCGCGGCGGGCGAGGATGCCCCCGTGGATGTGCGGGTGCAGCGTCTTCACGCGCCCGTCCATCATCTCGGGAAAGCCCGTGACCTCCGCCACGTCGCGCACCGCCACGCCGGAGTCGCGCAGGAGCTTCGCCGTGCCGCCCGTGGACAGGATCTCGACGCCGAGGGCGCCCAGGGCCCGGGCGAACTCCACGACGCCGGTCTTGTCGTGGACGGAGACGAGCGCGCGGCGAATCTTCATGGCCGCTCGCCGACGATGACGCGGCGGCCGCTGATCCGCAGGCGGCCCTCGGCAAAGAGGCGGACGGCGGCGGGATACAGGCGATGCTCCTCGACGAGGACCCGCGCCGCCAGCGTGGCTTCGGTATCACCGGGCTCCACCGGGACGGCGGCCTGCAGGACGATCGGCCCCGTGTCGACGTCCGCCTCCACGAAGTGCACGGTGGCCCCGGAGATCCTCACGCCGTGCTCGAGCGCCTGCCGGTGCGGGTGGAGGCCGGGAAACGCGGGCAGCAGCGACGGGTGGATGTTCAGGATACGGCCGTCGAAGAGGCGCACGAACGCAGGTGAGAGGATGCGCATGAAGCCCGCCAGGCAGACGAGACCGACCTGATGGTCGCGCAGCGTCCCCGCGAGTGCGGCGTCGTAGGCGTCGCGATCGGCGTAGTCCTTGGGATTCACGAAGACGGCGGGCACGCCGGCGGCGGTGGCGCGCTCCAGCGCCGCCGCCCGCTCGCGATCGGAGACGACCACGGCCACGCGCGCCGGGTAACCCGGGTGCGCGGCGGCATCGAGGATCGCCTGCAGGTTCGACCCGCGGCCGGAGGCGAGCACGCCCACGCGCAGGCTCACGCCGCCTCCTGCCTGGCGGCGGACGCGGTGGCGGCGGCGGCACAGCGGGGACAGCGCGACGGCGGACGCATGATGGCGGAGTCCCGGGGAAACACGCTCGCGAGCCACCAGTCGAGCGCCACCTGCAGCTGCTTGCGCAGGCCCACGAGCTTGTAGAGGTGCACGGCGTTCCAGAACAGCCACGCCGCATACCCGGAGAAGCGCCAGCCCATCACCTCCACCACCGCATCCCGCTCGCCGAGCGACACCAGCATGCCCTGCGGCGCGAAGCGGATGCTGCCGAGCGGCCGCCCCGCGAGGTCGGCGAGGATGTTGGCGGCCACGAGCCGGCCGTGCGCGAGGGCGGCCGGGATGATCGGGATCGACGCCTCCGGACGCCCGGACACGGTGACGGCGTCGCCGGCGCCGTAGACGTCCGGATGGCCGGGCACGCGCATGTGCTCGTCCACGACGATGCGGCCGAGCCGGTCGTGCTCCACCGGCAGCGCCGCCAGCGTGGGATGGCCCTTCACCCCCGCCGCCCACACCGTGAGCCCGACGGCAATGCGCTCACCGTGCCCGATCTCGACGGCCCCGGGCAGCACGCGTGTCACCCGTGACCCGGTGCGGATCTCGATGCTTTCGCGGCGCAGCTTCACGCGGGCTCGCTCGGCGAGCGTCGGGTGCACGCCGCCCAGGATCTCGGCGCCCGCCTCCACGAGCAGCAGGCGGTAGTCCGCCGCCGCGATGCCGCGGTAGCGCGGCACCACGTAGGAATGGAAGAAGTCCTGCAGCTCGGCGATGAGCTCGACGCCGGTATAGCCGCCGCCCACGACGCACACGGTGAGGAGCCGGCGGCGCTCGGCGGCGTCGGGCTCGTGGTCGGCGTGCTCGGCGAGATCGATGACGTGGTCGCGCAGCAAAACGGCGTCGTCCAGCCACTTGTAGCCGAGGGCGTGCTCGTCGACGCCCGGGATGCCGAAGGTGGGCGTGACGCCGCCCATGGCGATGACGAGCCGGTCGTACTCGAGGGTGGCCTCCGCCATGAGCACGCGCCTGCGCTCGAGGTCGATGGAGAGCACGCGGTCGCGGCGGACGCGGAAGGCGCGGCTGCCGCGCAGGTCGCGCAGGGGCTGGATGATGTGGCGCGGCTCCACCAGCGACGAGCCCACCTGGGGCAGCAGCGGCGTGAAGAGCAGGTAGTTGCGATCGCTCACGAGCGTGATGTCGACGTCCGTGCGCCCGCGCAGCCCTTTCTCGAGGGCGCTCACCGTCTCCACCCCCGCGAAGCCGCCGCCGAGCACCACCACGCGCGTCATGCGCTCAGCTCCACGCCGCGCTCGCCCGCCACGATGTCGCCGATGCGGAAGACGCCGAGGTCGGCGAGCGCCTTCGTGCCGAGCACCGCGTCCACGTCCCCGGCGGCGACCACGAGCACGTAGCCGATGCCCATGTTGAAGGTCCGGAACATCTCCGCCTCCGCCACGCCGCCCGCCTGCGCGAGCACGGTGAAGACGGGGGGGACCGGCCAGCTCCCGCGGCGGATGCGCGCGCGGCAGCCGGCGGGGAGCACCCGCGGCAGGTTGCCCGTGATGCCGCCGCCGGTGACGTGCGCCATCGCGTGCACGCTCACCTGCGACAGCAGCTCCAGCACCGGCTTGACGTAGATGCGCGTGGGCTCCAGCAGCTCGTCGGCCACCGTGCGCGCGGTGCCCGGCAGCGGACTGCCGGCGCCGAGCTTCAGGACGTCGAACACGATGCGGCGGGCGAGGCTGTAGCCGTTGGAGTGCAGCCCGGTGGAGGCCAGCCCGAGGACGACGTCGCCCGGCCGCACGGCGGCGCCGTCGATGATGCGCGCGCGCTCCACGATTCCCACCGCGAAGCCGGCGAGGTCGTACTCGCCCGCCGCGTAGAGATCGGGCAGCTCCGCCGTCTCGCCCCCGATGAGCGCGCATCCCGCCTGCAGGCAGCCCGCCGCGATGCCGCGCACGAGCAGCTCCACGCGCGCCGGCTCCAGGCGCGCGAGGCCGATGTAGTCGAGGAAGTAGAGCGGCTCCGCCCCGTGCACGAGGAGGTCGTTGACGCCCATGGCCACGAGGTCGATGCCCACGGTGTCGTGCCGGTCGGCGAGGAAGGCGATCTTCAACTTGGTCCCCACCCCGTCGGTCGACGACACGAGGACGGGCTCGGTGTAGCCGGCAGGCACGCGCACGAAGCCGGCGAAGCCGCCGATGCCGCCCAGCACCTCGGGACGAAAGGTGGAGCGGGCGATGGGCGCGATGCGCCGCACCGCCTCGTCGCCGGCATCGACGTCGACGCCCGCGTCACGGTAGGTCAGAGGCTTCATCGGTGCGGGCCCGCTAGGCGTCGAAGAGCTTGAGCTGCGGGGTGTCTTCGGGCTCCATGCCGACGCGATAGTTGCCGGTGAAGCAGGCGTGGCAGAAGCTGGACGGATCGGACCCGGTGGCCTTGAGCATCCCGTCGAGGGAGAGATAGCCGAGGGAATCGGCGGCGAGGTACCGGCAGATCTCGTCTACTTGATGGCTGGAGCCGATGAGCTCCTTGCGCGTGGGCGTGTCGATGCCGTAGTAGCACGGCCACTGGATGGGCGGCGACGAGATGCGCATGTGCACCGACTTGGCGCCCGCGCCGCGCACCATCTTCACGATCTTGCGGCTCGTCGTGCCCCGCACGATGGAGTCGTCCACCACCACCACGCGCCGGCCCTCGAGCATCTCGCGCATCGGATTGAGCTTCACCTTGACGCCGAAGTGGCGGATGCCCTGCTTGGGCTCGATGAAGGTGCGGCCCACGTAGTGGTTGCGGATGAGGCCCATCTCGTAGGGCGTGCCCGATTCCTCCGAGTAGCCGAGGGCGGCGCTCACGCCGGAGTCCGGCACGGGGATGACGATGTCCGCCTCCACCGGGAACTCGCGCGCGAGCTGGTGGCCCATCGCCTTGCGCACCGTGTGCACGTTGCGGCCCCACAGCACGGAGTCGGGGCGGGCGAAGTAGACGTACTCGAACACGCAGTGCAGCTTCTCGGCGGGCGCCAGCACGCGCAGGGACCGCACGCCGGAGTGCGAGATGACCACCAGCTCGCCCGGCTCCACGTCGCGCTCCACCCGGGCTTCCATGAGATCGAGCGCGCACGTCTCCGAGGCGACCACCCAGGCCTCGTCCAGCTTGCCGAGGGTGAGCGGGCGGAAGCCGTTGGGATCGCGCACGGCGTACATGGCGTCGGGCGTGAGGATGAGCAGCGAGTAGGCGCCCCTGACCTGGGCGAGCGCGTGCGGGATCTGCTCCTCGAGGGGGGCGGCGGGCGCGCGCGCGAGCAGGTGCAGGATCACCTCGGTGTCGGAGTTCGACTGGAAGATGGCCCCGTCGCGGACCATCTCCTTGCGCAGCGCTTCCGCATTGATCAGGTTGCCGTTGTGCGCGATCGCGATGGGGCCGTGCGCCGTGTTGGCGGTGATGGGCTGCGCGTTCCTCAGATTGGAGCTGCCCGACGTGGAGTAGCGCACGTGGCCGATGGCCCGGTGCCCGGGCAGCCGCCGCATCCGCTCGGGGCTGAAGACGTCGGCCACCCAGCCCATCGCCTTCTCGACGTGGAAGGCGTGGCCGTCGGTGGCCGCGATGCCGGCCGATTCCTGGCCGCGGTGCTGCAGCGCGTACAGGCCCAGATAGGTGACGTTGGCGGCCTCCGGATGGTTCCAGATGCCGAAGAGCCCGCACTCGTCGTGAAACCGGTCGTCGTCACGCCATGTGGCGCTCAAATCCGCTCCTCCATGCGTGCGCGAGGCTGTCCACGGCCACCTCCACGAGGACGTCCGCACCCGCCCGGATGACGACCCGCTCGCCCCCGGTCCGGCCGATCCATCGCCATGGGATCCCACCCTGCGCCATCAACGTCTCGAAGGCGCCCTCGTGCGCCGCCGTCACCGTGACCAGCACCCGTGACGGCCCTTCCCCGAACAGCAGCAGGTCGGCGCGTCCGCTCCCCGCCACCACCACGTCGCAACCCAGCAGCCCCGGCCCCGTCACCGCCGCTTCCGCGAGCGCGGCCGCGAGGCCGCCTTCCGAGCAGTCGTGGGCGGCGCTCACCAGCCCCGCCGCCACCGCCCGCTGCACGGCCTCCTGCACCCGGCGCTCGAGCGCCAGGTCCAGCGGGGCCAGCGGGCCCGCCACCGTGGCGTGCCGCTGCCACAGGTACTCCGAGCCGCCGAGGCTCACGGCGTCGCTGCCGAGGAGGGCGATCCGCTCCCCCGCCGCCTTGAACCACTGGGTGGCCGTCCGCGTGGCGTCGTCGAGCACGCCCACCACGCCGATGACGGGCGTGGGCAGGATCGCCTCGCCGAGAGTCTCATTGTAGAAGGAAACGTTACCGCCGACCACCGGCACCTCGAGCGCGCGGCACGCCTCCGAGATGCCCTCGATCGCCTCCGCGAACTGCCAGAGGATCTCGGGGCGCTCGGGCGAGCCGAAGTTCATGCAGTCCGTCACGCCGAGCGGCCGGCCGCCCGAGCAGGCGACGTTGCGCGCGGCCTCGCACACGGCCATGGCCGCGCCCCGCCGGGGATCGAGCAGGACCTGGCGGCCGTTGCCGTCCGTGGACACGGCGATGGCCCGCCGCGTGCCCTTGATGCGCAGCACGGCGGCGTCGGAGCCGGGCAGCACCAGGGTGTTGAGGCCGACCTGCTGGTCGTACTGCCGGAACGCCCACTCCTTCGAGGCGATGGTGGGCGAGGCCATGAGGTCGACGAGCGCCTGCCCGTAATCCGAGGGCTCGGGCAGCGTGAGGGGGTCGAAGGCGGCGAGGGCGCCCAGGGAGGCGGGCGGATGAAAGGGCTTGTCGTACTGCGGCGCCGCCGCGAGGGCGTCGATGGGCACCTCGGCCACGATCTCGCCGTCACGGCGCACGGTGAGCGTGGGCTCGGCGGTCACGTGGCCGATCTCGACGGCATCGAGCTCCCAGCGCGCGAAGACGCGCCGCACCTCGTCCTCGCGGCCGCGCGCGGCCACCAGCAGCATCCGCTCCTGCGACTCGGAGAGGAGGATCTCGTAGGGGGTCATGCCCGTCTCGCGCTGGGGCACGCGCGTGATCTCCACGTCCATGCCGCGCCCCGTGCGCGCCGGCATCTCGGAGGTGCAGCAGGCGAGGCCGGCGGCGCCCATGTCCTGGATGCCCACCACGGCGCCCGTGCGCATGACCTCCAGGCACGCCTCCAGCAGCAGCTTCTCCGTGAACGGATCCCCCACCTGCACGGTGGGGCGCCGCTCTTCCGCGTGCTCGTCGAAGGTGGCGGAGGCCATGGTGGCGCCGTGGATGCCGTCGCGGCCCGTCTTGTTGCCGACGTAGAAGACCGGGTTGCCCACCCCCTCGGCGCCCGCGCGGAACATCTGGTGGTGACGCACGAGGCCCACGCACATGACGTTCACGAGGGGGTTGCCCGCGTACTCCGGCGCGAAGACGATCTCGCCGCCCACGGTGGGACAGCCGAAACAGTTGCCGTACCAGCTGATGCCGGACACCACGCCGGAGACGAGGCGGCGCGTCTTCGCGTCGGCGGGATCACCGAAGCGCAGGGAGTCGAGGATGGCGATGGGACGGGCGCCCATCGTGAAGACGTCGCGCAGGATACCGCCCACGCCGGTGGCGGCGCCCTGGAAGGGCTCGATGAACGAGGGGTGATTGTGGCTCTCGATCTTGAAGACGACGGCCCATCCGTCCCCGATGTCGATGGCGCCCGCGTTCTCGCCCGGCCCCTGCAGCAGGTGCGGCGCCGTCTGCGGCAGCCGCTTGAGGAACACGCGCGAGTGCTTGTAGGCGCAGTGCTCGGACCACAGCGCAGAGAAGAGACCCAGCTCCGTGTACGTGGGCTCGCGCTGCAGGCGCGCGATGATGCGGTCGTATTCCTCGGCCGTCAGCCCCAGGCCGCGCGCGAGATCGAGGGTGACCTTCGGGGACGTGGTGGTGGCGGCGCTCACCGCTGGGCGAACACACCGTCCTCGGCGGCCGCGCCGAGGAGCGACTGGAAGAGGAGCAGGCCGTCGGTTCCGCCCATGGCCGTCTCCGCGGCGCGCTCGGGGTGCGGCATCATCCCCAGCACGCGGCCGTCCGCGCTCGCGATGCCGGCGATGTTGTCGAGGGAGCCGTTGGGATTGGCTTCCGCGACCACCTGCCCGTCCGCCGTCGCGTAGCGGAAGACGATCTGCCCGCCCTGTCGGAGGCTCTCCAGCGTGGCGGCGTCGGCGTGGTACTTGCCCTCGCCGTGGGAGATCGGCATCGCCAGCACCTGTCCGGGCCGCAGCGCGCGCGTGAACGCGGTGGCCGTGCTCTCGACGCGCAGGTGCGTGGACTGGCAGCGGTACTGCAGGCAGGCGTTGCGCGTGAGCGCCCCCGGCAGCAGCCCGCCCTCGCACAGCACCTGGAAGCCGTTGCAGGAGCCGAGCACGAGGCCGCCGCGGCCGACGAACTCGGGCAGCGCCTCCACCACCGGCGAGCGGGCCGCCACCGCCCCCGCCCGCAGGTAGTCGCCGTACGCGAAGCCGCCGGGCAGGATGATGCAGTCGAGGGCGGAGAGGTCGTGCTCGCGGTGCCAGACGTAGGTGACGGGCTCGCGGAGGACGTCGGCGATGACGTAGTGGAAGTCGCAGTCGCTCCACGTGCCGGGGAACACGACTACGCCGAATCTCACTACGCCATCTTACCGGGCGGCTTCTCGCGGCGCAAGGCGCTCGGCGGTCACGGCCTCGATCGTGTAGTCCTCGAGAATGGTGTTGGCGAGGAGGCGGCGGCACATCTCGTCCACGCGCGCGCGCGCCTGCTCGGCGGAGGCGGCGTCGACGTCGATCTCGATCATCTTGCCCACGCGCAGCTCGCGCACGTCGCCGAAGCCGAGGCCGGCGAGGGCGCGCTGCACGGCGGCGCCCTGCACGTCGAGGATGCCCGCCTTGAGGCGCACGAGCACGCGCACCTTCACGCGGAGGGCCCGCCGCCCACGAGGCGCCGGTACACCTCCTGGTAGGCCTCCTCCACGCCGCCGAGGTCGCGCCGGAAGCGGTCCTTGTCGAGCTTCTCCCGGCTGCGGCTGTCCCACAGGCGGCACGTGTCGGGTGAGATCTCGTCGCCGAGGTAGAGCGTGCCCCCCGCGCGGCCGAACTCCAGCTTGAAGTCGACGAGCAGCAGCCCACGCCGCAGCATGTGCGGCTTCAGTACGGCGTTGATCTTCAGCGCCATGCGCTTCATCCACGCCAGCTCCGCCGGCTTGGCCAGCTTCATCATGGCCACGTGATCGTCGTTGATCATGGGGTCGCCGAGCGGGTCGGACTTGTAATAGAGCTCGACGATGGGCTGGCGGATGGCGGTGCCCTCGTCGAGGCCGGTGCGCTTGGCGAGGCTGCCCGCCACCACGTTGCGCACGATGGTCTCGATCTTGATGATGTCGAGCCGGCGGCACAGCATCTCGCGGTCCGACCGCGTGCCCAGGTAGTGGGTAGGGATGCGCGCCCTCTCCAGCAGCGTGAAGAGGGCGGCCGACATGCGGTTGTTGACCACGCCCTTGCCCACGATGGTGCCGCGCTTGAGCGCGTTGAAGGCGGTGGCGTCGTCCTTGAAGTACTGCACGACCACGCCGGGCTTGCTGGTGGCGTAGACGATCTTGGCCTTGCCCTCGTACATCTTCTCCCGCAGCTCGACGCTCGGTGTAACCGGCTTTGGCACGGTGCGCTCCTTTGGGGTCATGGCGACAGGCCAGCACGACGAAACACGACGTCCACGTGACGCAGGTACCACGCGGGATCGAAGGCCGCCTTCAATTCGTCCGCTGAGAGCCGCCCGGTGACGGCGGGGTCTTCGCCGAGGATCTCCAGGAACGACCGGCGCTCGCCCCAGGCCCGCATCGAGCTGCGCTGCACGATCTCGTAGGCGACCTGGCGCGCCAGCCCGCTCTCCGTCAGCATGAGCAGGACGCGCTGGGAATAGATGAGGCCATAGCTGCGGTCGATGTTCTCCGTCATGCGGGCGGGGTCGACCTCCAGCCCTTCGAGGATGAACGCGGTGAGGTCGAGGATGTAGTCGAGCGCAATGGTGGAGTCGGGCAGGATCACGCGCTCCACGGACGAATGGCTGATGTCGCGCTCGTGCCACAGGGCCACGTTCTCCAGCGACGCCATCGCGTTGCCGCGCAGCAGGCGGGCGAGACCGCAGATGCGCTCGGCCAGCTCGGGGTTGCGCTTGTGCGGCATGGCGCTGGAGCCCTTCTGGCCCTCCCCGAAGGGCTCCTGCGCCTCGAGCACCTCCGTGCGCTGCAGGCCGCGCACCTCGAGGGCGACCTTCTCGAGAGAGGCCGCCACCACCGCCAGCGTCGAGCAGAACTCCGCGTGCCGGTCACGCTGCACGATCTGAGTCGACACGGGCTCCACGCCGAGGCCCAGCTCGTGGCAGACTTCCTCTTCGAGGTCCGGATCGACGTGGGCGAAGTTGCCCACCGCCCCCGACAGCTTGCCCACCGCCACCGCCGCCCGCGCCCGCGCCAGCCGCTCCAGGTTGCGCCCCGCCTCCACGTACCACACGGCCGCCTTGAGTCCGAACGTGGTCGGCTCCGCATGCACGCCGTGCGTGCGCCCGACCGTCAGCGTGTCCTTGTACCGGAGCGCCAGCGCCCGGATGGCGGCGCGCACGCGCTCCTGCCCCGCGATGAGCAGATCGGCCGCATCCCGCAGCTGCAGGCCCGTGGCGGTATCCCACACGTCGTTGGTGGTGAGCCCGATGTGCACGAACCGCGAGTCGTCGCCGAGCTGCTCCTCGAGGCTCGACAGCAGCGAGATCATCTCGTGCTTCACCCGCTTCTGGATCTCGAGAATGCGCCCGACGTCCACCCGGGACTTCGCCCGGATGCGCGCCATCGCCTCGGCCGGGATCTTCCCCCGCCGCGCATACACATCACACACCGCCAGCTCCACCCGCAGCCAGGCCGCATACTTCGCCTCCTCGCTCCAGATCCCCCCCATCGCCGGCCGCGTATACCGATCAATCACGCCCACACCTTAACCAAAAAGAGGACCGAGGGGTAGAGGGCAGACAGCCACTCCCGCGATGGTCGACGAAGAAGCAGGGCCGGGGCGACGAGAACGGTGCAGATGCTAGGCGGCGAGGAGTCGACGACTGAGGCGTAGGCCGCCTACGCCCCAGGGAGGAGCGACGAGCCAACGACGCAGATGCACCGTTCTCGTCGGCCCCGCCACCTAGTGGCGAAGCAACTCCCGCGGCAGATTCCGGCGGTCGAGCGGGCCCAGCGTCGTGAGGGCGAGGCGCTCTTCGTCGAGGAGCTCACTGATCAGGGCCTGCACCTCGTCGTGCTTCACGCCATCGATCGCCGCCAGCATGGCGTCCATGGTGAGGAAGGAGCCGAGATGCAGCTCGTGCTTGGCGAGCCGGTTCATGCGGCTCGAGGTCGACTCCAGCGACAGCATGAGGCTGCCCTTGAGGTGGTCCTTGGCGCGCCGCAGCTCCTCCTCGGTCACGCCCGACTTCTTGAGGTCGCGCAGCTCCTTCAGGGTCGACTTGAGCACCTTGGAGAAGCTCTGCGCCTCGGTGGCGGCGTAGATCGACAGCACCCCCGTGTCACAGTAGGACTGCACGGAGGAGCCGATGGAGTACACGAGCCCCTGCCGCTCCCGCACCTCCTGGAACAGCCGCGACGACATGCTGCCGCCGATGATGTCGTTGAGCAGGAAGAGCGCGTAGCGCTCGGGCGCCGCGTATCGCAGGCCGGGGAAGCCCATCACGAGGTGCACCTGCTCGAGCGTCTTGTGCACGATGTTCACGCTGGGGGTGATGGCGGCGGGCTCGTCGCGGCGCACGGCGGCGGGCTGGCTGAAGCCGTTGAAGCCACGCCCGAAGAGATCGACCACCTGCTCGTGCGTCACGTTGCCCGCCACCGCGATGACGATGCGCGGGGGCACGTACTCTTCCGCGAAGTGCGCCGCGATGGTCTCCCGGCTGAAGCCGTTCACGAGATCGACGGTGCCGAGGATGGGGCGGCCCAGCGGGTGGCCCGCCCACACCTGCGCCGCGAAGAGGTCGTGGATCACGTCGTCCGGCGTGTCCTCGACCATCTTGATCTCCTGCAGCACCACCGATTTCTCGCGCTCGATCTCGTCGGGGTTGAAGAGCGGGTGCAGCAGGATGTCGGTGAGCAGGTCCACCGCCAGCGGCAGGTGCTCGTCGAGCACCTGCACGTAGAAGCAGGTGTTCTCCTTGCTGGTGAAGGCGTCCTGCTGGCCGCCCACGGAGTCCATCGTGCGGGCGATCGCCTCCGCGCTGCGGGTGGCGGTGCCCTTGAAGACGAGGTGCTCGATGAAGTGCGAGATGCCGCTGCGGCTCCCGGGCTCGTGCCGCGAGCCCGTCTCCACCCACACCCCCACCGCCACGGAGCGCACGTGCGGCATCCGCTCCGTGATGACGCGGATGCCGTTCGGCAGCACGCTCCTGCAATAGCCTTCGTCAGCCACGCATCATCGCCTACTCCCGCGGGGGATTGGCCGCCTGGGGGTTCTTGATCTTTTCCTTGTCGGCGAGCGCGGGCTGATCGCGGAGCGCCATCTTGCGCGACAGCCGCATCTTGCCGTTGCCGTCGATCTCGATGACCTTCACCAGCACCTCGTCGCCCTCGGTGAGCACGTCCGTCACCGCGCGGATGCGCGACTCCGCGATCTGCGAGATGTGCAGCAGGCCGTCCGTGTTGGGGATGACCTCTACAAAAGCGCCGAACTCCGTGATCTTTCGAACCTTGCCGAGATAGATCCGGTCCAGCTCCACCTCGCGGCAGATGTCCTGAATCATCCCGAGTGCTTTTTGCACTGATTCATTGTCGGGCGAGAAGATCGTCACCCGGCCGTCGTCCTCCACGTCGATCTTGGCGCCCGTCTGCTCCTGGATGCCGCGGATGACCTTGCCGCCGGGGCCGATGATCTCGCGGATCTTCTCCGTGCGGATCTTGATGGTCACGAAGCGCGGCGCGTAGGGCGACATCTCCGGCCGCGGCTTCTCCAGCGTCTCGCGCATCTTGCCGAGCACGAACAGCCGCGCCTCGCGCGCGTTCTGGAGCGCCGTGCGCATGATGTCGATGGACACGCCCCGGATCTTGATGTCCATCTGCAGGGCGGTGATGCCCTTCTCGGTGCCGGCCACCTTGAAGTCCATGTCCCCGTAGTGGTCCTCGGTGCCCATGATGTCGGTGAGGATGCCGTACTTGTCACCCTCCTTGACGAGACCCATGGCGATGCCCGCCACGTGCGCCTTGATCGGCACCCCCGCGTCCATCAGGGCCAGGGAGGCGCCGCACACGCTCGCCATCGAGGAGGAGCCGTTCGACTCGAGGATGTCGGACACCACCCGGATCGTGTACGGGAACTCTTCCTTGGGCGGCAGCACCGCCTCCACCGCCCGCTCCGCGAGCGCGCCGTGGCCGATGTCGCGCCGCGAGGGGGGGCCGAAGCGGCGCACCTCGCCCACGGAGAACGACGGGAAGTTGTAGTGCAGCATGAAGTTGCGGTACGACTCGCCCTCCAGCGACTCGATCTTCTGCTCGTCCGACTTCGTGCCGAGGGTGGCCGACACCAGCGCCTGCGTCTCGCCGCGCGTGAAGAGGGCGGAGCCGTGCGAGCGCGGCAGGTAGCCCGTCTCGATGGTGATGGGCCGGATCTCGTTCACCTTGCGGCCGTCCACGCGCTGCCCTGTGTCGACGATGAGCCGGCGCACCTCGGCGCTCTCGACCTCCTCGAAGGCGGCGCGCACGGCGCCCTTCTTGGTCTCGTCGGTGCCGACGGCGGCCGTGACCTCCTCGAACACGCGGCTCACCGCCTCGGCCCGCTCGTGCTTGCCGTGGATCTGGAAGGCCGCCTGCAGCCTGGCGGAGGCGAGCTCACGCACGCGCGCGGCGAGCGCCAGGTCCTTGCCCGCGTTGGCGTCGAACGCCCAGCGGGGCTTGGCCGCCTTGGCGGCGAGGTCCTTCTGGATCTTCGCCAGCCGCTTGCACTCCGCGTGGCCGAAGGCGATCGCCTCCAGCATCACGTCCTCCGACACTTCCCTGGCCCCCGACTCCACCATGAGGACGGCGTCCTCGGTGCCGGCGATCACCAGCTCGAGGCTGGAGGCCGCCTGCTGCGTCGCGGTGGGATTGGCGATGAACTTGCCGTCCACCTGCCCCACGCGCACGGCGCCCACCGGTCCGTCGAAGGGGATGCCGGACAGGCACAGGGCGGCGGAGGAGCCGTTGATGGCGAGCACGTCGGGGTCGTTCTCCTGGTCGCCCGAGATGACGAGGCACATCACCTGGACCTCGTTCCGGAACCCGTCGGGGAACAGCGGACGGATGGGCCGGTCGATGAGCCGGCACGTCAGGGTCTCCTTCTTCGACGGCGCGGCCTCACGCTTGAAGTACCCGCCCGGGATCCGTCCGCCCGCATACGCGCGCTCGCGGTACTCGACGGTGAGCGGAAAGAAGTCCTGGGCTTCCCTGGCGCTCCTGGCGGCCACGGTGGTGCAGAGCACCATGGTGCCGCCGTAGCGCACGACGACGGCGCCTTCGGCCTGCTTGGCGACCTTGCCGGTCTCGATGGAAAGGGGCTGTCCGTTGATGTCGGTCTGTACGGTATGGCTCAAGTGATTTGTCCTCGGGGGCCGACCGCGCTGCGATCGGCGCCATGTGTGGCGAGCGGCGTGACACCCCGCTCCTGGGCCCCCGGGTTCAATCCGACCGAGGACCAACCGTTGTTAAATGAACAGACCATCGTCAGCGGCGGATACCCAGCTTTTCGATGATCGTGCGATACCGTTCCGAGTCCTTCTTCTTCAGGTACTCGAGCAGGCCGCGGCGCTTGCCGATCAGCATCAGCAGGCCGCGGCGCGAGTGATGGTCCTTCGCATGAGTCTTGAAGTGCTCGGTGAGATAGGTGATGCGCTCGGAGAGCAGCGCGATCTGGACCTCGGGCGACCCGGTGTCCCCTTCGTGGGTCTTGAACTGCTCGATCAGACTCTTCTTGCGGTCGACGGCGAGCGGCATGCGGTGGGCTCCTCCAATCGCCACGCTCCAGAGACGCATCCCCGGTGCGGGTTCAAAAAACCTTTTCTGGTCAACAGATAGCGGCATCGTACCACGCGTGCGGCCGGCAGTAAAGCCGGGCTCCTACCGGCGGGCCCTCGCCTCTCTGATGTCCTCGGCGATCTGGGCCTTCAGCTCGTCGACGGCGGTGAACGTGCGCTCCGGCCGCAGGCGCTCCCGGAAGCGCAGGACCACGCGGCGGTCGTACATATCGCCAGAGAAATCGAGGACATGCGCCTCGACGGTGGTGGCCGCTTCCCCGAACGTCGGGCGGACTCCGATGTTGACGACCGCGTGGTGGGCCCGGCCGTCCAGCACCAGGTCGCACGCGTAGACTCCGGCCGGCAGGAGGACGGGCCGGTCCGGCTGCACGTTGGCGGTGGGAAAGCCGAGCGTGCGCCCACGGCCGGCGCCGTGGACGACGGTGCCGCCCACCGAGTAGTCGCGGCCGAGGAAGCGCGCCGCCACCGCGAGGTCGCCCCGCTGCAGGGCGGCACGCACCGCGGTGGAGGACACGGGGACGCCGTCGACCTGCAGGGGGTCGACCACGTGCGCGCGGAAGCCGAGGCGCGCGCCCAGGCTCGCGAGCATGGCGGCGTCGCCGCGGGCGCCGCGGCCGAAGCGATGGTTGAAGCCCACCACCACCGCCCGTGCCCGCAGGCGCTCCACGAGCACGTCCTTGACGAATCCCTCCGGCTCCATCGCCGCCAGCGCGCTCGTGAACGCGATCACCACGGCCCCGTCGAGACCCGTCTCCGCCATGAGGTCGAGGCGCTCCGGAATGGTGGTGAGCGGCAAGGGGGTGCGGTCGGGCTGCAGGACCTCCATCGGATGCGGGTCGAACGTGCAGGCGAGCGCCTGGACGCCGAGCTCGCGGGCGCGCGACACGGCGGCGCCGAGGATCGCGCGGTGCGCGAGGTGGACGCCGTCGAACACGCCGAGCGCGACCACGCTCGGCGCGCCGTCAGGCGGGTAGGACTCGAGTCCGCGAACGATCCGCATTGAGCATGCGCACGGGCCTGACCCGCTTGCCATCCGCCTCGACCTCGCCGACGCCGAGGAGCGCGGCCGCGGGGTCGTGCACGCGCACGAAGCGCGCCTCCGACACCTGATGCGCCGTCACGTCGACGGGCTGGCCGTGCGCGAAGCGGCGAGCCTCCGCGGGGTCGAGATGGATGGCCGGCCACGCGGACAGCGCCGACTCCGGCGGCAGCACCCGCGCCCACAGCGCCTGCGCGTCCTGCCGTACCAGATCGTCCCAGCGCACGGCGGCGACGGCCTCGAAGCCGCCCACCCGCGTCCGGTGCAGGCGTTCCACCGCCGCCCCGCAGCCGAGGGCCGCCCCGAGATCGCACGCGAGGACGCGGATGTAGGTGCCCTTGCCGCACACGATGCGCACCACGGCGCTCGTCTCCCCCACCTCGTCCACCGTCATCGAGTGCACCACCACTTCGCGCGGCGCCCGGTCGACCTCGATGCCTTCGCGGGCGAGGTCGTACAGCCGGCGCCCCTCGTGGTGGAGGGCGGAATACATCGGTGGCACCTGCAGCAGACGGCCCGTGAGCGGCCGGCACGCCGCCTCCAGGCCCTCGCGCGTGAGCGCGGGCACCGGGGCCGTGGCCACCACGCGCCCGCTGAGGTCATGGGTGTCGGTGGTGACGCCGAACCTGATCGTGGTGACGTATTCCTTGTCCTGGTCCATCAGGTACGGCATGAGCTTCGTCGCTTCGCCGATGAGGATGGGCAGCACGCCGGTGGCGGACGGATCGAGCGTGCCCGCGTGGCCGACCCGGCGCACGCCGAGGCGCCGGCGGACGAGCGCCACCGCGTCGAACGACGTCACGCCGGACGTCTTGTCGAGGACGAGGACGCCGGACGTCACCGGGGAGGCGCCTCCGCGATGGCGGCCCGGGCCGCGGCGAGCACGTCGCTCAGGACCCCATCGAGCCCGCCCTTGATCGTGCAGCCGGCGGCGTTGACGTGCCCACCGCCGCCGAAACGGGCGGCGATCCGGTTGACGTCGACGTCGCCCTTGCCGCGCAGGCTGACTTTCACCGAGTCGCCCAGCTCGCGCAGCAAGCACGCCACGCGCACGGAGCCGATGGAGCGCGGGTAGTTGACCAGATCCTCGGACTCGACGAACGACTCGGGCACCGCGCCCGCCGGCAGCGCCAGCCACGCGAGGCTGCCGTCGTCGCTGACCTGGATGCGGGACAACGCCGCGCCCAGGAATCCGAGCGCGTCCGGCGCACGCCGCTCGTAGAGCGCCGACGACACCACCGCCGGCTCCGCCCCCGCCGCGACGAGCTCGGCCGAGATCCGGAACGTCTCCGGCGTCACGTTGGAGTACCGAAAGGAGCCGGTATCGGTGTGGATGGCCGTGAACAGGTTCGTGGCCATCGCCGCCGTCAGCTTCACGCCGAGGCCCACGAGCAGGCGGTACACCATCTCGCCGGTGGCGGCCGCGGAGACGTCGACCCAGTTGACGTCACCGTAGCGGCGGTTGTCGGGGTGGTGGTCGATGTTGACGACGGTGCGGCACGCCGCGCGCGCCTGGTCGATCAGCCCCTGGGTGCGGTCGTGATTGGGGCAGTCGGTGAGCACCGCCACGTCGAAGGCGCCCTCGATCGATCGCAGCACGCGGTAGCGCTCGACGCCGGGGAGGAAATCGAGGGCGCCGGGGGCCGGATGCGGTCCCCCGTACACGACGGTCCAGCCGCGCCCGTCGAGGGCGAGGCCCAGCGCCAGGAGCGTGCCCAGCACGTCGGCGTCGGGATGCACGTGCCCCAGCATGAGCGCGCGGCCGGGCGCGCGCTCGAAGGGCGCCCGCACCTCCGCCGGCACCGCGGGCACGCTCACGCGCCGCTCTCCGGCTGGACCTTCTTGAGCAGCGACTGGATCCTGGCCGCGTGCTCCATGGAGCGGTCGGGGCGGAAGTCCAGCTCGGGGGTGACGCGCAGGTCGAGGTGCTGGCGCAGCCAGTTGCGGATGAAGCCCCGCGCGCTCGCGAGGGCCGCCATCGATCCCGCCCACTGCGCGTCGTCGCCGAGCACGGAGACGAAGATCTTCGCCAGGCGCAGATCCTTGGAGGTCTCCACGCCGGTCACGGTCACGAAGCCGAGGCGGGGATCCTTCAGCTCGCGCTGCAGGACCGCCGACACTTCCTCCTTGATGAGCTGGTTCACGCGATCGAGCCGCTTGCCCTGCATCAGAGTATCTCCACGGCCGTCTCGATGACCTGGCCCTCGACGTTGTCCTCGATGTAATCCATGGCCTTGGACACCACTTCGTTGGCGTGCCGGGCGTCGGAGGAGACGTAGGCGACGGCGAGGGTGGCGCGCTGCCACATGTCCTGGTGGTCGACCTCGGCCACGGCGCACTCGAACTTGGCGCGCACGCGCTCCTTGAGGCCGCGTAGCACGTGGCGCTTGCCCTTCAGGGAGCCCACGTCCGGAAGGTGCAGCTCCACCATCCCCAGCGCCACGCGCGCAACCGACACGGCGAATGCAGGCGCGCGGACGCTACAGCGTGCGCGCCACTTCCTCGGTCGTGAACGCTTCGAGGGTGTCCCCGGGCTGGATGCTGCTCACGCCCTCCACGCCGATCCCGCACTCGAGGCCGGCGAGCACCTCGCGCACCTCGTCCTTGAAGCGCTTGAGCGAGCCCACCGTACCCTCGCCCACCACGGTCTCCCCGCGCTTGACGCGGATCTTCGACACGCGCACGAACTTGCCCTCCATGACGTAGGAGCCGCAGATGGGGCCGAGCTTCGAGATGTTGAAGATCTGGCGCACCTGCGCGCGGCCGAGCACCGTCTCCCGGATCTCGGGCGCGAGCAGCCCCGCGAGCGCCGCCTTGAGGTCGTTCACCGCCTCGTAGATGACGTTGTAGTTGCGCACGTCCACGCCGTTGGCCTGCGCCTGGCTCGTCGCCTTGGGCTCCGACTTGACGTTGAAGCCGAGCACGATGGCGCCGGAGGCCGAGGCGAGCATGACGTCCGACTCGTTGATGGCGCCCACGGAGCTGTGGATGACCTTGAGCTTGACCTCTTCCGTGGACAGCCGCTCGAGGGCGTCGCCCACCGCTTCCAGCGAGCCCTGCACGTCCGCCTTGAGGATGAGGCGCAGCTCCTTGATCTCGCCGGTGGCGATCTGCTTCTGCAGCCCCTCGAGCGTGATCCGCGTCGAGGCCTTGCCCTTGGCCTTCTCGCGGTCGGAGCGCATGTTGGCGATCTGCCGCGCCTTGCGCTCGTCGGAGACGGCCACCAGCACGTCGCCTGCGGAGGGCACGCCACTGAGGCCCAGCACCTCCACGGGATCCGACGGCCCCGCGCTCTTGACCTTCTTGCCGGTGGGATCGATGAGGGCGCGGATGCGGCCGGATTGCGAGCCCACGACGACGGCGTCGCCTTCCTTGAGGGTGCCGTTCTGGATGAGCACGGTGGCCACGGCGCCGCGCCCGCGGTCCAGCCGGCTCTCGATGATGACGCCCTTCGCCGCCCGGTTGGGGTTGGCCTTGAGCTCGAGGATCTCCGACTGCAGCGCGGTCATCTCGAGGAGCTGATCGATGCCCGTGCCCTTCTTGGCGGAGGTGGGCACGAAGATCGTCTGCCCGCCCCAGTCTTCCGGCACCAGGTTCAGGTTGGCCAGCTCGCGCTTGACGCGGTCCGGGTCGGCCTCCGGCTTGTCGACCTTGTTGACGGCGACGATGATCGGCACGTTGGCCGCCCGCGCGTGGTTGACCGCCTCCTGCGTCTGCGGCATCACGCCGTCGTCGGCGGCGACGACGAGGATCACGATGTCGGTGGCCTGGGCGCCGCGGGCGCGCATCGCCGTGAATGCCTCGTGGCCCGGCGTGTCCAGGAAGGTCACCTTGCCGTGGGAGGTCATCACCTGGTAGGCGCCGATGTGCTGCGTGATGCCGCCGAATTCCTTGTCCGCGACCTTCGTCTTGCGGATGGCGTCCAGCAGCGACGTCTTGCCGTGATCGACGTGGCCCATGACCGTGACCACCGGCGGCCGCAGCACCAGGTTGGTGGTGTCGGCATCCTCCTCGTCGAGGACGTCGCCTTCCACGGAGCGGATCTCCAGGTCGACGTGGAACTTGTCGGCGACGAGCTTGGCCGCGGTGGCGTCGAGCAGCTCGTTCACGGTGGCCATGACGCCCAGATCCAGCAGCGCCTTGATGACCTCGCCCGACTTGCGGCGCATCTTCTCCGCGAGCTCCGCCACCGTCACGGATTCCGGCACGCGAACCACTTCGCGACGGATCTCGGCCGGCGGCGCCGTGAGCGTCTCGACCACCGACACCTCCGCGGCGGCCGGACGGCGCGGCGCCTCGGTGGAGCGCGACGGCGGCGACGCGGGCGGCGCCTGGGTCGTGGCCGCGGGCGCGGCCGGTG
>JBBDXO010000076.1:0-5670 GCA_040902295.1 Candidatus Rokuibacteriota bacterium | reverse complement strand
CCCGGCTCGCCCGTGATGACGATGGGCAGCGTCGCGCGGGCGGCGCGGCCGAGATCGCGGAAGACCGCCAGCACCGCGGCGTCGCGCGTCAGGATGCCCGCCTCCTCGCATGCCCGCCGCAGCGCCTCGTGGCCGGCGTCGCCCGTGGGGCCGCTCCGCGCCTCGGCCGTGCGCAGCCCCGACAGCTCGCGCTCCAGCGAGTCCAGGCGCTGCCGCGTCGCGTCCTCCTGGCGCCGCGCCGCGGCGAGCTGCTCGCGCAGCGCGTCGGCGGCGCGGCCGAGATCGCGCTCGGCGCCGGTGGAGCGGGCGACCGCGACGCGCGCGGCCTCCAGGTCCTCTTCCAGCGCTTCCACCGCCGACTCGTGGCGGACGAGCGTCTCGTGCGCGCGCGCGTTCTCCTCCTCGAGCCGGCGCACGCGCGCGCCCGAGGGGTGGTGGCGGGTCACGTGGGCGCCGAGCGTGGCGACGGCCAGCGACCCCAGGGGCAGCACGATCGGCAAGACGATCTCCGCCTGCACGAGGGCGAGCAGCAGCGCCATCGCGTAGCCGGCGGCGAGCGTGACGATGCCGGCGAGGGCCAGCCACCATCGCGCGGACAGCAGCAGCCAGGCCGCCAGCGCCGCCAGCGCCAGCGCCACCGCGGCCGTCACCGCCGGCGGCGCCTGCCGCAGCCGCGAGCCGGCCAGCACGCCGCGCGCCAGGTGCGCCTGGATCGCGACCGCCGACATGTCGCCCACGGGCGTGCGCAGCGTGGCGGGCGCGGGCTCGGCGAGGATCAGCACGGCGTTGTCGCCGGCCAGCGCCCGCAGCCGGTCGGACTGGCCCTGCTCGATCGCCGTCCACACCTCCAAAAAGGACACGACGACGACGCCGCGAGGTAATGCGCCCCCCGCGAAGTCCACGAGCGCGCGGCCGCCGGCGTCGACCGGAATGCCGATCTCGGCCGGGGGTGTGCCGGTGAAGGCGGCGACGAGGGCGAGGCCGAAGGCAGGCACCGGTCGGCCCGCGGCCGCCAGCCACAGGGGTACGGCGCGCACGACGCCATCGGCATCCGGCTCGACGAGGGTGTGCCCCACCTTGCCGTCGGGCACGCCCGGCGCCATGACGGAGACGAGGTCCACGGCCTGCGCGGCCTGGACCAGCAGCGCGTCGCTGGCCGCGCCGCCGCGTCCGGGCGCGCTCGGCGCGCCGAGCGGCACGTCGAGGCCGACGACGGCGGCGCCGCCGCGGCCGAGCGCCGTGATCACGCGTGCGAGCACGGCGCGGTCCCAGGCGCCTCCGCCGAACCGCGCCTCGGCGGCCGGATCGCGCGCGACGATCACCAGCGACGGCGTGCCGGCCACCGCCACGCGCCCGCGCAGCCAGCGGTCGTACACGGACCAGTCAAGCGTGGTGACGCCGCGGCCGCCGAGCAGCGAGAGCGCCGCCGCGAGGAGCGTGGCGGCGAGCGCGAGCGCGGCGGCGCGCAGCACTACGGTCGCGGGCGCGAGCGGCCTTCGGCGGCGGCGCTCTCGAGGTAGGCGTGGATCTGCGCGTCGTGCGCGGGCAGGTGGCCCTCGACGCCGTGCTCGTAGATGCGCTCGAGGAGCCGCTGCGCGGGCTCGCTGAGGGCGCCGGCTTCGCGAATGAGCATGGCGACCGACTCCCGCGCGCGGCCCTCGCGCAGCAGGGCCGCGCCGAGGGGCTCGTCGCCCTCGCGCGCCAGGCCGGGGAAGTCGCTCCAGAGGCGCGCGCGATAGGCGGCGAACGCCGCCTCCACGGCCTGGCGCTCGGCCGCCGCGCGGCGCGTGCGTCCCGCCGCGATCTGGCGGAGCTGCGCCAGCCCTTCCTCGGCTTGCGTCACGTCCTGCTCGGCCGCGCGCGTCCACCAGCCGATGGCCGCCACGAGGTCGCGCGGCACGCCCGCGCCCGTGGCGTAGGCGGCGCCGGCGAAGTACTGGGCGCGTCCCAGGCCCGCCTGAGCGGCGGCGAGGAACTCCGGCATGGCCTCGGCCTCGCGCCGCGCCAGCTTGAGCACGAGGGCCAGGTGGTAGCGGGCATCGTGGGCGGCGGGCTCGCGGGCGAGCACGCGGCGATAGGCGTCGATGGCGCCCGCCAGATCGCCCTGCGCGTAACGCACGATGCCCAGCGTGTACGCCGCCTGCAGCGGCGGGGGATCGTCTGCGAGCGCCGCCTCCAGCTCGGTGCGCGCCGCGGGCCATTCCTGGCGGGCGACGAGGACGGCCGCCAGCGTCAGCCGCGCCTCGGTGAGATCGGGGTCGTCACGGAGGGCGCGGCGGAGCTGCTCGGCGGCGGCATCGAGATCGCCCATCGCGTACAGCGCCAGGCCCAGGCTGGCGCGCGCCTCCGCACGGTCGGGCGCCAGGCGCAGGGCGTCACGCAGCGCGACGGTGGCGGCGACCATCTCGCCACGCCCGATGTGTGTGCGACCCGCCTCCAGCGCGCGGTCCGCTTCGGACGCCGCTGTCGGCGCGGGCGGGGGCGGCGGCGGCATGCTCGGTGGCGCGGGAATCGCGGCGACGGGCGGCGGGGGGGCGGGTGCGCTCGGCGAAGCGGGTGGGGGGCCACGGGCGGCGGCGGCGAGGAGGGGCCGGGCCGCGCGGGCGTCGTGGCGCTGACCGGCGGCGGTGGAGCGGGGCGCTGGCTCGCGCAGCCGGTCGCGAGCGCGACCATTGACGCGAGCGCGGCGAGACGAATGGGGCCGTTCATCGAGCGAACCGATGATCGCACAGAAGCGGGACTCCAGCGGCAAAGGGCCCACCGCGTGTCGGATTGCCCGACGAGGTGACGGCGCGTGTTACCGGGGTGACTCACAACGACGCGTCTTCAAAGGAGTCGTGACTCGGCACGGCTCTGGCAACAGAGGGAGTCCGATGGCCGACCACATTCCCGACACGCCACCCATTGGTCGCATGTACTGCCCCGGCTGCGAGCCGGCGGTGGACCCGATGCGCGAGATCCTCGACGTGCGGTGGTGCGAGCGTCACATGCCACAGGGCGCGGGTCTCGACGACACGATGGCCGGCGCCACGACATCCGTGTCGGGGAGCGGAGAGGCAGGCGGCGAAGACAACCGGCGCTGGTGCGAGGTGCTTCACCGCCGCCGCGTCTGATGACCCCGACGTCGAGCCCACGCCTCAGCGCGCGGGCTCCACGTGATCGCGGCGCGGAGCGTACGGATGCCGGCCCGTGATGGGCAGGCCTTCCGCGAATCGCTCCGGACGGAAGGCGGAGATGTCGGCGGTGCGCGCGCGGCCCTCGGTGATCAACTCGGCCAGGCACGTGCCGACGGCGGGCGCGATCTTGAAGCCCGAGCCGCTGAACGCCGTGGCGAGATACAGGCCGTCGATCCCGCGCACCGCGCCCAGGATCGCGTGGCGGTCGGCGCTGTAGCAGTCGAAGGCGCGATAGCCGCGCGAGAGCGCGGCGCCCTCCATGGCCGGCATGCGGTGCGTGAGCAGCTGCGCGCCCTCCGCCGGCGCCGACGGCGGCAGTCCCGCCGGCATCGTGTCGGGATCGATGTCCCACACCTGGCACGGCACGCCCACGATGGTCTGCGCCTCACCCTCGGGCCGGAAGTACGTTCCCAGCACGTGATCGATGACGACCATGTGCGGTGCGGCGATCTCGGGGGGGCGCATCACCAGCATGGTGTCGATCGCCTTGGGGCGCGCGGCGAGCGGCAGGCCGATCTCGCGGCAGAGCGGCGGCGCCCACGCCCCGGCCGCCACCACCACCGCGCCCGCGTCGATGCGGCCCTTCGAGGTCTCGACGCCGACGACCGCGCTCTCGCGGCGCACCACGCGCGTGACCGCCGTCCACTGGCGGATCTGCGCGCCGCGCTGCTGCGCCTGCCGGCGAAAGCCTTCCACCACCTCCGCCGGGCTCGCGTACCCGCTCGCCGGCTCGTAGGCGGCGGCGCCGACGTCATCCACGTTCACGAACGGCTGCAGCGCCTTCAGCTCCGCCGCCGACAGCGCCGTGGTATCGACGCCGATCTTCTTCAGCATCTCGACGTTGGCGCGGAGCGCCGCCGCGTCTTGATGGCCGGCCACGGCCACGAAGCCCGTGTGCGTGAAGACCGGCGGCCCACCCATGCGCTCGCTCCAGTCCCGGAAGACGGGGAAGCTCGCCCACGCCAGCCGCGCATCTTCCTCGTTGACGTAGTGCATCCGGATCAGCGCGCTGGATCGCCCCGAGGCGCCGCCGGCGAGCGCGCCCTTTTCGAGGAGCGTGACACGCTTGACCCCGGCCGAGGCGAGGGCGAACGCGATGCTCGTGCCGATGACGCCGCCGCCGATGACCACCACGTCCGCCGTCTCCGTCATGCCGCCGATCCTACGCCAAGGCGAAGGGAGTGTCATAATCTCCAGCCGGAGGAGGACGTCATGAAGAACGGGTTCAGGGTCATGGACAGCGATCTGCATACGATGGAGCCCGACGGCCTCTGGGAGCGCTATCTCGACGAGCCGTTCAGGCGCTTCGCCCCGAAGTTCGAGCGGCGACCCGAGCAGGCGCCGAACCAGCCCATCATCACGATCGGCGCGCTCGCGCTCGGCGAGATGTCCAAGCGGCCGCGTGAGGCCGCCGTCGGCAAGAGCCTGCACCACCGCGCCTTCGCGCGCTCGCCCCACTACGAGGTCGCGCACGGGCGCGGCTACGACGCCGAGTCGCACGTGCAGGCGATGGACATCGAGGGGATCGACGTCGCCGTCCTCTACGGCACGCGCGGCCGCCAGGTGCTCATGCACGACGACCTCGACCCGCCCGTCGCGGATGCGCTCGCGCGTGCCCACAACAACTGGACCGCCGACTATTGCCAGTTCGCGCCGGCGCGTCTGAAGTTCGCGGCGCAGGTCGCCTTCCACGATCCCGGGCTCGCCGCGCGCGAGGCGCGGCGGGCCGTGCGCGAGCTGGGTGCGGTGGCCGTCATCGGCAACCCCAACCCCATCAACGGCCGGCACGTCCACGACCCGGAGTTCGAGGTGCTCTGGGACACCGTCGAGGAGCTTGGCGTGCCCATGGGCTTTCACCCGACCGGCCAGTCCTCGCTCCGCGACGACATCGCGCGGCGGTACCTCGATCACCCGAACGGCCGCGTGATCGGCGTGGCGGGCCGCAACCCCGTGGAGCTGATGTTCGCCTTCGGCAGTCTCGCTGCCGGTGGCGTCCTGGAGCGTCACCCGCGGCTTCGCTGCGCGTTCCTCGAGGGCACGTGCGGCTGGCTGCCGTGGTGGCTCTGGCGCCTCGATGAGGCGTGGGAGAAGTTCGGCCCCGGCTCGGAGGTGCAGATCTCGCAGCTCCCGAGCCAGTATTTCTTCCGGCAGTGCTATGTCGCCACGGACGCCGACGAGAAGGGGCTCCGCCAGGTGGTGGAGGCGGTGGGCGACGACAGCATCGTCGTCTCCACGGACTATCCGCACTCGGACGGGCTGTTTCCGGAGGCGATCAACGAGTTCGTCGCGCTCGAGGGCGTGAGCGACAAGACGAAGGCGAAGATCCTCTGGGACAACTGCGCGCGCCTGTACAGCCTGGGCTAATGCTGGCGTGAGGGCGCGTCACGTCGCGGGCGACTGCTTCGAGACGCCGTAACCCGCTTGCTCGCCTTGCCTATCGCGACGGGCGTGAATACGTCGCCTTGGTCACGGTGTCGTAGTTCTGATCCAGATT
>JBBDXO010000075.1:0-5676 GCA_040902295.1 Candidatus Rokuibacteriota bacterium | reverse complement strand
TCCACACGTGGCCGGAGTACCGGTACGCGGCCGTGGACATCTTTTCCTGCGGTGATGTCCTCCAGCCGGAGGTCGCCGCCAACTACCTGGTCGAGGAGTTCAAGGCCGGGCGCACCTCCGTCGTGGACGTGCAGCGCGGGATGTTCCTGAACCCCTCGGTGCCCATCGTGAACAAGGCGCCCGCCGCGGCCGCGGCCGCGGTGCCCGTCAGTTGATCAATCCCCAGTCGTACAAGTGGTTTTTCGAGACCACGACGGCCGTCGAAGGGCACATGCACGCCATCGTGCGGACCATCGTCGAGGCGCGGACCAAGTTCCAGCACGCCGAGATCATGGAGACCGCCTCCTACGGCAAGGCCTTGGTCCTGGACGGGCGGATCCAGTCCAGCCAGGCTGACGAGTTCATCTACCACGAGGCCCTCGTCCACCCGGGGATGCTCGCCACCGAGCACACGCCGGAGTCCGGGCTGGTCATCGGTGGCGGCGAGGGCGCGACGCTCCGGGAAGTGCTGCGGTATCCGTCCATCAAGCGGGCGGTCATGGTGGACATCGACGGCGAGGTCGTCGATCTCTGCAAGAAGCATCTGCCGGAGATGCACCAGGGCGCCTTCGAGGACAGGCGCACCGAGCTGCGGCACGAGGACGCCCGCGCCTATCTGGAGAAGACCTCGGACCGGTTCGACTTCATCTCGATCGACCTCGTCGAGCCCCTGGAAGAGGGCCCGGCGTGCATGCTCTTCACCAGGGAGTTCTACACGCTCATTCGCGACCGGCTCACGCCGGGCGGCGCCATGACCATGCAGGCCGGTATGACCAAAGTGGGCGAGCTGAACTTCTTCACGGCCATCCACCGCACGCTGCGCGACGTCTTTCCGGTGGTGGCGGGCTACCAGGCGTTCATCTCCTGCTTCGGCACGCCCTGGGGCTTCATCACGGCCACCAAGAAGGTCGATCCCCGCCGGCAGACGGTGGAGGCGGTCGACCAGCTCGTCGCCGAGCGCATCAAGGGCCCGCTCGCGTACTGGGACGGGCAGACCCACCAGCACAGCTTCGGCCTGCCGCGGTTCATCCGTGCCCAGATCGATGCGCAGAGGCGCGTGGTCACCGACGCTCACCCGCTGATCGTCACCTAACCCCGAGGGGCGTCCTGCCCCGCCTCGTCCTCGCCTCCGCCTCCCCCCGCCGGCGAGAGCTGGTGGCCCGGTTCTGCGCCGATTTCACCGTGACGCCCAGTCACGTGGACGAGACCCTGGAGCCTGGTCCGCTGCCGGAGGCGACGGCCGGGCTGGCGCTGCGCAAGGCGCGGGCGGTGGCCGCCGGCCTGCGTGAGGGCGTGGTGCTCGGCGCCGACACGCTCGTCGTCATCGACGGCGAACCGCTCGGCAAGCCGCGCGACGGGCAGGACGCCGCCGCCATGCTGCGCCGGCTGCGCGGACGCTGGCACGAGGTGATCACCGCCGTCGCCGCCGTCGACGCCGCCACCGGACGCGAGGCCGCCGAGGCCGTCATCACGCGCGTGCAGATGCGCGCCTACACGGACGCCGACATTGCCGCGTACGTCGCGACGGGAGAGCCGCTGGACAAGGCGGGCGCCTACGCCGTCCAGGAGCGCGGGGGAGCGCTCGTGGCCGGCATCAGCGGATCCTACTCGAACGTCGTGGGGCTGCCGGTGGACGAGACGCGGCGGCTGCTGGAGGCCTTCGGCGTGATCACTTCGGAGCGGGCGTGATCGCGCGCCGGACCGGCTCCATGTGCAGCATGTCCTCCGGCCGCGGCAAGCGCGCCGAGGCGGGCAGCGGCTGATGGGCGCGAATCAGCGCCAGGGTCTCCTGCAGCTGCTCGGCGCTCACGATGCCGTCCGGGAGATAGCCGGCGCGCGTGGCGGCCAGCCGCGTCTGGAAATCGTCGGCGGGCACGGTCACGCTCTTGCGGAGCCGGGCGGCGAGCGCCTGCGGCGTGGCCGACGCGATCCGGCGCTCGGCCGCGAGCACCGCGCGCGCGAAGGCCTGCAGATTTCGATCGGAGACCCGGCGGTCGGCACGCATGAAGACGGCGGCGTTCACGGTGAGGGCGCCGAGGGCGTCCCGGACGGCGCCGGGCGTCCGGAGGTCGGCGAGCATCAGCGCCTCGCTGCCGCCCAGCAGGCGGGTGGCCTGCGGCTCGTGCACCAGGCCGGCATGCACGTCGCCCGTCTCCATCGCGCTCGCCAGCCCGCGTGCGCCGTGGCTGACGATCCACACGTCCGCCACGCTCAGGCCCCACTTGGCGAGCAGCCACGCGAACCACGCCTGCTCGGGCGCGCCGGGCGTGCTGAGCCCCACGCGCGTGCCGGGCAGGCCCTCGATCGACTTCACGAGGCTGGTCTGGCTCGCCGGCACCACGAGCACGACGGGCGGCGCCGCCGTGAGGCCGAAGACCAGGCGCACGGACTGGTGGGCCGCGCGCGGCCCGAATCGCAGGATGGCGTCCAGCGAGGTGGCGGCCAGATCGGCCTGACCCTGCGCGAGCGCTTCGGCGGCGCCGGGCTCCGCCCGTGTCATGCGCAGGGTGACGGCGAGGTTCTCGCGTGCGAAGTAGCCCTCGGCTTCGGCCACGCGCAGGGGAAGATACTCGGGTGAGGTGGCGGGCCCGCTCATCACCACCGTCAGCGCCTGGAGCAGGACGATGAGCCCGAGCACGCGCTCAGCCTCTCCGATGCTGCCCGGGTGGCGGCGCATCCCCGGACCGCCCCGCGACGCCGCCAAGGCGCGGCTGCTGCGTCTTCACCGTGCGCTGCTGGCGCGCTTCGGTCCCCAGGGCTGGTGGCCGGGGCGCACACCCTTCGAAGTGGCCGTGGGTGCCATCCTCACGCAGCACACGGCCTGGACGAACGCGGCGCGGGCCGTGGCCGCGCTCCGCCGGCGGGGGCTGCTCGCGCCCGCCCGTCTCGACGCGCTCCGGGAGGACGAGGTGGCGGCGCTCATCCGCTCTGCCGGCACCTATCGTCTCAAGGCGCGGCGGCTGCTCGCCTTCACGCGCTGGCTGCTGGAGCGCTTCGACGGCCGCTTTTCGCGCATGCGGCGCGCGCCGCTGGCGCCGCTGCGCCGCGAGCTGCTCGCCGTGCCCGGCCTGGGGCCGGAGACGGTGGACGCGATCCTGCTCTATGCGGCGGGGCGGCCGGTGTTCGTGGCCGACGCCTACGCGCGGCGCGTGCTCGTCCGGCACCGGCTGCTGCGGACGGACACGTCTTACGAGCAGACGCGCGCCTTCGTGGAGGCGCATCTGCCGTCCGACCCGGCGCTGTTCAACGAGCTCCACGCGCTCATCGTCGCCGTCGCCCGGGAATATTGTCGGACCATTCCGCTCTGCGGCGCCTGTCCCCTGCGCGCCGATCTCAACGGCCGCCCGCCTCGGCGCGTATGACCTCGTCGATCAGGTCCGCGATGCGGGTCTCCGCATCCGGAATGGCCACCGTGCGCGCCCGCTCCGCCATCTCCTTCAAACGGGTGGGGTCGGCGAGCAGGGCCTGGATCCGTTCGAGCAGGAGGGCGGGCGTCAGCGTCGCCTGGGGCAGGATCGAGCAGCCGCCCGCGCGCCCGACGAGCCGCGCATTCGCCGTCTGCTCGTCGCCGCTCGTGCCCGGCAGCGGGATGTAGAGGGCCGGCACGCCGAGCTGGCACGCCTCGTTCACGGTGCCCGCGCCCGCGCGGGCCACCATGAGGGAGGCCGCCGCGTAGATGCCCGCCAGCTCGGGCCCGACGTAGGGGACGACGGTATAGCGCGCCGCGAGCGCGGCTGGCAGCTCCGCGTGGCGCTCCTCGAGCCAGCGCCGGTCGTCCGTGGCCGCGTTGTCGCCGCATTGATGGATGACCTGGGCGTGCTCCAGCAGCGAGGGGAGGATCTGCCCCACGAGGCGGTTGATGGTGCGTGCGCCGAGGGCGCCACCGGTCACGTACACGAGCGGCAGCGCGGGATCGAGACCGAAGCGCGCCACGGCCTCCTGGCGGTCGCCGTTTCTCAGCTCGGGCCGCAGCGGGTTGCCGGTGAGCACGACCTTGTCCGCGCGAAAGCAGCGCGCCGACTCGGGAAAGGTGATCGCCACCCGCCGCGCCAGCCGCGCCGCGATCCGGTTGGCGAGACCCGGCACCGACGTCTGCTCGTGGATGATCACCGGCCGGCGCAGCACGGCGGCGGCGAGCGTGACGGGCAGCGCCACGAAGCCGCCGGTGGCGAAGACGACCCGCGGGCGCACCCGGCGCAGCGCGGTGTGGGCCTGCAGCACGCCCGCCGGCACGTTGACGGCGAGGTCGGTCACGTTGCGCCACGCCCAGTAGCGCCGGAGCTTGCCGGTGGCGATGGCGATGTAGGGGATGCCGTAGGCGGGCGCGCGCCGCGCCTCGATGCCGTCGTGGCTGCCGATCCACACGCAGTCGAATCCGCGGTCGCGCAGCGCCGCCGCCACCGCGAGGCCCGGGGAGGTGTGGCCGCCGGTGCCGCCCCCGGTGATGACGACGTCCGCGGTCACGCGCCCGCGCCGCGCGTGTCGGCGTGGCGCTCGAGGCCGAGCTGCACCAGCCGCTCGACGAGGTCGGCATAGCCGACGCCGGAGGCTTCCCACAGCCGCGCGTACGCGCTGGTGGCGGTGAAGCCGGGAATGGTGTTGATCTCGTTGACGAGCACCCGCTCGCCCTCGAGGAAGAAGTCGACGCGCGCCATCCCCGCGCAGTCGACGGCCCGGAAGGCGGCCACCGCCAGTTCTCGCAGGCGGGCGGTGACGGCGGCGCTCACGGGGGCCGGCACGATCACGGTCGCCTGCCCCTCGGCGTACTTGGTGGCGTAGTCGTACCACTCGGCGCCGTAGGTGATCTCGCCCGGCACGGAGGCGGCGGGCTCGTCGTTGCCCAGCACGCCCACCTCGAGCTCCCGCGCGCGCACGCCGCGCTCCACGACGATCTTGCGATCGTGGCGCGCCGCCTCGTCGAGCGCGGCGGGCAGCTCGGCGGCCGCGCGCACCTTGCTGATGCCCACGCTGGAGCCGAGATTGGCGGGCTTGACGAAGCAGGGGAATCCGGTGATCTCGGCCACGCGCTCGCGCACCTGGGCGGGCGCCCGGCGCCACTCGCGGCGCAGGACGACGGTGTACTCGACGAGCGGAAGGCCGTGGGCGGCAAAGACGGCCTTCATCGTCGCCTTGTCCATGCCGACGGCGGAGGCGAGCACGCCGGCGCCCACGTACGGCACGTCGGCCATCTCGAGAAGCCCCTGGATGGTGCCGTCCTCGCCGTAGGGGCCGTGCAGCGCGATGAAGGCGACGTCCAGCGCCTGTCGCAGCTCCACGGGCAGGCTGCCGGCGGGCTCGATGCGCGCCAGCGCCGTTTCCGCGTCCAGCGTGCCGCCGCTGTCCGCCCGGTCGGCGAGCGCCTTCTTCACGGCGTCCTCGGCGGCGCCGCCGGGGAGCGCCACGCGGGCCTGGTCGGCCAGCACGCGCAGGGGATCGCCGCCGGCCACCCAGCGCCCGTCGCGCGCGATGCCGATGGGGACGACGGTGTGGCCGCGCTGCTCGAGAGCGGCGATGACGGAGGCGGCGGAGGCCAGCGACACCTCGTGCTCACCGGAGCGGCCGCCGAAGATGACGCCCACGCGCAGTTTCGGCATACCCGGTATCTTAGCGCGCGGGCGCTGCGGGCCCGATCGACTT
>JBBDXO010000074.1:0-5780 GCA_040902295.1 Candidatus Rokuibacteriota bacterium | reverse complement strand
CGTCCCGGCGGAGCCGTGGCGCTCCTCGGGGCCCCCCAAGCCCCTACGCCCGACGCTCTGCGGCGCGCCGGCGAACAGCCGGGGCGCTCTTTGACCGACCGTGTGAGTCAGGCGAGAAGGTAGTCCTGGGCGGCGGCGAGGCCGGCGCCCAGGCGGACGGGGACGCCGAAGTCCTTCAGCATCATCTCGACGCCGGCGAGGCCGCCGAGCAGCTCGAGCTCGTTGAGGCTGCCGAGGTGGCCGATGCGGAAGACCCTGCCCTTCACGGCGCCGAGCCCCATGCCGAGCGACATGTCCAGGCGCGTGTTCGCGTGGCGGATGAAGTCGTCCGAGTCGAAGCCGGCCGGCATGACGACGGCGGTCAGCGTGTTGGAATGTTCCGCGGCGTTCTTGCAAAGAATGCCGAGGCCGAGGGCGCGCACGGCCCGGCGGCACGCCTCCGCCAGCCGCGCGTGACGCGCGAACACGTTGTCGAGGCCCTCCTCGCGCAGCATGGCGAGCGACTCCCGCAGGCCGAAGAGCAGCATCGTGGCCGGCGTGTACGGATACTCGCCGCGCTTGTTGCGCTCCAGGATGGGCTGCCAGTCCCAGAAGGAGCGCGGGCACCTGGCCTTCTCGCCCGCGCTCACCGCGCGCTCGTTGACGCCCAGGATCGCCATGCCCGGGGGCAGCATCAGCCCCTTCTGCGGGCCGGTGAGCGCGACGTCGACGCCCCACTCGTCCAGACGAAAATCGATGGAGGCCAGCGACGACACGGTGTCGACCAGGAGCAGCGCGGGGTGACGCGCGGCGTCGAGGGCGGCGCGCACGGCGGCGATGTTCGAGGTGACGCCCGTCGACGTCTCGTTGTGGACGACGAGCACGGCGCGGATCTCGTGTCCGGCGTCCGCGCGCAGCCGTGACTCCATCTCCACGGCCGGCACGCCGGCGCCGTACTCCACCTCGAGCCGGTCCACGTCGATGCCGTAGGCGGCGGCCGTCTTCGCAAAGCCGGTGGCGAAGTGCCCGTTGACGCAGGCGAGCACGCGGTCGCCGGGGGACAGCGTGTTCACCACTGCCGCCTCCCACGCGCCGGTGCCGGAGCCGGGATAGAGCACGATGTGCCCGCGCGCCGTCCGGAAGACCTCCTTGAGGCCGTCCAGGCACTCGTGCACGAGGGCGGCGAACTTCGGGCCGCGATGGTCGATGATCGGCTGCGCCATCGCGCGCACGATGCGGTCGGGGACGAGCGTGGGGCCGGGGATCTGCAGGAAGGGGCGGCCGGGCATGGTGGAGCCGAGTCTAGAGAACGAGGGCAAAGCCGTCAATCGCTGTGGTAGGTTGCGAAAATCGTGACCCGGGACGAGATCGCCACCCCCGCCCTGCTGCTCGACCTCGACCGCTTCGAGCGCAACCTCGCGCGCATGGCGGCGCACGCGCGCGCGGCGGGCAAGGGGCTGCGCCCGCACGCCAAGACCCACCGCTGCCCCGATATCGCCCGGCGCCAGGTGGCGGCGGGCGCGCTCGGTGTCGCGTGCGCCAAGCTCGGCGAGGCCGAGGTCATGGCGCGGGCGGGCGTGCGCGGCCTGCTCATCACCACGGAGATCGTCGCCCCCGCCGCCGTGCGCCGTCTCACGCGCCTGGTGGCGGAGGCGCCCGAGACGCTGGTGGTGGTGGATCATCACGATAACGTCCGCGCTCTGGCGCGTGCCGCCGCCGCGGAAGGCGTGACCATCGAGGTGCTCGTCGACGTGGACGTGGGCGGGCGGCGCACGGGGGCGCAGCCGGGCGAGGCGGCGCTGGCCCTCGGGCGCGCGGTGGCGGCCGAGCGCTCCCTGCGCCTGCGCGGCCTGCAGGGGTATGCCGGCCACTGCGCGCACGTCGTGGGCTGGGCGGCGCGCCGGGTGGCCTCGCAGCAGGCGATGGCCCCGCTCATGGACACGCGCGCGCGCTTCGAGGCGGCGGGGCTGCCCGTGGACGTGGTCGCGGGCGCCTCCACGGGCACGTACGACATCGACAGCGAGCTGGCCGGCCTCACCGAGCTGCAGAGCGGCTCGTACTGCGTGATGGATCTCGAGTACCGGCGCATCGGCGGCAAGAACAGCGAGGCGCTGACGGACTTCGAGATGGCGCTGACGGTCCTCGCCACCGTCGTGAGCGTGCCCACCGCCGACCGTGCGATGGCGGACGCCGGCCTCAAGGCCTTCTCCACCGACAAGCCGTTTCCCCCCGAGCCCGTGGAGCGCCCCGGCCTGCGCTACGAGTTCGCCGGCGACGAGCACGGCCGCCTCGTCGTCACCGACCCCTCCCGCGCCCCGCGCCTGGGCGAGCGCATCGAGTTCTTCCCGCCCCACTGCGATCCGACCTTCAACCTGTACGACCGGGTGTATGCCGTGCGCGGGCAGACGGTGGAAGCGGTGTGGGACATCGCCGCGCGCGGCCGCTCCGACTAGGCGCGCGCCGGGCGACGACATGGTGGAGCGGCGGACGCTCGGACGGACGGACATGCGCGTGAGCGTGCTCGGCTTCGGCGGCTCCGAGATCGGCTACGAGGGCGTGTCCGCGGGCGTGGTGACGCGGCTGCTCAACGGGGCGCTGGACGCCGGGCTCAACGTCATCGACACCGCCGAATGTTACGAGGACAGCGAGGCGTTGATCGGCGGTGGGGTGGCGGGCCGGCGCGCCGAGTATTACCTGTTCACGAAGTGCGGCCACCCCCGCGGGTTCGGCGCCGGCGACTGGCGGCCGGCCTCCCTGCTGGCCAGCATCCAGCGCAGCCTGACGCGGCTGCGCACGGACCATGTGGACCTCGTGCAGCTTCATAGCTGCTCGGAGGCGGAGCTGCTGCGCGGCGAGGTCATCGTGGCCCTCGAGCAGGCGCGGGAGCGCGGCTACACGCGCTACATCGGCTACAGCGGCGACGGTGCTGCCGCGCGCCATGCCATCGAGTGCGGGCGCTTCGACACCCTGCAGACCTCGGTGAGCATCGCCGACCAGGAAGCCCTGGATCTCACGCTGCCGCTGGCGCGCCGGCGGCACCTCGGCGTCATTGCCAAGCGGCCGCTCGCCAACGCGGCCTGGAGGACGGGCCGCAAGCCCGCGAGCGCGTACCACCACGCCTACTGGGAGCGCCTGCGCACGCTCGACTACGACTTCATCACGGCCGATTCGGCGGCCGCCGTCGGCATCGCGCTGCGGTTCACCCTGAGCGTCCCGGGCGTCCACACCGCGATCGTCGGCACCACCAACCCCGAGCGCTGGCAGCAGAACGCCGCTCTCCTCGACGCAGGACCACTGTCGAAGGCCGACATCGCCCGCATCCGCGCCCGGTGGAAGGACGTCGCCCCCGCCCACTGGACCGGCCAGACCTAGATGGGGCGGTAGGCGATGAGGTAGCGGTGCTCGCCTTCGAGGATGGTGTCGCCGCGCTGGTTGGTGAGCGTCACGCGTAGCGTGAGCAGGCCGGCCGAGCGCTTGCGCTCGAGGCCGACGATCTCGTGCTCGGGCTTGATGGTGTCGCCGATGAAGGCCGGCCCCTTGAACCGGGTCGTCTGCTCGACGAAGGCCACGATGGACTCCTCGATGATGGGCGCCAGCGACGAGGCGCCCACCGCCGTCATCGACGTCAGGAGCAGGCCGTGGGCGAGCCGGCGGCCGAAGCGCGTCTTTTTCGCATACTCGTCATCGTAGTGCAGCGGGTGCGCGTCGCCCGTCATGCCAGCGAAGAACATGAAGTGGGCGTCGTTGAGGGTCTTGGACGGGCTTTCGAAGCGGTCGCCCACCGTGAAGTCCTCGAACCAGCGCTGGCTCACCAGATGCTCCAGAACACGTCGTGGGCGGCGGCCGGAGAGGCGGCAGCGAAGAGGGCGGGGCGCAGGCGCGTGGCGAAGGGCCGGCCCTCCGCGTACCACGACAGGTGCTTCTTGAGCTGGGTGAGGGCGAGCCGCTCCGGAAGGTGCGCTTCGATGAGCGCGCAGTGCCGGGCGATCACGCGCGCACGCTCCTGCCGGCTCACCTCCTCGCCGCGGAAGATCCACGGCCGGCCGAGGGCGCCGCGCCCGATCATCACCGCCGCGCACCCGGTGGCCGCCCGCATCGCGCGCGCGTCGTGCACGCTGCGCACGTCGCCGTTGCCGGTGACGGGCACGCTCACGGCGCCCACCACGGCCCCGATGACGTCCCACGGCGCCTGGCCGCTGTACTGCTGCGAGCGCGTGCGCGGGTGCACGGTGATGGCGTCGACGCCCTCGCCCTCCGCCATGCGCGCGATCTCCACCGCATTCACCGTGTGGTCGTCCCACCCGCCGCGGATCTTCACGCTGAGCGGGCCCTGCACCGCCTTGCGCAGGGCGCGCAGGAGCAGGGCGGTGGACAGCGGGTCGCGCATGAGGGCTGCGCCCTGCCCCTTGGCCACGATCTTGTGCACGGGGCAGCCCATGTTGAGGTCGATGCCGTCGGCGCCCGCGGCCTCCAGCCGCCGGGCCGCCTCGCTCAGCACCCCGGGGTCACCCCCGAGCAACTGCATGACGAGCGGCCGTTCCTCGGGCAGGTAGCGCGCGAGCACCAGGGTCTTGGCGTTGTCCTCCACGAGGGCGCGCGCGTCGATCTCCTCGCTGGTGAGCAGGCCGGCGCCGCACTCGCGCGCGACGAGCCGGAAGGGCGCGTTGGTGGCGCCCGCCATGGGGGCCAGGCGAAGGTCGAGGGCTGTCACGCCGTCATTGTGCCATCGGCGGTGCTAGGATTCCGTCCATCGTGAGGCTCGGTTTCCACGTCGGCCAGGTGGTGGAGCAGGGGTACGATCCTCAACGGCAGTGGCGCGAGCACCTCGAGCAGGTCCGTGCCGCCCGCGACGCGGGCTTGTCGTTCGTGTCGTGGGGCCATCACTGGCTCATCCACCCCTTTCAGCACTTCCAGCCCATTCCCGTGCTTGCGCGCCTGGCTGCCGAGGTGCCGGGCATGGAGCTGGCGACGGGCGTGCTCCTCACACCGCTGCTGAACCCGGTCCAGGTGGCCGAGGACATCGCCACCCTCGACCACATCTGCGAGGGGCGGCTGATCTTCGGCGTCGGCCTCGGCTACCGGCCGGAGGAATTCGAGGCCGCCGGCGGCGCCATGGGCGACCGCGTGGGCCGCTTCGAAGAGGGGCTGGCGCTCATGAAGCGGCTGTGGACGGAGGACGAGGTCACGCATCACGGACGGTTCTATCGCGTGAGCGGCGCGCGTCCCACCGCGCGGCCCTGCCAGACGCCGTACCCGCGCATCTGGGTGGCGGCCACCAGCGAGGCGCCCATCCGGCGCGCGGCGCGCCTCGGTCACGCCTTCTTCGCGCTCGGCACGCAGTCCTCCGACACGCTGAAGGCCCAGCTCGCGCTGTGGCGCTCCGAGCTGCAGCGCCACGGTCACGCGCCGCCCCCCGACGTGCCGGTTCACCGCGAGATGTACGTGGCCCCCTCGCGCGAGGCGGCGCGCCGGCTCGCGCGGCCCGCCATCGAGGCGAAGTACGAAGGGTACGCGCGCCACGGGCTGCCCGGGGTGAGCGGCACGCTGGCGCCGGGGATCGACGCCCTCATGCCGGATCCGTTCATCGTGGGCAGCCCCGAGGACTGCGTGGAGGCGCTGGCGCGGCTGGCCGCGCTCGGCGTGACCCACGTGGCCGCGCGCCTCTTCTGGCCGACGATGTCGCAGGCGCAGACGCTGCGGATGATCGAGCTGGTGGGCGCGCGCGTCATCCCGGCTGTCGAGCCGCTCTAATGAGTCTCGTGAAATACGGCGACACCGGGGGCCGGGCGGGCGGGCCACGG
>JBBDXO010000073.1:0-5838 GCA_040902295.1 Candidatus Rokuibacteriota bacterium | reverse complement strand
GGGTCCCTGCACCCCGACACGCGCCCGACCGCGCCTCGTGAATTATCCGGTTTCGGTGGTGTCGGCGAAGCGGAGGCGGAAGTCGCCCGCGCGGACGGCGCGGATGATGGCGTCGCGCTCGCGGACGGCCTCGACCTCGATCCATGCGCGGCCGAAGTGGGGCGGACGGTGCGCGTCGTCCGTGGCCAGCTTCACGAGCGGGATCTCGTCGGTGTCGTAGAGCGGGCGGTAGTGGCCGGTGTCCGTCACCTCGATCGCCTCCAGCGGCCATCCGGCCCGGCGAATCTCACGGACGCGCTGGACGGTCTCGTCGACCGAGAGCCGGTAGCGGGCGGGGTGATTCAGGATGTACAGGGTCTCCGTGTCGCCCTGCACCTGTCCCACGTGCTGTGCGAAGCGGCCGTAGTTCAGCTCGATCCCCCGGAAGAGCAGCAGCCGGGGGGCGAGCGCGTCGAGCGCCTCGGTGTACTCCGGCTGCGCGAGGTTATCGTGGCCGAAGTGGTCGGTGATGGCCAGGAAGTCGTAGCCGCGTTGCTCGTACTCCTCCACCAGCCCCGCCGGCGTCTTCGTGCCGTCCGAGAACGTGGTGTGCGCGTGGAGATTGCCCCGCAGCAGCGGCATCAGGCCCTGCCCCGCGCATGGGCGGCGATCTCGTCGAGCCGCGCCAGCCACACCCGCGGCGTGTGACGCGCGTGGTCCACCAGCTCGCGCAGGCAGGCGAAGCGCGAGGGGCGGCCGATGATCTGCGGGTGGAACGTGAAATTGACGACGCCGCCCATCTCGCAGATGCCGTCGAACTCGGTGAGCCAGCCCTGCAGCACCGGCCCCGGCGCCTGGATGGAGCGCTGCCCCGTGAACATGAAGAAGGGCGCGTCGTCGAGCACCCACGACACGGGAATCTCCACCAGCGAGCGGCCGCCCATCGCCGGGTGCAGGTAGGGATGGACGCGGTCCATCATGTTGGACGAGTACTCGAAGCCGTGGCGCGCCAGCAGCGGCAGGGTGCGCTCCGACAGCTGCCACGCGGGCGCGCGGTAGCCGACCGGCCGGCGCCCCGCATGCGTCGTGATGACCTCGATGCTGCGCACGAGGATCTTCTCTTCCTGGGCGGCGTCCAGCTCGCTCACGCGCTCGTGCACGTCACCGTGGCAGCCCACCTCGTGCCCCCCCGCCACGATCGCGCGCACGGCGTCCGGGTAATGCTCGACGACCCACGCCGGGATGAAGAACGAGGCCCGCAGCTCGGTGGTTTTCAGCAGGGCGAGGATCATCGGCAGCGCTTCCACGACGCCGTACCGGCCCTGGGAGAGGGTCACGGGCTCGGAGATGCCCCGGGCCATCCACAGGGTGTCGGCGTCGAGATCGAACGTGAAGGCGCAGGCGGCGCGTGCGCCGCCGGGCCAGCCGGACATCGGCATGAGCGTCAGCGCGGAGCGGGCTGGGTCGCGGCGGGCGGCGGACCGTCCCAGGTGATCGAGAACCCCAGCGCAAACCAGCCGGTGTTCTCGGTCCACTCGCGCGCGGGCGAGCCGACGGGCGGGTTCGGCGCCGCCCAGCCGGAGAACCCCATGCGCCCGGTGCTCGTGGTCGTCTGGTAGGGCCGGCTCAGGGGCTCGATGAAGGCCGGATCGTAGTCCACGTGCGCGCCGCGACGGGGATAGACCTCGGCGTCGGGAAGCGGGCGTGTCGTCTCCTTCTGGAGCGGCGGCGGCAGGACCCTCAGCTCCGGCTCGGGCGCCTGCCGCGACGTCTCGATGTCGACCTGCTGCGCCGAGGCCGGGAGCGCGGCGAGAAGGGCCATGCCGATGATTCCGAAGAATATCCGCATGCCCCCATTCTACCGGAGGCGGAGGTCGATGCCTAGCGCGGGGCCGAAGGCCGTCAGCCGGGCAGCGCCACGTTGCCGTCGCGCGCGCGGCTGCGGATGGCGGTGACGAGCCTGCCCTCCGCGTCCGTGATCTCGAACTGCTCGGCCACGCCGGCGTCGATCATCTGCTGCACGAGCACCTCGCGCTCCTGCCCCGCCGGCGGCAGCTGATGGGACTTCCACCGCATCACGAAGTACCCGCGGCTCACGTGGGGCAGCCGCGCCTCCGCCCGCTGCAGCTCGAGGACTCCGCGCTCCACCGCGTGCTCGGCGGTGAGCCGGCTGGGGGGCAGGTGCGAGACGCTGGCGCGCGACGGACGGGCCTCGGACCGGATCGGCGAGACCCCCCGGTCCAGCACGCGCGCGCGCTCGGATCGGAAGGCGGCGATCCCCTCGCTGAGGTGGATGTGGCCGAAGCACCGTACCCGCAGATCGGTCGACAGCTCCTCCGCCGACCACGTGGCCACCCACACCTGCTTGCCGAGGGCGTTGACCGCGTCCACCGCGGGCACGAAGTCGTCGTCGCCCGACACGAGCACGGCGGCGTCATAGGCGCCGTTGGCCGCGTAGTGGATGAGGTCGGCCACCAGCCGCGTATCGACCCGCTTCTCGGTGGTGTACTCGTACTCGCCGCCGCACATGGGGCACCGGCCCGTGCGGCGCACGCGTGGGTCGCGCTTGACGAAGTACCCCGGGCGCAGCTCGAGCCCCTTGAGGAAGCCTTCGACCAGGGGCGGGGCGCCGGCGGACACGCCGACGTAGTAGTACGCGCCGCCGAAGGTCGCCGTGGGCCCGCCCACCGCGTGGGTGATCCACGTGGCGAGGCGATCGTAATCGACGCGAAGCGTTTCGTCGTAACGCTGCAGGGAGCGGTAAAAGTTCTGACCGTCAAAAAAAACACAGATCTTCATTGAACCGCCCCCGGAAGCGAGCCCTCAAACCCGAAATGTGGCCGCGTCGCAAATCGTACCACAGCCCTCACGACCACCCCGCGCGCCTGGACGAAACGAGGAAACGCGGGGTCGTGAGACCCCGCGTTTTGAATGGTGGTCGATACTGGACTTGAACCAGTGACCCCCGGCATGTGAGGCCGGTGCTCTGCCAACTGAGCTAATCGACCGTTCGTGTGAATCTACCCACTTGCGCGACGACGGTCAAGCGAAGCGCCACGAAGCGCCACGGCCCCGCCTCCCGTGAGCGCGCAACCGCTTGGCGGGCACCGGCGGGCAAAGTACGATGCTGCGGTGGTCGACACGCTCGCGCTGGAGCCCATCACCTGCCCGCTGTGCGGCGCCGCCCACGCCACGCCGCTGTGGCAGGAGCGCGACGTCGCCCTCGGCGTGCCGGGTCTCTTCCCCGTGGCACGGTGCGGCGACTGCGGCCTGCTCTACCAGAACCCCCGCGTGCGGATCGATGACATGACGCGCATGTATCCGGCCGACTATCCACCGCACGCGCGCAACCCCGACGTGGCGCGCGCCCTCGCCGACGGCGCCGCCGTGCGCACCGTGCTCGCCGATCGCCTCGGCTACCGCCATCTCGCCGCCACCGCCACGTGGCGGGGCCGCGTGGCCGCCCGCCTGCGCCGGCGCCGCATCGAGAAGAACTTTCCTCCCTGGGTGGGTGAAGGGCGCCTGCTCGACGTGGGCTGCGCGACGGGACGGTTCCTGCAGCGGATGAAGGCCATCGGCTGGCGCGTGTCCGGCATCGAGCTCGATCCGGAGGCGGCCGCCACCGCGAAGACGGTCACCCCCGACGTCGTCATCGGCGATCCGTCCACGGTGACGCTGCCGGCCCGCCATTTCGATCTCATCACGGCCTTCCACGTCATCGAGCACCTGCCCGATCCGCTCGGCGCGCTTCGCAACATGCTCGGATGGCTGGCGCCGGGCGGTCTCATGATCGTCGAGGTCCCCAATGCGGGGGGCTGGGGCGGCCGGCTCTTCCGTCGCTACTGGTCGGGCCTTGATTATCCCCGCCATCTCGTCCACTTCACGCCCGCCACCATGGGCGCGATGGTCGAGCGCGCGGGTGGCCGCGTGGTGGGCGAGCTCCACTGGTCGAAGCCCCGCTGGATCACGCGGAGCATGCGTCACTGGCTCGGCAGCCGGCCCGGCGCCGGGGCGCGCCTGGCGCTGGCTGCGCTCGACAGCCGGCTGGGCGGGGGCCTCGTGAAGCTCGTCCTCGAGGTCGCGCTGCGGCCGGCCTCGCTCGCACGCGCGGGCGAGGTGGCGCGCTACTTCATCCGCCATGCCGAGGCCGTGCGGTGAGGCGGTCGCAGGTGCGGGTGCTCATCCTCACCGCCAGCTACGGATCCGGCCACAACGAGGCGGCCCATTGCCTGGCGGCCGGGTTCGAGCGGGCGGGGGCTCAGGCCATCGTCGTCGATCACTTCAAGGCCCTCGTCAATCCCGCCTTCGAGCGCGCCACACGGGCGTTCTACTTCGCGCTGCTGCGGCGCGCGCCGCTCGTGTGGGGGATGGCGTACGGCGTCGGCGACTGGCTGGCGAGCGACTCCGTGCTCACCTTCGGCGCCACACGGGTGGGCGCGGCCGCCCTCGGACGGCTGGTCCATCGCCTCGCGCCCGACGCCGTCGTCTCGGTGCATGCCACGCCGGCGGCCGTGATGTCGACGCTGCTCGGACAGGGCCACCGCCTGCCGCCGCACACCACCGTCGTGACGGACTTCGTGGCGCACAGCCAGTGGATCGCGCCCAACATCGACCGTTACTGCGTGGCCGCCGACGAGGTCCAGCACGAGTTCGTGGCGCGCGGCATCCCGCGCGAGCGCGTGGCCGTCACCGGCGTCCCCGTGCGCGCGGAGTTCGCGACGCCCGTCGATGCCGCCGCCGCCCGCCGGGCCCTGGGCCTGTCGCCGCGCACTCCGGTCGTGCTCGCGATGGCGGGCTCCTACGGCTCGGTGGGCCGCCTGCCCGACGTGGCCCGCGCGCTGCTGGCGCTCGAGCGCCCGCCGCAGGGCGTGCTGGTGGCCGGCCGCGACGTGGCGCTGGCGGCGACACTGCAGCGTCTCACCGCGGGCACGACGCTGCGCACGGTGGGCTACTCGAGCGACGTGCGCACCCTCATGGCCGCCGCCGACCTGCTCATCACGAAGGCGGGCGGCATGACGCTGGCGGAGGCGATGGCGGCGGAGATCCCGCTCCTCGCCTATGGCTCGCTGCCGGGGCAGGAGCGCCGCAACGAGCGCTTCGCCTCGCGCGCCGGCATCGCGCTCATCGCCCGCTCCCGGCGCGACCTGCGGCGGCTGATCGCGCAGGCGCTCGGCGACCCGGAGCTGCTGGAGCACCTGCGCGAGCGGATGCGGCGCGCGCGCCGGCCCGACGCCACCGCCCGCATCGTGGCCGCCGTCCTCGAGCGCGCGGTGCTGCTGTCATGATCAAGTCGTACCTGGTGCTCGCCAGTACCGGGATCCTCGGCTACTCGTTCGCCGCGCATCTCTTCACGCTCGGCTGCGCCTGGCGCGGCCCGCGCACGGGCAACGCGGTCGCCCTCACCTTCGACGACGGCCCCGACCCGGAGTACACCCCGCGCGTGCTCGACATCCTCGCCGCCCGCGACGTGCGCGCGACCTTCTTCCTCGTCGGCAGCCGCGCCGAGCGCTCCCCCGACACCGTGAAGCTCATCCACGCCGCCGGCCACGAGATCGCCAGCCACGGCTGGTCCCACCGCAACCTCTGGATCTGCGGCCCCCGACGAACGTTCAGAGAGATCGGCCGCACCCGTGACCTCCTCCAGAGCCTCACCGGCGCCGCCCCCACGCTCTTCCGCCCGCCGTGGGGCGCCGTCAACACCGCCATGTTCGGCGCCCTCAAGCGCTACCACCAGCGCTGCGTCTTCTGGTCCGTCCAGCCCGAAGGCCTCCGCCCCCAACCCCCCGACCGCCAGACGGACTACGTCCTGCGCAAAGCGCGCCCCGGCACGATCGTCGACCTGCACGACGCGGAAGGAAC
>JBBDXO010000072.1:0-5846 GCA_040902295.1 Candidatus Rokuibacteriota bacterium | reverse complement strand
TCTTCCCGATCGTCGTGAACACGGCCACGGGGCTGGCCGCCACGCCGCCGGAGCTCCTGGACCTGTCCCGCTCGTACCGCGCGAGCCGGCTCAAGACCTTCATCAAGGTCCGGTTCCCGATGGCGCTGCCGTTCTTCTTCAGCGGGCTGAAGGTCGCGGTGACGTTGTCGGTCATCGGGGCGGTCGTCGGCGAGTTCGTCGGCTCCGACAGGGGCCTGGGCTACGTGATCGTCTCCGCCACGTCATACTGGAAGTCGAACCTGGCCTTCGCCGCCATGCTGCTGCTCTCGGTCATGGCGGTCGGGCTCTTCGGCCTCGTCGAGCTGGTCGAGCGGATCGTGTGTCCGTGGTACGCGCTCGCGCGCGAGCAGCAGGAGGTGGTCGAGGAGCTGAGCGTCAAGGACCTCGAGAAGATCCGCGCCGCGGCCGGCTAGAAAAAGGAGACTCGTTCATGGCCCGCACCGTCACCGTCACCGTCGCCGCCGCCCAGAAGCCAGTGCGCTGATGGACTATCTCACGCGCCTCGCCCGCTTCGTTCACGAGACACGGCTCGGTGACCTGCCCGCCTCCACGGTCAAGGCATCCAGGCTTGTCCTGCTCGACACCATCGGCGCGATCGTCGCGGGCAGCGCCCTGCCCGAGAACACGCGGCTTGCGCACAGGGCCGCCCGCCGCGCCCCTCATGGCGGCGCCAGCCTTCTCGGACACGGGCTGAAGGCCGACTCGCTGCTCGCCACGTTCACCAATGCCACGGCCGGCGTCGCGCTCGAGATGGACGAGGGCAATCGCCTGGGCGGCGGCCATCCGGCCATCCACGTCATCCCCGCGGCGCTCGCGGTCGCCGAGGAGATGGGCGCGGACGGCCGCCGGCTGCTCGAGAGCATCGTCGCAGGCTACGAGGTCGGCTCGCGCCTCGGCGGCGCCACCCAGGCGCGGCCGAACGTCCACGCCCACGGTACCTGGGGCACGATCAGCACCGCGGCCGCCGTGGCGCGCCTTCACGACCTTCCGGGCGATGAGATCCGCCACATCATCAATCTCTCGGCCTCGATGAGCCCGGCCAATACCTGGACGCCGGCACTCGAGGGCGCCACCATCAGGAATGCCTATCCGGGACGCTCGGGGCTCGAGGGCATCCTGGCCGTGGACCTTCATCGCGCAGGCTTCACCGCGCTCGACGATGCGCCGTCGGACGTCTACGGCACCATTCTCGCCGACCACTTCGAGCCCGCGCAGGCCGTGGAAGGACTCGGCGAGAGCTATCGCATCGAAGAGAACTACTTCAAGCTCCACGCCTGCTGCCGGATCAACCACCCCGCGCTGGACGCGATCATGGCGCTGCGCGCCGAGGCGACGATCACGGCCGAGCAGGTCGCGCGGGTGCGGATCACCTCCATTCCTTTCGGCCTGCGCATGACTGAGCCGGCGCCCCGGAGCATGCTTGGCGCCAAGTTCTCCATCCCGTATGCCGCCGCCGCGGCCCTCGTCCTCGGGCGCACCGACGCGGCGGCCTTCGCGGACGGCGTGCTCGCCGACGCGCGCATCCGCGCCATGGCCGCGCGTGTCGAGGTGGCGGCCGACCCTGAGATGGCGCTCAAGCGCGCCGACTACCCGACTGCCGAGGTGCGGATCACGCTGACTGACGGCCGGGTGCTCACGCGCACGACTGGTGTGGTCCGGGGCGATGCGGCCAACCCGGTCGCCCCGGACGAGATCGTCGCCAAGTTCCTCGCCCTCGCCGGCGGGCCGCTCGGCGAGGCCCGTGCCCGGGAGATCGTCGAGGTCATCGAGGGGGTGGACGGCCTCAAGGACATTCGCGACTTCACGGCTCTCCTCGCGCGGCCTCACGCCTGATCGCACCCTCACCTATCGGGCAGGACCTCGTCGCGGTCGAGCATCAACAGCCGCGGTGTCGCGCGCGGATGATCCTTCGCCGCCGCGGTCAGGGCCCGCAGCTCGCGCGTGCGTGTCTCGGGAGACGACAGGTCTCGAGCGGCCGCTGGCGTCGACCACGTCGCGGAAGTGCACGGTGTCCACGTAGCTTTGTAGCAGCTCGATCCGCAGCGCCGCCGGCACTCCCTGCGCTTCGGGGAACCCGCCCTCAAGGAGGTATTCGCGAAAGCGCTTCTCGATCAGCGACCGCTCGGCCGGCGTCCAGCGCCGGGGCTCGGTCGTCGGCTCCTCGCCTCGGTGGCGCAGGAACTCGCGGAAGCTGAAGGGCCGGATGACGGTCGCCATCCCGCGACCGCGCAACGAGGTATGGACCTCGCGCGAGGAACCAGTACACCGTCTCGCGCCCGCGCAGCGCGGGGTGAGGCCGGTAGTACTCCTCGAGCAGGAACCGCAGGACGCTCACCGCATCCGGGGTTGTCAGCTTGTCCTTCGCCACCTCTTTCCCGGCTACAATGCGCCCGACATGCCGGTCCTCCCCCTGGCCGCCGCCACGTTCGAGATCGAGACCGAGGCGTATCAGACACTCCTGGCGCGGGCTCGGCGCCGTACGGGACGCGTGCCACCGGAGCTGATCGCTCGCCACGTCCTGGCGGTGACCCTCGGAGCTGACTGGCCCGTCCAGCGCGACGCGCTCGAGGCGCTGCTCCGCCGCTTCGCGTTCGGGCGGGCGGATCAGCTTCAGATCGTCGCGCGCCCGCCGAAGGGGCGGCGCCTCGGACTCTACGCGACCCGCCGCCCCGGCTCACCCGCACGCCCCTATCGCACCCTGCTGCGCCGCATTGAGCCCTTCGAGGGCAGTTGTGACTGCGCCGATTTCCTCCGGAGCTCGCTCGGGCTCTGCAAGCACCTGCTCACGGTGCTGGAGGATGTCGCCTCCAGGCGCGCCGGCCTCAACGAGGCCGGCCGGGAGCCCATCCCGAACTCGTCGCCTCTTCGCTGGGATCCGGTTCGACCGCTGACGGGTCCTGGAGACTGGCTGGCGCGCATCCGCTGGGTCGGCGGCCTGCCGGACCGCGATCTGCGCCGCTGGTTCCGTTCCGACGACGGTGGCCGCTCGACGCTCGACGTTCCGGGGACGCCCGACACGCGGCTGGCGGTCGTCGACGCGCTGCTCGGCGTGCTCGGGCACGGGCACGCCGAGCCGGCGCTGCACGCGCTACTCCAGGAAGACCGCCGGCGCCTCGCTCGCGAGATCGAGGGCGCGCGAAGCCTCCCACGCCTGCGCCAAGCGCTGCGGAGCCTCAAGCAGCCGCTCTATCCGTACCAGCGCGAGGGCGTCGAGCGGTTCCTCGTGCGCGGGCGGCTTCTCCTCGCCGATGACATGGGCCTCGGCAAGACCGCGCAAGCCATCGCCGCCTGCCACGCCCTCTGGCGGGTCGGCCGCGTCCGCCGTGGGCTGCTCGTGGTCCCCGCCGCGCTCAAGCCCCAGTGGCTTCGCGAGTGGCAGCTCTTCACGGATGCCCCGGCGACGGTCGTCGACGGCGGTCCCGCCCAGCGCCGCGCCGCCTTCGCCGCGTGTCGCCGGGGATTCCTCCTGGGCAACTACGAGCAACTGATTCGCGACCTCGACGTGGTTCGCGACTGGACCCCGGACATCGTCGTGCTCGACGAGGCCCAGCGGATCAAGAACTGGGCGACCAAGACCGCGCTCACCGTGAAGCGACTGGATCCCCCGTACCGGCTCGTCCTGACGGGCACGCCGATGGAGAACCGGCTCGAGGAGCTCGCCTCGATCGTGGAGTGGGTGGACGACCTGGCGCTGGAGCCGAAATGGCGCCTGGCGCCGTGGCACACCACGCCCGTGGACGGGAAGACGGAGGTCGGGGGCGCCCGGAACCTCGACACGTTGCGGGCCCGTCTCGCCGGCTGCATGGTCCGGCGCGTCCGCGCCGAGGTGCTGTCCGATCTGCCGGCACGGACGGATACCCGCGTTCCCGTCGAGATGACCGCCGAGCAAATGGACGAGCACGACGCGCTCAACATGCCGATCGCGCAGCTCCTGAAGCGCGCCCGCCAGCGTCCGCTGACCCAGGCCGAGTTCCTGCGCCTGATGGCGCTCCTCACCACCCAGCGGATCATCTCCAACGGCCTGGCGCAGCTGCGCTTCGAGGAGACCTGGCCGGACCTCTCGCGGATCGAGCGGCCCACGGAGTCCACGCTGCGCGGTCTCGCGACGCCGAAGCTGCTGGAGCTGCGCGAGCTCATCGGCCAGCTCGCGCTTGCGCAGGCGCGCAAGGTCGTGGTGTTCAGCCAGTGGCGACGGATGCTGCGACTCGCGCACTGGGCCACGCGCGACGAGCTCGCACGCGCGCGCGTCCGGACGGCGTTCTTCACCGGCGAGGAGGGGCAGAAGCGACGGACGCAGAACATCGTCGACTTCCACGACGACCCCGCGTGTCGTGTGCTGTTCGCGACGGACGCCGGCGGGGTCGGCCTGAACCTTCAGCGCGCGGCGAGCGCCTGCATCAATGTCGAGCTCCCGTGGAACCCGGCGGTGCTCGAGCAGCGGATCGGGCGGATCTACCGCCTGGGCCAGCGCCGCCCGATCGACGTCTACAACCTCGTCAGCGAACCTGGAATCGAGTCGCGGATCGCCGGCCTCGTCGGGTCCAAGCAGGCGCTCTTCACCGGGCTCTTCGACGGGACGACCGACGAGGTGGTGTTCGAGCGGTCGGGAAGCTTCCTCTCCCGGATCGAGCGCATCGTGACGCCGGCGCTCGAGCCCGGGCCGCCGCGCGGCCGGGAAGCCGCCGACGTGGAGGCCGATCCCGCCGAGCGCGAGATCGACGCTCTCGTGACGGCAGGGGATGAGTCGCGTGACGCGCCGGCTCTCACCGCCCCGGAGCCGACGCCGTCGCCGTCGGCCGCCGACATCCAGCGACTCTTCCTGGGCTTGACGGTCCAGCGAACCGGCCGGGGTGGCCTCGTGATCGAGGCGCCTCCCGAGACCGCCTCGACGCTGGCCGCCCTCTTCTCGGGGATGGCGCAGCTCCTCCAGGCTGCGGAACCGCCGGCACCGCCTTCCCTCGAGAAGCCTGATGGAGCCGGGGCCGACACATCTCGCCGCTCAGCCGAGCCACGCACACGTTGACCGGAACACCGGGAAGCCGGCGCCGGCCGGGCGGTGAGGTATAGTCGCCGGAATGACGACGGCGCGCGATCCAGAACCTCTCGACCGGGGGCTTCGCCACGACGCCATGGAGCCGGAGGAGCCTCCGGCACGCGGCTGGGAGGCGATCGCCGAGTGGACTGGCGGGATCGCCCCGGATGCCGTCGACGTCCTCCGCGGAGTGCGCGAGCTGGAGTTCGTCTACCCTCTTCTCCACGCGCTCGTTGGCCGCTCGCTTCGCGAGTTCTTCGTGCGCGCGGCGGCGCTGGAGCGCGGCAGAGCGGGCGAGCTTCTCGGTCACGGATCTGGACGAGGCGCTGGCGGGGTTCGAGCGCAAGTATCCGTGGGAGCTCTCGGGCGGCATGCAGCAGCGCGTCGCCATCTGCCGCGCGCTCGTCCACGACCCGAGCGTGCCCCTGATGGACGAGCCCTTCGGCGCGCTGGACGCGATGACGGCGCGAGGAGATGGGCTTCGAGCTACTGCGCGTCTGGGAGGAGCGCCGCAAGACGATCCTCTTCGTGACGCACAGCATCCCGGAGGCAATCTTATTGACCGCGTCGTGGTGATGACCCCGCGCCCCGGGCGCCTGGCCCTCGTGCTCGACGTCCAGCTTCCCCGCCCCCGCACCGTCGAGATGGAGTTCGATGCGCGCAGAACGCGCGAATCAGCAGGAGCTATGACGCCGCCGCCTGCAACCCAGTCTTGAATTGCGCGATGAAAGCCTCGGCCTGACCGATGGGATCGTCGGCGCCACGGCACGCCCGTGCCATGTCTCTAATAAGG
>JBBDXO010000071.1:297-5882 GCA_040902295.1 Candidatus Rokuibacteriota bacterium | reverse complement strand
TCCGCCGCCTAGTAGTTCTTCTTGAGGTCCATGCCGGAGTAGAGCGAGGCCACCTGGTCGCCGTACCCGTTGAAGGGCAACGTGGCCCGGCGGCGGAACTCGCCGATGCGGCGCTCGGTGGCCTGGCTCCAGCGTGGATGGTCCACGGCGGGATTGACGTTGGAGTAGAAGCCGTACTCGCTCGGGGCCGCCTTGTTCCACGCCGTCTTCGGCTCCTCGGCGGTCAGGCGCACGCGCACGATCGACTTGCTGCTCTTGAAGCCGTACTTCCACGGGATGACCACGCGCACGGGCGCGCCGTTCTGGTTCGGCAGCACCTGGCCGTACATCCCCACCGTCAGCAGCGTGAGGGGATGCATCGCCTCGTCCAGGCGCAGCCCTTCGGTGTACGGCCAGTCGAGGCTGCCCCCGAAGAACCCGGCGCGCTGCCCCGGGAACTGGTCGGGATCCTTCAGCGTCGTGAACTCCACGTACTTCGCCGTCCCCAGCGGCGACACCTGCTTGAGCAGCGCCGACAGCGGAAAGCCGATCCACGGGATGACCATCGACCACCCTTCCACGCAGCGCAGCGCGTAGACGCGCTCCTCGAGCGGCGCCACCTTGAGCAGGTCGTCGATGTCGATCGTGCGCGGCCTGGCCACGAGCCCGTCGACGGCCACCGCCCACGGGCGCGGCTTGAGAGAGCCCGCCAGGCGCGCGGGGTCGTCCTTGTTCACGCCGAACTCGTAGAAGTTGTTGTACGTCGTCGCGTCGGACACCTTGGTCGGTGTGTCCGTCACGCTGAAGGCCGCGTTGCGCGCGGCCGGCAGGGGCGCCCCCGCGGGCGGCGCCGCCGCGCCCGCCTCCTCCGCCGCGTTGCAGCCCGCCGCCGCGAGAGCGGCGGCGGGGCGCCCACCATGAAGGCGCGGCGGTTCAGATACAGCCTTTCGTCGGTGACGTCGGAATATCTCAGGCGCATGCGAATCCTCCCCTGCCTCAAGACTCTCACGGTGCGGCGAACTTGTAACCCTGGCCGTGCACGGTCTGGATGAAGAGCGGCCGGTCGGGATCCACCTCGAACTTGCGGCGCAGCCGCCGCACGTGCGTGTCCACCGTGCGGGTGGTGGGAAAGCGCTCGTAGCCCCACACCTCGTCCAGCAGGCGCTCGCGGGTGACGACGTCGCCGCGGTGCTCCACGAGGTACACGAGGAGGTCGAACTCCTTGCGCGTGAGGCGGACGTCGTGGCCGGCCTTCCACACGCGTCGCCCGCGCAGGTGCACGCGCACGTCGCCGAAGGCGAGCTCCTCGAAGGTCCGGCGGGCCCCCGGGCGGCGCAGCACGGCGCGCACGCGCGCGAGCAGCTCCCGCAGCGAGAAGGGCTTGCTCACGTAGTCGTCGGCGCCCAGCTCGAGGCCGAGGACGCGGTCGGCCTCCTCGCCCCGGGCCGTGAGCATGATCACGGGCACGTCGAGGCCGCGCCGGCGCAGCTCGCGGCAGACGTCCCAGCCGCTCAGCGTGGGCATCATGACGTCGAGCAGGATGAGGTCCGGCGCCTCGCTCAGGGCGCGGGCGAGGCCGTCCGCGCCGTCGCCGGCGGCGATGGTGTCGTAGCCTTCGAAGCGCAGGTTGTCCTCGAGGCCGCGCACGATCTCCGGCTCGTCGTCGACGATGAGGATTCTAGGCATCGTGGCGGGGGGCGGGAAGCCACAGCGTGAAGGTGGAGCCACGGCCGGGCGCGCTGTCGAGGGTGACCGTGCCGCCGTGCGCCTCCGCCACGTGCCGCACGAGGGCGAGCCCCACGCCGCTGCCGCGCCGGCCCTGCGTGTCGCTGCGTCCCACGCGGTAGAACTTGTCGAACACGCGCGCGTGCTCCCCGGCCGGGATGCCGATGCCCCGGTCGGTGACGGCGAGGGCGAGGCGGTCGCCCTCTCGCCGCGCCTCGATGGCGAGCGCCCGGTCGTCGGCGGAATACTTCATGGCATTGTCGGCGAGGTTGGCGAGCGCCTGCCCCACCGCCTCCGCGTCCATGACGACGTCGCCGAGGGCAGGGTCGATGGTCACCTCGACCTTGAAGCCCTGCTGTGCGAGCGGGTAGGCGAAGCTCTCCAGCGTGTCGCGCACGAGCGGCTCCACGGCGGTGGGGGCGGGATCGTAGCGGCGCCGGCCGCTCTCGATCCGCGAGAAATCGAGCACGTTGTCGATGAGGCGCGACAGCCGCTCGCTCTCGCGCGTGATCACGCGGTAGTACTCCTGCCGGCGCGCGTCCGCCACGCGGCCCATCTCGAGGGTCTCGGCGAACATGCGGATGACGGACAGGGGCGTCTTGAGATCGTGCGACACGTTGGCGACGAAATCGGACTTCAGGCGCGCCATCTCGCTCTCCCGCCGCATGAGCCGCCAGGTGGCGACGCTGCCGGCCGCGATGACGGCCAGCAGCAGCGCGAAGGCCGTCATGAACATCATCACCTGCCGCCGCAGCGCCTGGCGCGGCGCCGAGCCCGGCGTCTGGTAGACGGCCACCCGCCAGTTCCGCACGCCGTCGCGCACCGGCACCGACATCACCGGCACCGCCGCCTCCACCGGCGTGCGGCTGTACACGGTGCGCCCGCGGTCATCGACGACGGCGAGCACGGTGGCCGACTCCAGGCCGCTCAGGGCGCGCCCGAACACCTCGCGGCGCAGCGCGCCTTCCTCGCACCAGAAGACGGCCACCAGCGGCGCGCCGTCCCGCGCCTGCACGGTGGCTGCGAGCGCGCCGCCGTCACCGGCGACGGCATGGCGCCGGCCGCCGCGCTCGCCGGCCAGGCGCACCGCGAGCGCGCGCGCGGCGCCCAGCTCGGCCGCCTCGTGGCCCTCCATGGCAAGGAGCAGGCGGCCGCCCCCGTCGAAGAGGTAGAGCTGCCGGATGAGGGGCGCCCGCGCCAGCAATCCGTGCAGGGCGGCCCCCTCCACGCCCGCCGTGTCGAGCACCGCCTGCAGGTCGTCCAGGAAGGCGTCCTCGGCGGAGCGCAGCACCATCTCGATCTTCTCGGCCGCCATCGAGGCCATGTCGCGCGCCTGCTCGCGGAAGAGGACGTCGGCGGACGCCTCCCACTGCCGGAGCGACACCCAGCCGAGCGCCGCCACGATGAGCGCGGGCAGAAGGATGGCGGCGAGGAGGAGGAAGGAGATGCGGCGGCTCACGCCCCCTCGGCGAGCAGGAGCCGGATCATCCGCTCCGTCTCCTCGTAGGCGCCTTCACCGATGTGGCGGTAGCGCACGACGCCCTTGCGGTCCACGAGCACGAGCGTCGGCCACGCGCGCACGCCGTAGCGCTTCCAGATGGCGAAGTCGTTGTCCTGCACGACGGGATACCGGACGTCGAGCGCGCGGGCGGCCTCGGCCACCTTGTCGTACGGCTGCTCCCACGTGAATTCCGGGCTGTGCACGCCCACGATGGTGAGTCCCGACCTCTCGAAGCGCCCGTGCCAGTCCCGCAATCTTGGAATCACGTTCCTGCAGTTGTAGCAGCCGTACGTCCAGAACTCCACGGCCACCACGCGCCCGCGCAGCCCCCGCATCGCGAGCGGCGCGCTGTTGATCCAGCGCTCCCCCGTGATCTCGGGCGCCGCCTGCCCCACCCGCAGCGCCTGCCCGCCCGCCGGCAAGGGCGCCAGCACGGCCGCCACCACGAGAGCACCCATGACGATGCGCGATCCCGTCCACATCATGACGCCCACTATGCGGCGCGCCCGGGCCGGAGTCGTCACAGCCATGTGAACTCTCGACGGCCCCTACACGACCTCGTCCAGGCGCGAGGTGGCCTCGCCGAAGCGTCGCATCGCGAACGGCGGCAGGCCCTCGTACACCTCCGCCAGGCGCAGGTTGATCTCCCGGTTGGCGAGCTCGAAGAGGCTGTGCCCTTCGCGGTCGCCCTCCACGAGGAAGGGCCCCAGCCGCTCCACCTCGAGCACCCACAGGGCCTGCGCGATGCCGAGCTCCTCGAGCCAGTGCACGTCGATCACGCGCTTGATGCACTGCCCGTAGGCGGCCCCCATGCCGTAGCCGATGGTGGTGAGGTAGACGGCGCCGTGGGGCACGAACCACTCGCGATAGGCCAGCTCCGTGAGCCCCGCCTTGCCCACGATGACGCGCGCGCCGGAGGCCTCGAACCAGCGGCTCATGGACTTGCCGAAGCGGAAGCTCGCGGTGGCGGTGACCGCCTGCACGTCGTAGGTGCCGTCCGTTTTCACGCTCGCCGCCGGCGAGCAGTGGAAGTTCACGTTCGTGAGCGCCTTCACCGCGGCGGGCAGGCCGGCGCCCTGGTCGACGACCTTGCGGTACACCCCTTCCCGCGCCGTGTAGACGGCGCCGCTCACGTACACGACGTCGCCGAGCTTCAGCCGGGCGATGGCGTCGGCGCCGATGGGCGTCGTGAGCTGCACCTCGTCCATCGCCACGTCGTCCAGGCGGCGCGGTCCGCTCATGACACTCCCTCGCGGCGGTAATAGTCCGTGAACCATTGCGGATCGGCGCGGAACGCCACGCGGCCGTCGGGGTGGAGGCGGGCGGTGGCACGGCGCGACGACAGGCAGAAGGAATGCATGGCCACCGGCATGCCGCCCGTGTGCGAGTAGGCGATCTCGACGTGGGTCGCCACCACCAGCGACGTGCCCGCGAAGCCCATGGCCCCGATGCCGATGTAGTTGCCGAGCGCGGTGAGCTCCTCCTCCAGCCGCGCCAGCTCGGGGTCGGGATTGCGGCTGCCCACCGCGCGCAGGCACGCGGCCTCCTTGCCGAGACGGACGCACGTGTCCTTGGCGCCGCCGATGCCGAGGCCGACGATGGCGGGCTGGCAGGCGAGGCCCCGCTTGCCGAACTGCACCAGGGTGTCGATGAAGAAGCGCTTGATGCCGGCCACGCCGTCGGCGGGAAACAGCATGCGGTAATCGGTGCCGAAGAGGCCTCCCTTGTGCACCGTCGTGATGTCGATCCAGTCCGCGCCGGGCTCGAAGGCGTAGGTGACCTCGGGGGCGTGGACGCCGACGTTGTTGTTGTGGTCGACGCGCGTGAGCGGGTGCACGCGGTTCGGGCGCAGCGGAATGGCGGCGGTGGCGTCGGCCGTCGCGCGCCGCAGCGCCCGCTCGAGGGCGACGAAGCCGCCCTCCACCGCCGCCTCGTTGCCCGCGCGCACGTAGTAGCGCGGCAGGCCCGTGTCCGCGCACATCGGCCGGCGGTCGGCGGTGGCGATGTCCCAGTTGCGCTCCATCTCGGTGAGCACGAAGCGCGCCAGCTTGTTGCGCTCCCGCTCGCGGGCCAGCGCCACCCCCGCCCGGTAGTCCGCCGGAATGTCGATCGCCGCCCGCGACATCAGCTCCCGCGCCGTATCCTCGATCAGCTTCTCCGGAATCCCCACCATCCCCCGACGGTAGCACGCCACCCCACCGCGGGCATGGGGGGCCCTTCGAGGCCCCCCATCCTCAGCGCGGATGATTCACGAGCGCCCTGGACGACGACGCGGATGTCGAGCGCCGCCTCGAGGCGCTGCAGCTCAGCGCGGCCGTCGCCGTCGAGGTACGGCCCACCAGCAGCTCGCGCGCGGCGGGGCGGGGGCGCCAGGAGGAGC
>JBBDXO010000071.1:0-287 GCA_040902295.1 Candidatus Rokuibacteriota bacterium | reverse complement strand
GCGGCTCCTCCTGGCGCCCCCGCCCCGCCGCACGCTCCCGTGGTTGCCGGCATCACCGGCCCCGATCCGACAGCCGCCCGGGGCTGCGGCGAGCCGTGCCGTGCCGACGACGGATTACCGCCTCGGTACTCGGGTTATTCCGAGACTCGCTACTCCGGTCCTGCCGAGACCCGGGAACGGTAGCGCGGGAGGGGGCGGGGGCGGTCCGAGGCGACGAAGCGACGAGGCAGAGAGCGGCGGCGCCTCGGATCGCCCCCGCCCCCTCCCGCGCGGGCCCTGCCTCGCGC
>JBBDXO010000070.1:0-5891 GCA_040902295.1 Candidatus Rokuibacteriota bacterium | reverse complement strand
CCACGTGGTCTCCGCACCCCGACACCCGCCCACCCGCGCCTCACGAATAATCCGCCTAGTAGCTCTTGGGCAGGCCGAGCACGTGCTCGGCAATGTGGTTGAGGACCATCTGCTGCGACACGGGCGCGATCTTGTAGAGCCGCACCTCGCGCCACAGGCGCTCCACGTAGAACTCCTTGGCATAGCCGTAGCCGCCGTGCGTCTGCAGCGCCACGTCGCACGCCTCGAAGCCGGCCTCGGCCGCCATCAGCTTGGCGGCGTTGGACGCAGCGCCGCACGGCTGCCCGTTGTCGAAGAGCCACGCCGCCTTCATGCACATCAGCTCGGCGGTCTCGAGCTTGGCCCACGCCATGGCGAGGGGATGGGCGATGCCCTGGTTCTGGCCGATGGGCCGATCGAACACGACGCGCTGCTTGGCGTACTCCACGCCGCGGGCGAGAGCCGCGCGGCCGATGCCGACCGCCTCGATGCCGGTGAACACGCGCTCCGGGTTGAGCGAGTCCAGCAGATGGTAGAAGCCGTTGCCGACCTCGCCCACCACGTTCTCCTCGGGGATCTCGAGGCCGTCGATGAAGATCTCGTTGGAGTCCACGGCGGCGCGGCCCAGCTTTTCGATCTCCTGCACGGTGATCTTCGAGCGGTCGAACTCCGTGAAGAAGAGGGTCATCCCCTTCACCGGCTTCTTCGGATTGGCCTCGCGCGGCTCCGTGCGCGCCAGCAGCAGCATGTGGGTGGCGTTCTGCGCGTTGGTGTTCCAGACCTTGCGGCCGTTGACGATGAACTTCGCCCCCTCGCGCCGGGCCGTGGTCTGGATGCGCGAGGTGTCGGTGCCGGCGTTGGGCTCGGTGACGCCGAACGACATGACGATCTCGCCCGTGGGCACGCGCGGCAGGTACTTCTGCTTGAGGGCCGCGCTGCCGTGCTTGATGATCGGCATGGGCGGGAACATGTAGAAGTGGATGGGGGAGGCGCCGCTGGTGCCCGCGCCCGCCGCGCAGATCTCGTGCAGCATGAGGGCGGCCTCGGTGACACCGAGACCGGCGCCGCCGTACTCCTCCGGCACGATCATGCCGAGCCACCCCGCCTGCGCGAAGGCCTTGACGAACTCCCACGGGTACTCGGCCTTCGTGTCCTTCTCGCGCCAGTACTCGAGCGAGAAGGACCGTGCGAGGGTGGCCACTTCCTTGCGAATGAGCTCCTGGGACTCCGTGAGCGAAAAATCCATGGCGGTCTCCTCGCGGCCGGTTGCCCGGATTCTAGCGTAGGATGCTGCGAAACGGAACACAGGAGGGCGCATGGCCACGTTCGTGGAGCGGATGGTGCGGGCGGCGAAGCTGGACGTCGCGGTGTACGAGGAGGTGGAGGGCGACACCACGGCCACCGGGCAGGCGCTCGGCGTGGTCGTGCTCAGCAGCGTGGCGGCCGGCATCGGCGCCGGCACCAGCGTCGGCGTGGGCGGGTTTGTCTTCGGCACCATCGCCAGCCTCCTCGGGTGGGCCTTCTGGGCGTGGATCACCTATTTCATCGGCACCCGCTGGCTGCGCGAGCCCGGCACGCATGCGGACTGGGGCCAGCTCGCGCGCGTGATCGGCTTCGCCCAGGCCCCCGGCCTGCTGCGCGTGCTGGGCATCATCCCCGTCCTGCACGGTCTCGTCTTTCTCGTGACCGCGCTGTGGACGCTGGTGGCCGTGGTCATCGGCGTCCGGCAGGCCCTCGACTACACCAGCACGGCGCGGGCCGTCGCCGTCTGCGTCCTGGGCTGGCTCGTCCAGCTCGTCCTCTCCGCCCTCGTGATCGCGCTCGCCGGATAGAGGAGTGGCACGACGTCGCCGTGCCAGTTGCATGCTAGAATCGCGCGCCAATGTCGGTCCAGGCTCTCTATGCGCTGCAGAACGGGTTCATGGGCTTCCAGCGCTCAGGCCTCTTCTACGGTGATCTCTCCGGCGAGACGTTCCAGATTCCCATCACGTGCTACCTCGTGCGCACCAGCGAGGCCGTCATCCTCTTCGACACGGGGGTGTCGCCGCGCGCCGTCCCCGGCCTCATGCGCAACGACGCCCACGCCCGCTTCACGGACGAGGACCTGCTGGTGCACCGGCTCGACGCGCTCGGCCTCGAGCCGTCGCACGTCGACATCGTGGTGCTCTCGCACCTGCACTACGACCACGCGGGGGGGGCGGCGCTCTTCGCCTCCTCCGAGCTCGTCGTGCAGAAGGACGAGTACGCGTACGCGCACTATCCCGCCTCCTTCTTCGAGAGCTTCTACTACCGCAAGAACTTCGACCTGCCGGGAGCCCGGTGGCGCCTGCTCGACGGCGACACCGAGCTCGTGCCCGGCGTGAGCGTGCTGAGAACCGACGGCCACACGCCGGGCCACCAGTCGCTGCTCGTGGAGCTGCCGGAGACGGGCGCCGTCATCCTGTCCGGCGACGCCTGCTACTGGCAGGAGTCGATCGACCAGGAGCGCCCGCCCGGCGTGGTGTGGAACCCGACGCTGGCCCTGCACGCCATCAAGAAGCTGAAGACGATCGCCCGCCTCGTGGGGGGGCGGATCTTTCCGAGCCACGATCCCGTGTTCTGGACCACCGTCAAGCAGTCACCCGAACCGTACCGATAAGGAGACCGTCAATGATCCGAGCCTTCGTCGCCGCCCTTCTCGTCTGTGGTCTTGCCGCGAGCGCGAGCGCGCAGACGCGCGAGATGACCATGGGCAACGTCAATCCGGCCAAGCACGGCACCACGCAGGCCGCGCAGCAGTTCGTGGACAAGCTCGCCGAGCTGTCGGGGGGCAAGCTGAAGGTCATCCACCATCACTCCGGCGCCCTCGGCGGCGAGCGCGAGGTGGGCCAGAACGTCCAGCTCGGCACGGTGGACTTCTCCCCCATGACGACGGCGCCGCTGTCCACCCTCGTGCCCGAGATGTCCGTCTTCCAGCTGCCGTACATCTTCCGCGACTACCAGCACGTCTACGCCGCCCTCGACGGCTCGCAGGTCATCCGCGACTACTACGGGCCCGTGCTGGACAAGAAAGGCCTCAAGCTCGTGGGCTTCTTCGCCGCCGGCTACCGCGGCATCTACGGCCACTACCCGATCAATTCCCTCGCGGACGTGAAGGGCAAGAAGATCCGCGTGCAGGAGGACAAGATCCTGGTGGCCACCTTCAAGGCGCTCGGCATGATCTCCACGCCCATCGCCTTCCCGGAAGTGGCCACCGCGCTGCAGACGAAGGTCATCGACTTCGCCGAGGGCGGGATCAACACCTACTACCACAACAAGTTCTACGACATCGTGAAGAACGTGGCCGACGTGCGCCACACGCACCAGGCGGTGGCGCTCATCATGTCGAAGGCGTCGTGGGACAAGACGGACGCCGCGGGCAAGAAGGCGATCATGGACGCGGCGAAGTACGCCGAGCAGTGGAACCGCAAGTTCATCCTCGAGGAGGACAAGTCGATCCAGGCCCAGGTGAAGGAAAAGGGCGGTCTCATCACCAAGCCCGACGCGACCCCCTTCCGCGACGCCACCAAGAGCGTCTACGAGGAGTTCTACGCCACGCCCGCGGGCAAGGACGCCCGCAAGATGGTGGACCACATCCTCAGCATCAAGTAGGCGTTGGACGAGCGTCCGTTCGGCCGCTGGGGTACCCGGCTCTTCGACGGGCTCGGGTACTTCGGCGGCGCCATCCTCGCGGTGATGACGCTGGCCGTCTTCGGCAGCGTCATCCTGCGCTGGAGCGGCAGCCAGATCGTGGACGGCCTCGACGAGCTGCCGCGCTTTCTCTTCGTGTGGCTCGTCATGATCGGCGCCGCCGCCGCCATGCACCGCGGCGAGCACACCGCCCTCGAGTACTTTCGCCTGCGCCTGCCGCCGCGGGGACGCGCCCTCCTCTCGGCGTTCACCAACCTCGCCGGGATCCTGCTCTTCGCCTCGCTCATCAAGACCAGCTTCGTCCTCGTGCCGAACTCCCAGCTCCAGACGAGCGCGAGCCTGAACCTGCCGCTGGGCTGGGTCTATGCCGCGGTGCCCGTGGGTGCCGCCCTCATCATCCTGCCCATGGCGTGGCGCATGGCGCGCGCGCTCGGTGAGCTGTGGCCGAAACGCTCCTGATCGTCTTCGTCGTCTTCGTGCTGCTGGGCACACCCATCGGCATCGCGCTCGGCATCGGCACCCTCGCCGCCGCCACCTTCTACACCGCGCTCAACCCGATCATCATTCCCTCGCGCATGGTGGGGCTGCTGTCGGACTCCTACATCATCCTGTCCGCGCCCCTGTTCATCCTCGCCGGCAACATCGCCGCCCGCGGCGGCGTCGCCCGCGCCATCATCGACCTCGCCACCGTGCTCGTGGGTCGCTTCCGCGGCGGCCTCGCCTACGTCAACATCGTGGACTCCATGATCTTCGGCGGCATCTCGGGCTCGGCGGTGGCGGACGTGTCCGCGCTCGGGACCTTCCTGATCCCCCAGATGGTGCGCAAGGGCTACGACAAGGACTTTGCCACCGTCCTCACCATCTGCACCGCCATCCTGGCGCCCATCGTGCCGCCGTCGATCGTGGCTGTCATCTACGCGTGGATGGCGGACGAGTCGGTGGCCGCGATCTTCGCGGGCGGGTACCTGCCCGGGCTGCTCGTCGGCATCGGGATGGCGGTGCCCACCTTCATCATCGCGCGCCAGCGCAACTACCCCCGCGAGCCGCGCCCGACGCTCGCGTCGTTCAGCGCGGCCCTGCGCAACGCGCTGCCGGGCATCATGATCCCCGTCATCATCATGGGCGGCATCGTGAGCGGCTGGTTCACGCCCACGGAGGCGGCGGCGGTCGCCGTCATGTATGCGCTCACCGTGCCGCCCCTCTTCTACGGCGAGCTGAAGCTGCGCGACCTGCCCGAAATCTTCGCGGACTCCGCCCGCCTCGCCGGCGTCATCGGCCTCATCATCGGCCTCGTGGGCGCCTTTGGCTGGGTGCTGACCTACTCGAAGTTCCCCCTGCGGGTCGCCGAGTTCATCACCACCTACGCGCCCACGTGGTGGCTCTTCATGATCTTCATCATCGTCCTCTACGTCTCGCTGGGGACGTTCCTCACGCCGTCCGAGATCATTTTGGTCACCGTGCCGGTGCTGCTGCCCGCCGCGCAGGCGCTCAGCATCCACCCCATCCACTTCGGCATGGTGTGCGTGATCGCCTCCGCCATCGGCCACGTGACACCACCCGTCGGCCTCTGCCTGTTCCTCGGCATGGCCATCAGCGGCCTGCCGATGGAGAAGCTCGTCAAGCCGCTGGTGCCCTTCCTCGTCTCGATCGTCGCCGTGCTGCTCCTGGTGGCCTTCGTGCCGGAGACGGTGCTGATGATCCCCCGCCTGCTCGGCTTCGTGAAGTAGGGCCGCTACTTCCTCTTCCGCCCGCCCCGCTTGCTCGCGGGCTTCGATCTGGATGGTGCGCGCGGACCCGGCCGCCACCACGCGCAACGCCCGGCCGATGTGCGCTAGAACCAGGCCACGGCGCTCTCCCTGTCGCGCAGCTCGCCGCCCCGCTCCACCGCCTTCACGGGCGCCGCCTGGAGCAATTCCTCGGCGGCGGCGCGGCTGCCCGCGCGCCGCTCGAGAACATCGCGGAAGCGCCGGTGGTGCTCGACGAGCGTCGCGAGGACGGCGGGTGACAACTGTTCCATGCGCCGAGAATAGTGGGGAGCACGTTCGAATGCTCGCGCAACGACGTCATCGCCAATGTGGGGGTGCTGGCGGCGGCCGCCGGCGTGTGGCTGTTTCGCGGCGCCGTGGCCGGATATCGCCGTCGGGGCCGCCACCGCCGCCCTCTTCTCCGGTCGTCCGTCCGGGTGGCATAACTTCTTGTACGGGTCCCCCTACAACGACCGCTGCCCCTTCGGCAACGATTGC
>JBBDXO010000069.1:0-6081 GCA_040902295.1 Candidatus Rokuibacteriota bacterium | reverse complement strand
AACGGCTAGAGCACCGGACTCCAAATCCGGGGGATGGGGGTTCGAATCCCTCCACCCCTGCCACTTGAAGAACTGAGGCGAGATGCAGTTCGTGACACGGATACGGGAATTCGTTCAGGAGGTCCTCGCGGAGTTCCGCAAGGTGACCTGGCCGAGCCGCGCGGAGCTCATCAGCTCCACGGCGGTGGTCCTCGTGGTGACGGTGGTGCTGGCCTTCTTCCTCGGCGGCGTGGACATCGTGCTGGCCCGGGTAGTGGAAAGGATTTTGAAATGAGCGCCGACGCAGCGGCCGTGCCGACCATCGGCGACCGCGACAAGCAGTGGTTCGTGGTCCACACCTACTCGGGGTTCGAGAACAAGGTGGCGGAGGCGATCCAGTCGCGCGCCAAGATCTTCGGCATGGGCGAGAAGATCACGCGCGTCCTCGTGCCCACCGAGAAGGTGGTCGAGGTGCGCAACAAGCAAAAGCGCGAGACCGAGCAGAAGTTCTTTCCCGGCTACGTGCTGGTCGAGATGGAGCTGACCGACGAGACGTGGCACCTCGTGCGCTCGACGCCGAAGGTGACGGGCTTCGTGGGCTCCGGCAACAAGCCGGTGGCGCTCGGGCAGGACCAGGTGGACGAGATCATGAAGAACATGGAGGCGGGCGCCGAGAAGCCCAAGCCCAAGTCCGTGTTCCAGCGCGGCGACAAGGTGCGGGTCATCGATGGCCCCTTCGTGAACTTCCAGGGGGCGGTGGACGACATCAACCCCGAGCGCGGGCGGATGAAGGTCGTGGTCGTCATCTTCGGACGTCCCACGCCGGTCGAGCTCGAGTACTACCAGGTGGAGCGACTCTAGTGGCCAAGAAAGTCCAGGCAATGGTGAAGCTGCAGATCCCCGCCGGCAAGGCCAACCCGTCCCCGCCCGTGGGACCGGCCCTCGGCCAGCACGGCGTGAACATCATGGAGTTCTGCAAGGGCTTCAACGCGATGACGAACGGCCAGGAAGGGCTCATCCTGCCCGTGGTGGTCACCATCTACGCCGACCGCTCCTTCACCTTCATCGTGAAGACGCCGCCGGCGGCGGTGCTCCTCAAGCGGGCGGCGGGGATCGCGAAGGCCTCGGCCATCCCGCACAAGGACAAGATCGGCAAGGTCACGCGCCAGCAGGTGCGCGAGATCGCGCAGACGAAGCTCGTGGATCTGAACACCGCCAACATCGACTCTGCGATGCGGATCATCGAAGGCACGGCCCGCAGCATGGGCATCGACGTGGTGTAGGGAGAACGACATGGCGACCATGGTGAGCAAGCGCTACGACGCGGCGGCGGCGACGATCGACCCCGCGAAGCCGTACACGTTCGAGGAAGCCATCTCGCTCCTCAAGACGATGCCGGGCACGAAGTTCGACGAGTCGGTGGACCTGTCCTTCCGCCTCGGCGTGGACCCCAAGCACGCCGACCAGATGGTGCGGGGGGCGGTGGTGCTGCCGCACGGCATCGGCAAGACCGTGCGCGTGGCCGTCTTCGCCAAGGGCGAGAAGGAGCGCGAGGCGAGGGACGCGGGCGCGGACGTGATCGGCGCCGAGGATCTCGTGGAAAAGGTGCAGGGCGGCTTCATGGAGTTCGACACCGCCATCGCCACCCCCGATCTCATGGGGCAGGTGGGCCGGCTCGGCAAGGTGCTCGGCCCGCGGGGGCTGATGCCGAACCCGAAGCTGGGCACGGTGACGTTCGACATCACGCGCGCGGTGCGCGAGGCGAAGGCGGGCAAGGTGGAGTTCCGCGTGGACAAGGCGGGCAACATCCACACCCCCATCGGCAAGCGCTCCTTCGGCGCCCAGCAGCTGACCGAGAACGGGATGGCGCTCATTGAGGCCATCGTGCGGGCCAAGCCCGCCGCCGCCAAGGGCACGTACCTGCGCGGGCTCACCGTGTCGACGACGATGGGGCCGGGCGTGAAGGTGGATGCCCTCGGCGTGGCCAACCTGTTCAAGAAGGCCGTGTAGGGAAGAGGAGCGACCGTTGCCAACGCAAGAGAAGGTCGAGACGATCGAGGATCTCAAGACGCGGCTGCGCGGCGTCAAGACCGTGCTGCTCACGGAGTATCGCGGTCTGAGCGTGGCGCAGCTGAGCGAGCTGCGCAAGCAGCTGCGCTCCGTGTCGGCGGAATACAAGATCGTGAAGAACCGCCTCGCGCGGCTCGCGCTCTCCTCCGACCTGTCGGCGATGGGCACGCACCTCACGGGGCCCACGGGCATGATCCTGTCCCGCGAGGACGCGGTGGCCGTCGCCAAGACGCTGCACACCTTCGCGAGAACGAACACCGCGCTGGTGATCAAGGCCGGCTACGTCGAGGGGCAGATGCTGGAGCCCGCCGGGCTCAAGGCGCTCGCGGATCTGCCGTCGAAGGATGCCCTGCGCTCCGCCATCGTGGGCGCCCTGCAGGGCCCGCTCGCGCAGCTGGTCGGCCTCCTCACGGCGCCCCAGCGCGATCTCGTCTACGTCCTCGAGCAGCGCGGCAAGATGGCGCCCCCGGCGGCGGCGGCGGACGCGGCCCCGGCGGAGACGGCAAGCACGGAACCGGCGCCGGCGGCAAGCCCCGCGCCGAGCGCATAACACATCCTTTAAGGAGACCGATTGATGGCGAACGTGGAACAGATCGCGGAAGAGCTGGACAAGCTGACGCTGCTCGAAGCCGCGCAGCTCTCGAAGATGCTGCAGGAGAAGTGGGGCGTGTCGGCGGCGGCGCCGGTGGCCATGGCCGCCATGCCGGGCGCGGGCGCGGCCGGCGGCGGGGCGGCGGCGGCGGAGGAGAAGACCGAGTTCGACGTCATGCTGATGGCGGCGGGCGAGAAGAAGATCCAGGTCATCAAGGTCGTGCGCGAGCTCACGGGCCTCGGACTGAAGGAAGCCAAGGACCTCGTGGACGGGGCGCCGAAGGCGGTCAAGGAGAAGGTCACCAAGGCCGAGTCCGAGGACATGAAGAAGAAGCTCGAGGAGCAGGGCGCGACCGTCCAGGTGAAGTAGTCGCACTCGAGCGAGCGTTGGCCGGGCACCGTGGGCCCGGTCCGTCGATTCCATGAACGGCCAGTACGTGTGAGGACTCGTGTCCTCAGGAGAAGGTATGGCAGGCACGATTCAATGCGGACGCCGCACGCGCACAGACTTCGGCAAGATTCCGTCGATCGTCGAGATCCCGAATCTCATCGAGGTTCAGAAGCGATCCTACGAGACGTTCCTCCAGAAGGACGTCGCCGCCGATCGCCGTGAAGAGATCGGGCTGCAGGCGGTCTTCAAGTCCGTCTTCCCGATCGCCGACTACAACGACAATGCGCTGCTGGAGTTCGACTCGTATCACTTCGGCGATCCCAAGTACACGGTGGAGGAATGCCACGACCGCGGCATGACCTTCGCCATCCCGCTCAAGGTCACGCTGCGGCTGGTCGTGTTCGATCACGACAAGGAAGCCAAGACGAAGACCATCCGCGAGCAGCGCGGGCAGGAAGTGTACCTGGGCGAGCTGCCGCTCATGACCGACAAGGGCACCTTCATCATCAACGGCACCGAGCGCGTGGTGGTGAGCCAGCTCCAGCGCTCCGCGGGCGTGTTCTTCGACGACGACAAGGGCAAGACGCTCGCCTCCGGCAAGCCGCTCTTCTCGGCGCGCGTGATCCCGTACCGCGGCTCCTGGGTCGAGTTCGACTTCGACGCCAACGACCTCCTGCACGTGCGGGTGGACCGCCGCCGCAAGATGTACGCCTCCGGCTTCCTGCGCGCCTTCTGGTTCCTGGAAAAGGGCGCCATCCTCTCCGACGAGGAGATCCTCGCCCTCTTCTACGACATCGAGGACGTGCTGGGCTTCGAGGACGGCAACGCGTGGGTGAAGGTGCACCCCGACGCCTCCGTGGGCGCCAAGCTCGCCGAGGACGTCAAGGCGCCGCGCCACAAGGAGCCCGTGGCGCAGGCGGGTAAGGTGCTCAACGCCAAGCTCGTCGAGAAGCTCGTCGAGGCCGGCATCGAGAAGATCCCCGTGCGCGCGGAAGCGCTCGTGGGCCGGCGCACCGCCTCCCGCATCGTGGACACGGAGAGCGGCGAGGTGCTCGTGGGCACCAACACCGAGATCACGTCCACCGTGCTCTCGCAGGTGATGGGCCGCAAGATCGCGCCCTTCAAGCTGCTCGTGCTCGTGCCGGGCAAGATCGACGCCTCCATGTTCGAGACGCTCGCGCGCGATCACGTCAAGAACCCCGACGAGGCGCTCGTCGAGATCTACCGCAAGCTGCGCCCGGGCGATCCGCCCACGGTGGAGTCCGCGCGCGCGCTCTTCCGCGGCATGTTCATCGACCCCCGCCGCTACGACCTCGCGCGCGTGGGCCGCTTCATGATCAACGAGAAGCTGAAGCTCGAAGTGGACCACGCGGTGAAGACGCTGCGCAGCGAGGACATCGTGTCGGTCATCCGTCACCTGCTCATGGTGAAGCTGGGCTCCAAGCCCACCGACGACATCGACCACCTCGGCAACCGGCGCGTGCGCTCCGTGGGTGAGCTGCTCGAGAACCAGTTCCGCGTGGGACTCACGCGCATGGAGCGGGCGGTCAAGGAGCGGATGTCGATCTCCGACATCACGAACCTGATGCCGCACGACCTCATCAACGCCAAGCCCGTCTCCGCGGTGGTGAAGGAGTTCTTCGGCTCCTCCCAGCTGTCGCAGTTCATGGACCAGACGAACCCGCTCGCGGAGCTGACGCACAAGCGGCGGCTGTCCGCCCTCGGACCGCGCGGTCTGAGCCGCGAGCGTGCCGGCTTCGAGGTGCGCGACGTGCACCCCACGCACTACGGGCGCATCTGCCCCATCGAGACGCCGGAAGGCCCGAACATCGGCCTCATCTCCTCGCTCTCCACGTATGCGCGCACGAACGAGTACGGCTTCATCGAGACGCCGTACCGCAAGGTGCACGCGGGCGTCGTCTCCGACGACATCCAGTTCCTGACCGCGCTCAAGGAAGAGCGCTTCGTCATCGCGCAGGCCAACGCCGAGATCGACAAGCGGGGCAAGTTCGTGCAGGAGCGGGTGTCCGCGCGCAAGAGCGGCGAGTTCCGGATGGTGCCGCCCGAAGAGCTGGACTACATGGACGTGTCGCCCAAGCAGCTCGTCTCGGTGGCGGCGGCGCTCATCCCCTTCCTCGAGAACGACGACGCCAACCGCGCCCTCATGGGCTCGAACATGCAGCGGCAGGCGGTGCCCTCCTGCAGCCGGAGGCGCCCCTCGTCGGCACCGGCATGGAGCACGTGGTGGCGCGCGACTCCGGCTCCGTCATCGTGGCCAAGCGGTCGGGCGTGGTGGAGTACGTGGCCGCCGACCGGGTGGTGGTGCGGGCGGAGAGCCGGTCGAAGAAGGCCGATCCCGTCCAGGACCTGCCGCTGGACATCTTCAACCTGACGAAGTACCGGCGGTCGAACCAGAACACCTGCATCAATCAGAAGCCCATCGTGCGCAAGGGCCAGAAGGTCCAGGCGGGCGACATCATCGCGGACGGGCCGGGCACCGACCAGGGCGAGCTCGCCCTCGGCCGCAACGTGCTCGTCGCCTTCATGCCGTGGGGCGGGTACAACTTCGAGGACGCCATCCTCGTCTCCGAGCGGCTGGTGAAGGACGACCGCTTCACCTCGATCCACATCGAGGAGTTCGAGATCCAGGCGCGCGACACCAAGCTCGGGAAGGAGGAAGTGACCCGGGACATCCCGAACGTCTCCGAAGAGGCGCTCAAGGACCTCGACGACGCCGGCATCGTGCGCATCGGCGCCAAGGTGAAGCCGAGCGACATCCTCGTGGGCAAGATCACGCCCAAGGGCGAGACGCAGCTGACGCCGGAAGAGAAGCTGCTGCGCGCCATCTTCGGCGAGAAGGCGGGCGACGTGCGCGACACCTCGCTCACGGTGCCGCCCGGCATCGAGGGCACCGTGGTGGACGTCAAGGTGTTCTCGCGACGCGGCGTCGACAAAGACGAGCGCGCGAAGTCGATCGAGGAAGAGGAGATCGGCCGCCTGGAGAAGGACTACCAGGACGAGATCGCCATGGTCGAGATGGAGCGCGACCA
>JBBDXO010000068.1:0-6137 GCA_040902295.1 Candidatus Rokuibacteriota bacterium | reverse complement strand
GCCTCGTAGCTGAGATAGCCGGTGTAGTGCTTGGCCCGCATGAGGGCGAAGAGCTCGCGGAAGGGCACGATGCCGCGGCCGGGGGGCAGGCGATTGAGCACCTGGCCGGGGGTGAGGGCGCCGTGGGGGACGTCGCTGTACTGCACGTACACGATCTCGGCGGGCGCGACGTCGTCGAGCTCGGCGAGGGTGCACCCGCTGCGGCCGATGTGATAGGTGTCCAGCAGCAGGCCGCAGCGGGGGTGGCCCGCCCGCGCGAGCACCTCGCGCATGGGCGCGAGCGCGTTGAGCTGCTCGCACTGCGAGTTGAACTCGATCGCGACCCGCACCCCGTGCTCGGCGGCGATGTCGCCGACCTCCCGCACGCTCGCCGCCGCCTGCGTGACGCCGCCGCGGCCCCGGTCCACGGGGCTCATGACGAGGTCGCAGCCGAGCGCGGCCGCGCGCGCGCACTGCTCGGCGAAGACGGACAGCAGCCGGCGGCGCTCGTCGTCCTCGGCCCACATCCAGCCGTGGTCGACGCCGAGGCACGCGACGCCCAGCCCGCTGGCGCGCACCTGCCCGAGGACCGCCTCCGCGGAGTGACCCGCGTCCGCCGCGCGCGTGAAATCGAGCCGGCGCAGCTCGATTCCCTCCCAGCCCGCGCGACGGGCGATGGCGAGGGCGTCGGGAAGCGGCGTCGTGTCCAGGGTCCACGTATGAAGGGCAAGCGCATTCATGGTGGGGAACGGTACCACTTCCGGCACCGCCGGGTCAGGCCGATCTGCGGGCGGCGACCTGCAGCCGGTTCACGACGGTGAACGGGCGCGCGCGCCGGCCCGTGCCGCACACCCGGGCCAGCTCGTGGCGGGCGGTGTCGACCACGAGATCGCGCAGGCGGGCCGACTCCACCTCGCCCGTCAGCTCGACGACGACCGGCCCGCGTCGCGGCACGCTCACGACGGGCAGCATCGACGCCGCGCGCAGCCGCGGGTCGCGGCTGAGCGACTCGGCAATCCGCTCCTGCAGGCGCGTGGCGTCCTGCTCCCGCCGCTGGCCGGCTTCCAGGCGCCGCACGCCCCACGCGATGAGCACACCCATGCCCACCGCGATGAGAGCGCCGATCAGCATCGAGGTGTTCCCCCATTCCATGCCCGCGACAATGGCAGCAAACCTCGTGCCTGCGAGCGCCCGCCGCCGCTTGCATCTGCGCTTCCTTGACGTAGACTCCTGTGGCCGGGATGACACGATGAACGTCACTGACCCCACGCCCCTCGATGCCTGACGGCGCGCTCGCCGGCCTGCGGGTGATCGATCAGACGCAGGTCATGGCCGGCCCCTTCTCGACGATGCTCCTGGCCGACATGGGCGCCGAGGTCATCAAGATCGAGCCCCGCGAGGGCGAGAGCACGCGCCACATGGAATTGCGCCTCGCCCCCGGCGTGTCGGCGGCCTTCAACGCCGTCAACCGCAACAAGCGCGGGGTCACCCTCGACCTCAAGCAGCCCGCGGGCGTGGAGCTGCTCAAGCGGCTGGTCGCCACCGCGGACGTGCTCGTCGAGAACTACCGTCCCGGCGTCGCCCGCCGACTCGGCGTCGATTACGACACGCTCGCCGCCATCAACCCGCGCCTCATCTACTGCTCGATCTCGGGCTTCGGGCAGACGGGGCCGTACGCCCACCGCGGCGGCTTCGACCTCGTGGCGCAGGGCATGAGCGGCATCATGAGCGCCACCGGCTCCGACGGCGGCGCGCCGGTCAAGGTGGGCGTGCCCATCACCGATCTCGGCGCCGGCCTCTTCGGCGTCTTCGGCATCCTGTGCGCCGTGCGCGCGCGCCACATCACCGGCCGCGGCCAGCTCGTGGACACCTCGCTGTTCGAAGCGGGCCTGGCCCTGTCGGCGTGGGAAGCGACGCAGTACTGGTACACGGGCGAGATCCCGCGCGGCCTCGGCACCGCGCACCGCCTCAACGCGCCCTACCAGGCCTTCCGCGCCAGCGACGGCCACTTCACCGTCGGCGCCGCCAACGACAACCTGTGGCCGCGCTTCGCCACGCTGCTGGGGCTCGAGCCCCTCATCGAGGACCCGCGCTTCGACAGCGTGCCGAACCGGCTGCAGCATCGCGCCGAGCTCGAGCCGCTCGTGGAGCGCGTGACGTGCCGCCATCCGCGGGCGCACTGGCTGGCCAGATGCGAGGCGGCGGGCATTCCCGCGGGCCCCATTTACACGGTGCCGGAGGCGCTCGGCGACGCGCACGCGCAGGCGCGCGGCATGGTGCAGACGCTGCAGCATCCCCAGGCCGGTCCCGTGAAGGTGCTCGGCAACCCCGTGAAGATGTCGGCCACGCCCGCCACGATGCGCAAGGCATCCCCCGCGCTGGGCGAGGACAACGACGCCGTCTTCGGCGCCCTCGGCTATACCCCCGCCGAGCTGAACGACCTCCGGACGCGGGGCGTGATCTGATGCTGGAGATCACGGACATCTCCGGCGCCACGGTGGCGGCGCTGAGCGGCGCGTGCGCCGGCGACGACCTCGAGAGGGCGCTCGCGTGCGACGTGCGGCTGGCGGCGGACAGCGCGAGCTTCTCCGGCGAGTCCCTGAGCGACGGCGCCGCCATCCGCCTCGCGCGGCTGCTCGGCGAAGCGCGCGCCAAGGACATCGTCCTCACCGGCCGCCGCTTCGAGGCGCGGGAAGCCCTGCGCCTCGGCGTCGTCACGCGCGTCGTCGAGGCCGCGCGCCTGGCGGACGAGGCCCGGGCCACCGTCGCCCTCATCGCCTCGCGCCCGCCGCTGGCCGTCCGCGCCGTCAAGGAGGCGGTGGAGCGGAGCCGGGATCTCACGCCCGGCGAGGCGCTCGCCCTCGAGCACGAGCGCTTCCGCCGTCTCCTCGACACCGCCGACCACCGGGAAGCGGTGGACGCGTTCTTCGCCAAGCGCCGCCCCGCCTTCGAGGGACGCTGATGGGCGAGAACGCGCAGACGCGCTGGTCGATGGACGGCCGCGTGGGCACCATCGTCATCGACAACCCTCCGATGAACGTCCTCAGCGACGTCAACCGGCGCGGCATCCTCGCCGCCCTCGACGAGTTCCGCGCCGCGGGCGCGCGCGCGGTCGTGCTCACCGGCCACGGCGACCGCGCCTTCTGCGGCGGCGCCGACCTCAAGGAAGAGGAGCGCCTCACGCCCGACATCGTGGACGACTTCCAGCGCCGCGGGGCCGAGGTCAACCGGGCGCTGCGCCACTTCGAGCCTCCGGTGATCGCGGCCATCAACGGCTGGACGATGGGCGGCGGTCTCGTGCTGGCGCTGTGGTGCGACATCCGCATCGGCTCCACGCGCGCCAAGCTGGGGGCCGTGGGCGTGAAGGTGGGGCTCATGGCCTCCAACGTCCAGCTCGCGCGCCTCGTCCCCGAGGGGCGCGCACGCGACATGCTGCTCACCGGCCGCGCGCTGGAGGCGGAGGAGGCGCTGCGGGTCGGCCTGCTCTCCGCCGTGGTGGCGCCGGAGGCGCTGATGGCCGAGGCCGCGGCGTGGGCGCGCATGATCGCCGACCGTCCGGCGGACGCCGTGGCGCGCGCCAAGCGCGCCCTGAACGCCGCCCTGGAGCCGGCGCTGGAGACGGCCCCATGACCATCCGCTCCGTGCCCGGCCGCGTGCCGAAGATTCACCCGGGCGCCTGGGTCGATCCCGCCGCGCTCGTCATCGGCGACGTCGAGCTGGCGGAGGGCGTGAGCATCTGGCCCTTCACCATCGTGCGCGGCGACCAGGACAACTACATCCGCGTGGGCCGCAACTCCAACGTGCAGGACAACTCCGTCCTCCACGTGACGCCCGACTTTCCGTGCATCATCGGCGAGGGCGTGACCATCGGCCACCGCTGCGTGGTGCACGCGTGCACCGTGGGCAACAACGTGCGCATCGGCATCGGCGCCGTGGTGCTCACGGGCGCCGTCATCGAGGACGACGCGCAGGTGGGCGCGGGCGCGGTGGTGGCGCCCGGCAAGGTGGTCCCGGCGGGCACGCTGGTCATGGGCGTGCCCGCCCGGCCCGTGCGGCAGATGAGCGCGGCGGAGCTCGAGGACATCCGGCGCAACGCCCGCGAGTACGTGGAGCTGTGGCACCGCGACTACCGCGGCGGCGTCAGCACGGTGATCGAGTGAGCGTCCGCGCGCAGGTCGACGGCCGGGTGGGCACGCTCGTCATCGACAACCCGCCGCTCAACGTCATGGGCAGCGGCGTGCGCGCGCAGCTTGCCGGGGCCGTGGCCGACTTCGAGGCGCGCGGCGTGCGCGCGGTGGTCGTGACCGGCGCCGGCACGCGCGCCTTCTGCGCGGGCGCCGATCTCAACGAGGAGCGCGCGCTCACGCCCGCCACCGTGCAGGCCTTCCTGGACGCCGACGAGGCGCTCTTCTCGGCGCTCGCGAACTTCCCCGGCGGCGTGGTGGCCGCCGTGAACGGGCACGCGTACGGCGGCGGCTTCGAGCTGGCGCTGGCGTGCGACATCCGGATCGCGGCCGCCTCCGCGCGCCTGGCCGGCGTCGGCATCACCATCGGGCTCACCGTGTCCACGGCCCGGCTGCCGCGGCTGGTGGGCGAGGCCGTCGCCAAGGACCTGCTGCTCACCGGCCGTCCGGTGTCGGCCGGCGAAGCGCTGGCGCTCGGCCTCGTGTCCGCGGTGGTGCCCGACGACTCCCTGATGACGGAGGCGACGACGTGGGCGGAGACGATCGCCTCGCGCGCGCCGCTGTCGGTCCGGGCCAACAAGGTCGGGCTTCGCCATTGTGCGCGCCTGCCGCTCGACGAGGCCGTCGCCTACGAGCGCGGCGAGTGGGCGCGCCTGCAGCGCACGCGCGACCACGTGGAAGCGCTGCACGCCTTCTTCGAAAAACGCGCGCCGAACTTCACGGGGGCCTGATGAAGCCGCTCGAAGGCATCCGGGTGATCGACCTCACGCAGGCAATGGCGGCGCCCTTCTGCACCATGAACCTCGCCGACATGGGCGCCGACGTCATCAAGGTGGAGCCGCCCGGCGGCGAGGAGACGCGCCGCGGCTCGACGAGCCGTCACGGCCACAGCGCGACCTTCATGACGATCAACCGCAGCAAGCGCGGGATCACCGTCGACCTCAAGAAGCCGGAGGGCGTGGAGATCATCCACCGCCTCGTGAAGACCGCCGACGTCTTCGTGCAGAACTACCGCCCCGGCGCCGCCGGGCGGCTCGGCGTCGCCTACGAGCAGCTGCGCGCGCTCAACCCGCGCCTCGTCTACTGCACGATCAGCGGCTTCGGCTCCACCGGCCCCTATGCCTCGCGCGGCGGCTACGACCTCGTCGCGCAGGGCATGAGCGGCATCATCAGCGTCACCGGCGACGAGGACGGACCGCCCGCCAAGGCGGGCGTGCCGCTCAGCGATCTGGCGGCGGGACTCTTCGGCGCCTACGGCATCCTGTGCGCGCTCGAGCACCGGCAGAAGACGGGCGAAGGCCAGCTCGTGGACACCTCGCTGCTGGAAGCGGCGATGGCGCTCACGGTATGGGAGGCGACGGAGTACTGGGTGACGGGCCAGGCGCCGAAGCCGCTCGGCTCCGCGCACCGGCTGTCGGCCCCCTACCAGGCCCTGCGCGCGCGCGACGGCTGGTTCACGGTGGGGGCCAACAACGACAAGCTCTTCGAGGCGCTCTGCCGCGCCCTCGAGCGGCCCGACCTGCCCGCCGACCCGCGCTTCCGCGGCCGCCGCGAGCGCTTCGCCAACCGTGCCGCGCTCATCCCCGAGATCGAGAAGACGACCATCGCCGAGGACCGCGGTCACTGGCTCGGGCGCCTGGAGAAGGAGGGCGTGCCCTCGGGGCCCATCAACACGTACGCGGAGGCGCTGGTGGACCCGCACGCGCTCGCGCGCAACATGGTGGTCGACCTCGTCCACCCGGGGGCGGGCGCCATCAAGGCGCTCGGCGTGCCCGTGAAGCTCTCCGACACCCCCGGCGCCGTCGACCGCGCCGCCCCGATGCTCGGCGAGCACAACGCGGAGATCCTGACTGAGCTCGGCTACAGCGACGCGCAACAGCGCGCGCTGAAGGACACGGGAGTCATCTAGCGCCCGTTTCCTCGATCTCCGGGGTCAGGGAGCGCGCGTAATCGGAGAGCACCCAGAGCGCGTAG
>JBBDXO010000067.1:0-6155 GCA_040902295.1 Candidatus Rokuibacteriota bacterium | reverse complement strand
TGTGCGTTCACAGTTGAGAGGGAAACGGGTCCCTGCACCCCGACACCCGCCCGCCCGCGCCTCGTGAATAATCCGTCCTGGACAACGGTCACAGCGCGCAACAACCGCGCTCGCTCTTCACTCTACTGATACACCCGCCGGCGACAGGACTCGCCGCCGCCGCGTGCACCGGTCCATGAATGATCATCGTTAAGCCCCACGGGCGCCGCGCCGTACCGCTACCGGATGCCGGCGCGCATGAAGCTCTGCACGAACTGGCGCTGGAAGAGCAGGAAGGCGACCGGGAGGGGGGCGGAGGTCATGAGGGTGGCGGCGGTGATGATCGACCAGTCCACGCCCTGGTCGCCGGAGGAGTTCTCCAGCGTCAGCCGCAGTGGACGGCGATGGCCGACACGCCCAATAACGTACACTGGAGCGATGGCCCACATCACCTTCGATCACATTGCAATTGCGTTACCGCACCTGGCCGCCGCGCCCGCCGTCCTCGTGGGCGAGCTGGGCGGGCGCCCGTACTTCGGCATGACGTCCGAGCTCTTTCGTTTCGGTCAGTGGCGCTTCGAGGGCGGCGGGCGCATCGAGATCCTCGAGCCGTACGGTGAGGAAGGGTTTCTCCACCGCTTCCTGGCGCAGCACGGCCCCGGCATCCACCACGTGACGTTCAAGGTGCCGTCCCTGCGTGAGGCGTGCGACCGGGCGGAAGCGCTCGGCTACGGCATCGTCGGCTACAAGGACGTTCACCCGGAGTGGAAAGAAGCGTTCCTGCATCCCAAGCAGGCCATGGGCATCGTGGTGCAACTCGCCCAGTCGACGCAGCGCGAGGACCGCATCGCGTGGCAGGCGCCTCCCGGCCCGCCGAATCCGCCGCCGCCCGTCACCCTCCTCGGCCTGCGCGTGCGCGCGCGCGACCGTGACCGCGCGCGGGGGCAATGGGAAGGCGTGCTCCAGGGCGCGTGCGTGGAGCAGGGCGACGCGCTGATCTACCGGTGGCCCCACTCGCCGCTACGCGTCGTCGTGGAGATCGACCCCGAAGGCAAGGAAGGTCCTGTCGGCATCGAGTACATGGGCAACCGGCCCGACGCCGCCGCCCACGCCCTGCGCGTGCTGGGCAGCGCCTTCATCGAGCGGCGCGCGCCATGACGGACGACGTCGACCGCCGCGTGGTGGAAGTGCTCGATGGCCTCGGCGTGCCCTACGAGGTCATGCAGATCGATCCCGCCTTTGCCGACACGGCGGCCTTCTGCGAGCGGTACTCCATCCCGCTCGAGAACTCGGCGAACACGATCATCGTGGTCTCGAAGAAGGAGCCCAGGCAGTACTGCGCGTGCGTGGTGAAGGCGACCACCAGACTGGACGTGAACCACGCAGTCAAGCGGCTGATGGGTGTCTCCCGCGTCTCCTTTGCCTCCGCCGACGAGACGCAGGCGCTCACGGGCATGATGATCGGCGGCGTCACCATCTTTGCGCTGCCGCCCGACCTGCCGATCTACGTCGACGACAAGCTGATGTCGCACGACTGGCTCATCCTCGGCGGCGGCAGCCGCTCCACGAAGATCCGCACGGCGCCCGACATCTTCCGCCGGCTCCCCAACACGACCGTCGTCCCGGGCCTCAGCGTGGATGTCTAGCGGTGGGTTCATGAACAGTCCCGGCTAGGGGGCCAGCGCGCGCAGCATCGCGAGGCTTTCCCGGGCGCGCGCGTCCGCATCCTGCTCGAGGTTCATGAGGTTCAGCACGGGCACGGTGATGCCGGCGGCGACGTACTCGCGCAGCCGGGCGCGGCACTCGTCGGGCGTGCCGAAGACGCCCAGCTCGTCCGCCGCCTGCGCCGGCACCGCCGCCAGCGCGCCCTTGCGGTCGCCCGCGTCCCACCGCTCGTTCATCGCGCGCAGCGCCTCGCCGCGGCCCAGCCACTCGTGGAAGCGGCGGTACACGGGCACGTTCAGGTAGGCGGTGATGGCGCGGCGGTACGCCTCGCGGGCGCGCGGCTCCGGCGTGGGGCACACGGTGATGCGCGCGATGATCTCGACGGCGGCGGGATCCTTGCCGGCCTTCGCCGCCTCGTCGCGCACGACCGCCGCCACGCGCGTGACGTCGGCGGGCGACAGCCAGTTGGTGATGACGCCGTCGGCGATGCGCACGGCCTGCCGCAGCATGCGCTCCTGCAGCGCCGCCACGTAAATGGGGATGCGATACGGCGCCGGCCGCCCCAGACGGAAGCCGGAGGCCGTGAGCGTGTCTCCCTGCACGTTGACCTGCTCGCCGTCGAGCGCCTGCCGCACCGCGCGCACGACCTCCGTCACCCGCGTCAGCGGGCGCTCGAAGCGGCCGCCATTCCACCGCTCGACGGTGACGTTGGAGCCGGAGCCGAGGCCGAGGCAGAAGCGGCCCGGCGCCGCTTCGCCCATCGCGGCCGCGCCCATGGCGATGATGGCGGGGCCGCGCGTGAAGGCGCCCACGATGGCGGTGCCGAGCGTGGCGCGCTGCGTCCACACGGCACCGAGCGCGAGGGGGATCCAGGGGTCCGAGTCCGCTTCGGCGGACCAGAAGTCCGTGTAGCCGAGGTCTTCGGCCTCTCTATAAATGCGGTCGTGCGCGTGCAGGGGGATACCATTTAAAGGGACCGTGAGGCCCCAGCGTGGGGTCGTCATGGGCGACAGAGTACCTCACCGGCCCGGGAACGCGGTGCTCGCGCACCGTGTTGCAGAGGTGAGATGCCCGACGAAAACGCGTGTGTCGCAAGGTTCTACTGCCCGACGTGCGAGCCCGAGGCAGACCCCATTCGCGAGATCCTCGATCTGCGCTGGTGCGGCCTGCACACCCCGCGTGCGAGCGGGGCCGACGACGCTGCGGTCATGATGGAATCGTATCCGGCGGGCAGCGGCGAGGCGGGAGGAGAGGACAACCGGCGCTGGTGTCAGCTCTTCCACCGCCCGCCGCCGCTCGCCAAAGTCAGGCGCAGGGCCCGCACGCCGCGCGTCTGACCGGACATGGGAGGCCTCGAAGGGCCCCCCAAGCCCCCCGACGCTCGGCAGCGCCGCGGCAAAAGCCGCGCCGCTCCTCGATCCTCCGCCCTGCACCCCGAAGAGCGCCCGGCCGGCGACGGGACTCACCGGCGGGTGTGGTGCATGAATAGTCCCGGCTAGCCGCGCCAGACCCACCACGCGAAGAGCGCGACCATCACCACCGCGAGCGCCAGGTGCATGAGCACGCCCGTGAGCAGGCCGAGCGCCGTCCCCACGCCCGTGCGCACGCTGCCCGCGACGTGCCGGGTGCTGGCGATCTGACCGGCGATTGCGCCCGCGATCGGACAGATGAGCAGCCCGAAGGGCGGCCACGCCAGCCCCACCACCGTGCCGATGAGCGCGCCGATGACGGCCGCGCGGCTGCCGCCGAAGCGTTGCGCCCCGAGGGCGCCCGCGACGTACTCGAGTCCCGAGGCCGCCGCGGCAAGCACGGCGAGGAGGGCGAGGCGGCCGAGGCCGATCGTCTCGAAATCCGTCGCGTACGCGTGGAGCAGGGCGCCGGCGAAGATGAGCGGCGCCCCCGGCAGCATCGGCACCACGGTACCCGCCAGCCCCGCCGCCATGAGCAGCCCCACCACGACATCGACGAGCGTCATGTCAGTCGCGCTGCACCAGCGGCCGCGGCCGCGGCAGCGTGACGGCGACGGCGACGGCGATGGCGGCCAGCAGCAGCCACGGCGCCGTGTAGGAGCCCGTCGCCTGCAGGACGACGCCGAACAGGGGCGGCCCCACGAGCACGCCGCTCCACGAGCAGGCGACCGCCACGCCGGTGAGCAGACCCGCGTAGCGCGCGCCACCGATCTCCGCCACCAGCGCGAAGTAGAGTCCGACCCAGCCGAAGGCGCCGGCGCCGGCGACGACCGCGAGCGGAATGGCGACCGGCGTCGGCACCGTCTCGCCGAGCGCGAAGAGCGCGTAGGCCACCGCGCCGATCACCGCGTTCACGATGACGCCCGGCCGCCGGCGCCCGCCGAAGAAGCGGTCGCTGATGCCGCCCCAGGCGAGGCGGCCCGCGGTGCCCCCCACCTGCGCGAGCGCGAGGAACTGCCCGGCGGCCACCGCGGACACGGTGTACGTCTCCCGCGCATAGAGGGCGAGGTAGGCGAGCACGGACGATTGCGCGATGGAGAGCGCAAAGCCGGAGGCGAAGACGAGGACCACGCCCGGCCGGCGGAAGAACATGCCGAGCTCCCCCATGCGGGGCCATTCGGTGGGCCGCGGGGCGCTGAGCGCGGCGGGCGCGCGGTAGGCCACCGCCACGAGCAGCGCCGACAGCAGCGACGCCGCGCCGGCGCTCGCGAGCGCGCGCCGCCAGCCGAGATGCAGCGCCATCGGCGGCATCGTGAGCGCCGCCGTGAGCCCGCCCAGCGTCAGGCCCGTCTGCTTGATGCCCATCGCGAGGCCGCGGCCGCGCGGCGGAAACCATTCGAGCACGGCCCGGCCCGTCGACGGATTCAGCACGCTGAAGCCGAAGCCCGCCACCACGAGGCAGCCGAGGAACGCCGTCAAGCCGTCGCTCGCCGCGGCGGCCATGACCATCACGCCGATGAGGAGCTGGCCCACGCCGAGCGTCGTGCGAACACCGAGCCGGTCGGTGAGCCATCCCGCCGGCAGCGCCATGAGCACGCCGCCCAGGTACACCGCGGGCAGGAAGAGCCCTGCCTGCACGAGCGACAGCCGCATGGCGTCGAGGAGAAACGGCGACAGCGGCGCCACCGCGAGCACGGACAACGCGCCGAGGGCATGCGCCACAGTCACGAGCGCGAGCACGAGCCAGCGGGCCATGGGAGCCTCGTCCAATCGTACCGCGCCCGCCGCTCGGCGGCACGCAGGTTGCTCCATCTCCCGGCGCGAGACTACGTCGAAGGAGGGCCGGGTTATGGCAGACCGGTATTACGAGCCGGAACGCTACGGGCGCCGCTATCGCGAGCAGGACGACCGCTACCGCGATCCGTGGCAGGGCGGGGCGCCGCGGTATCACGACGAGGGCGCCTACGGATACACCGAGCGGGAGCAGGGCCGCGGCCGCGGCGAGCGTGACGAGCGCGGCCTGTTCGAGCGTGCGGGGGACGAGGTGCGCTCGTGGTTCGGCAACGACGAGGCACAGCGGCGGCGCATGCGCGACGAGGGCGAGTACGGCGGCTACGGCCGCGCGCGCGGCAGCGACTGGTTCCCAGGCCGGCGGCCGGAGGGCCGTGGGGACGACCGGCGGTGGAGCGGCTCCGGCAACGAGGAAGTGGACCGCGACTGGGCGCGCCAGTGGGGCCACGTCGAACGCGGCGAGCAGCCGCGCGGCGGCGGCGGGGCCGACCAGGAGCGCTACGGCGGACCGAGCTGGACGGGGCGCCGCGGGTACGGCGGTGAAGGGTACGGCCGCGAGAGCCAGGGGCGTGAAGGCCAGGGCTACGGTGGCCAGACCAGCGGGTACGCCACGTGGGCCATGTGGGCGGTGACGGGCCCGCACGTGGGGCGGGGCCCGCGCGGCTATCAGCGCTCGGACGACCGGATCAAGGAAGACATCTGCGAGCGGATGTCACAGCACGGCCAGCTCGATGCCAGCGACATCGAAGTGCGCGTGGTGAGCGCCGAGGTCACCATCGAAGGCACCGTCCCCGATCGTCAGGCCAAGCGCCTGGCGGAGGACATCGCGGAATCGGTGGCCGGGGTCCGTGACGTCCACAACCAGGTCCGCGTCGCGCAGCCCACGTTCGGGCAGCAGGGACAGGCCAGCCAGCAGGGACAGGCCGGCGAGCAGGGGACGCAGGGCTGGCAGGGAGAGCGCCACCGCGCGGCGTGAGGCGAGCACCACAGGCGGCCGCGCGTCCGGCGTGGCCGCCTGTGCCGTCACCTAGTCTTCGTGGTCGGATTTCTTGGTGAGGTCCTGGTCGCCGCCGGGATTGTCCCCGCCCTGCGGGTGCACGCGACCCTCCATCAGCTCGCGCTCCTTGTCCTTGTCCGTCTTGCCCGTGCCCTGTTCCGGGATGCGCTCGGCGTCCGTGGCCTGCTGCTCTCTGGGGTCTTTCGCCATGGCATGAGCCCTCCAGCCTCTTCACGCCGCAAGGGCCGCGCCACCGAGTCGCTACAGGTCGAAGGCGGGGGAGAGGTCGGCGCCGTCCTTGGCGAGGGCGGGAT
>JBBDXO010000066.1:5075-6273 GCA_040902295.1 Candidatus Rokuibacteriota bacterium | reverse complement strand
GGTGGGCGGGGCGGGGACGCTGATGGACCGCTGGTTTCCCGCGCGGCGGCTCGCCCGCCTCGCCGAGGCGGAGGTGGAGCAGGAGCTGGAGGCGGCGCGCGCGGGCGCGGTGAGGCCGCGGGTGCCGGGACGTGAATCATTCCGCCTGTGGGCGATCCTCACCGCCGCCGGCTCCATCTTCGTCTGGACCGGGTTCTCGCACATGCACATCCTGAAGTTCAACGCGTTCCTCGGCCTCACGCTCGTCCTCGCGTTCGGCACCATGGCGTGCTTCGCGCGACGGGCGCCGTAGGTTACCGAGCCTCGAAGAAAGGAATCGCTCATGCGCCGAGCACTCTCGCTGGCTGTCGGGGTCGCGCTGTCCGTCGCCGCCGCCGCCCACGCTGCCGACCCCCCGTTCGTGACGGTGGGCGGCGGTGTCGGCACCTTTCCCATCATGGCCGCCAAGATCGCGGACGTGATCAACAAGGAGTTTCCGGGCGTGAAGGCGTCGTCGATTCCCGGCGGCTCGGATCTGAACCTCAAGAACATCCAGTCCGGCGCCTCCACGGTGGGGCTGTCGATCTCCATGACGACCTACCAGGCGTACAACGGCCTCGCCCACTTCCCCCAGAAGCTCGACAAGGTCCGTCACGTGATGTCGCTCTATCGCGGCTACGTGCACTACGTGGCCTCCGCGCGCAGTGACATCCGGTCGTTCGAGGACATCAGGAAGCGGCCGTACCGCGTGTACGTGGGCAAGGTGGGCACGCTGCACCACGTGCTCATGAACGAGATGCTCAAGGCGTACGGCATCACGGCGGACACCATCCGCCAGGCGGGCGGCATTCCGAATCCCGTGGCGTACTCTGACGTGGTGCGGATGCTGCAAGACGGCCAGATCGACGTGGCCATGCTCACCGGCCCCGTCCCGTACGGCCTCGCCATGGAGCTGGCGCAGAGCCCGGGCATCCGGCTCCTGCAGGCGAGCGACGAGGCGGTCAACAAGGTCGCCAGGGCGCTGCCGGGCATCGGGCGCGCGGTGATTCCGAAGGGCAGCTACAAGGGCCAGGACGTCGACATCCAGACGGTGGCCTACATGTCCCACATGGTCGCCAGCACGGACCTCACCGAGGACTTCGTGTACCGGCTCACGGCGGCGATGGTCAAGCACATGCCCGACATGAAGAACATGTTCGCGGGCGCCCACGAGATCCGG
>JBBDXO010000066.1:0-4975 GCA_040902295.1 Candidatus Rokuibacteriota bacterium | reverse complement strand
GGCGACCGGCTGCTCGTGCTGGTGAGCGACCGGCTGGAGCACCTCGAGGCGCTCTTCGCCTGCGCCAAGGTGGGCGTGGTGGCGGCGCCCGTGGATCACCGCTGGCGGCCGGAGGAGCTGCGCCACGCCATCGCCCTCTACGAGCCGCGCGCGGTGCTCTTCGAGGAGGCCACGCGCGCGATGGTGCCGGCCACTCTCGAGGGCCCGCGCGTGTGCCTCGAGACCGAGTACGAGGCGCTCCTGGCCAGGGCCGGCGCCACGGAAGCGCTGCAGCCGGTGGCGGCCGAGGCGCCCTTCGTGATCGGCTCCACCTCGGGCACCTCCGGCCTGCCCAAGGGCATCGTGCTCTCCCACCGCTCGATGCTGTGGCGCATGCCCATCTACGCCTTCGACTTCGGCTTCGGTCCCGGCGACGTGTGGCTGTCCAACACGCCGATGGCGCAGGGAGGCGGGCGCGCCTTCGCCATGGCCACGTGGATTCGCGGTGGCACCGTGCTCATCGACCCGGACTTCGATGCCGGCCGCACGCTGGCCACGATTGCGCGCGAGCGGGTCACCACGTGCTTCATGGTGCCCACCATGTTCGGCCGCGTGCTGGCGGCGCCCGGCCTCGCCACCGCCGACACCACGAGCCTGCGCTGCGTGATCTCGACCGGCGCGCCGCTGTCGCCGGCGATGCGCGTGGAGATCCTCGACCGCTTCACGCCGAATCTCTACCAGTTCTACTCGTCCACGGAGTCGGGGGGCATCGCCGTCCTGCCCCCGTGGATGCAGCGCGACAAGGGCGACTCCGTGGGCGTGGGCGTGTTCGGCAAGGAGATGCGCGTGGCCGAGGACGGCGAGGTGCTCTCGCGCGGTCCCGCCCTCATGACGGAGTACTTTGGGAATCCCGAGGCCACGGCCGCCGCCTTCGACGGCGACTGGTTCCGCACCGGCGACACGGGCCGCCTCGACGAGGACGGCTTCCTGTACATCGTGGGCCGCAAGAAGGAGATGATCATCACCGGAGGGCTGAACGTCTACCCGGCGGAAGTGGAGCGGGTGCTCCACCTGCATCCCGCCGTGCAGGAGGCCGCCGTCGTGGGCGGCCCCGACGCCGAGTGGGGCGAGATCGTCCGGGCCTTCGTGCAGCTCCGGCCCGGCTCCCGCGCCACCGAAGCGGACATCATCGAGCATTGCCGTGCCCACATGGCCAGCTACAAGAAGCCGAGAGTCATCGAGTTCCTGCCCGAGCTGCCCCGCACGTCCAACGGCAAGATTGCCAAGAGCCTGCTGAGGGAAAGAGGTCGTCCATGAGCCGCCTGCGCACGCCCGTCTGTGACCTGTTCGGTATCGAGTACCCGATCTTCGCCGCCGGCATGGGCGGCGTGACGCTCGCCCCCCTCGCGGCCGCGGTGTCCGCCGCCGGCGGCCTCGGGGTGCTGGGTGCGACGTTCCACACGCCCGAGCAGCTCCGCGAGGAGATCCGCGCCGTGCGGCGCATCACCGGCCGTCCCTTCGGCGTGGATCTGCTCATCCCCACCGATATCCCGCCGGACGTCTCCGCGCGGCCCATCCCACCCTTTCCGGCCTTCCTGAAGGACCTGCTGCCGGAAGTGGAGAGCCTGCGCGGCACGCCGCCGCCGCCCCTGACGCTCGAGCTGGCGCGCGCCCAGGTGGAGGTGACGCTGGCCGAGCGCGTGCCGGTGCTGGTGTCGGCGCTGGGCACGCCGGAGTGGCTGGTGCGCGAGGCGCACGCGGCGGGGACGAAGGTCATCTCGCTCGTCGGCAACGTGCGCCAGGCGCGGCGGCTGGCGGACATGGGCGTGGACTGCATCGTGGCGCAGGGGCTGGAAGCGGGCGGCCACGTGGGCACGGTGACGACCATGGTGCTCGTGCCCGGCGTGGTGGACGCGGTGAGCGTGCCCGTGCTCGCCGCGGGCGGCATCGGCGACGGCCGCGGCGTGGCGGCGGCGCTCATGCTGGGCGCGCAGGGCGCGTGGATCGGCACGCGCTTTCTCGCCACGGTGGAATCGTCGGCGCACGACAACCACAAGAAGCGGATCCTCGACGTGGACGAGGAGGGCACGATGGTCTCGCGCTCCTACACCGGCAAGCCGAGCCGCGTGCTGCGCAACCGGTTCACCGACCGGTGGAAGGGACGCGACACCGAGATCCTGCCCATGCCGTGGCAGCGCATCTGGGTGGAGCCGCTGGTGGCGCCCGCCAAGGCCGCGGGCATGGTCGATCTGGCGAACTTTCCGACGGGGCAGGGCGCGGGCGCGATCACCGATATTCCGCGCGCGGCGGAGGTCTTCGACCGCCTCCTCGCGGAGACCGCGCAGGCGCTCGAGCGCGGCGCCCGGGTGGCGCGGTGACGGACTTCCTGCGCCAGCCCATCGCGGCGATCCGCCGCGCGCAGGGTGAGCGCCTCGTGCGCCAGCTCGCGCTCTGCGCGCGGGGGCACGACTACTACCGGCGGCGCTGGGCGGAGGCGGGCGCCGACCCCGCCACCGTGCGCACCGTCGAGGACCTCGAGCGGCTGCCGCTCACGTCCAAGAAGGACCTGATGGCGGATCCCGAGGCGTTCCGCCTGCGCTGTCCCGATCTGCCCCTGCACGAGCGGGCGCTGTGGGAAGTCAACTACACGACGGGCAGCACGGGCGACCCCACGCCGCTCTACGTGACCACGCACGACTACCAGGCCTATCTCTTCCAGGCGCGGCGCGTGGCCGAGATCTCCGGCATCACCGATCGCGACATCCTGGCCAACCTCTTTCCGCTCACCGCCGCCGCCATGGGCGCCTTCGTGCGCTCGGCCCACAACGCCTACGCCGCGGGGGCGGCCGTCGCCGGCGCGCTCACGGGCGCCCCCCACGGCGAGTTCGGCGTCCATCGCTCCCTCGACGACGGCGTGCGCATGGTGGAGCGGCACCGCGCCACCGTGCTCTGGGGCGTCACGAGCTTCGTGCGACGGACGATCATGCGCGCCGCCGAGCTCGGGGCCGACTTCACCAGCGTGCGGATGTGCGGCGTGACGGGCGAAGCCTCCACGCCCGCCATGCGGGAGGACATTCGGCGGCGGCTGCGCGCCCTCGGCGCCACCTCGCCCGTGATCTTCGACCGCTACGGCTCCACCGAGTCGGGCGGCTTCGCGCAGTGCCGCGAGGACGGCGACTGGCACAATCCCGCGCCCGAAGTGGTGCTGCACGAGATCGTGGATGCGGCGACGGGACGCCGCCTGCCCGACGGCGAGACGGGCGCGCTCGCGCTCACGCACATCAACCGGCGCGGCACCGTGCTCATCCGCTACCTGGTGGGCGACATCGCCCGCCTCGCGCACGATCCCTGTCCCCATTGCGGCCGCAGCGGCGAGCGCATCGTGGGGCCATTGACGCGCACCAAGGACCTCATGAAGGTGAAAGGCATGCTCATCAATCCAGCCGTGCTGCTCGAGACGCTGCGGACGGTTCCCGGCGTGGACGAGTTCCAGGTGGTGCTGACGAAGCAGGACGTGAGCGATCCCTTCTCGATGGACGAGATGGTGGTGCGCGTCGCCTCCGCGCGCACGGATCGCGAGGCGCTCGCCGCCCACGTCGTCTCCGCGGCGCAGGAGGCCGTGCGCGTGCGGCCGCGGGTGGAGTTCACGACCGCCGACGACATCTACGACCCCGCCCGGCAGGCGAAGGCCGAGCGGCTGGTGGACCGCCGATGAACGCCGGGCTCGGCTTCGCGTTCACCGGCGAGCAGGAGATGCTGCGCAAGGTCGTGCACGACTTTGCGGTCAAGGAGCTGACGCCGGAGTGGCTGCGCGAGCTGGACCGCACGGCGCGCGCCCCCCACGACGAGATCCTGCCCAAGATGGCCGCTCTCGGCTTCACGAGCCTCGTCGTCCCGAAGCAGTACGGAGGGCTCGGCGGCGGCTGCATCGACGCCACCGTGCTGCTGGAGGAGCTGGGCCGTACGTCGCTGTCCATCGCGTCGCTGCTGAACTTCGCCATCGGGTTCGGCACGCAGACGATCATCAGCTTCGGCACCGAGGAGCAGAAGCGGTACTACCTGCCGCGGGTGTGCACGGGCGACATGTTCTTCGCCTTCTCGCTCACCGAGCCCAACGCCGGCTCCGACGCGGCGTCCATCCAGACGCGGGCGGTGGCGGCCGGAGACGACTTCGTGATCACCGGCACGAAGATCTTCACGACAGGGGCGAAAGAGTCGAAGTGCCTGCTCGTGGCCACGCGCACGGATCCGGGGGTGCCGAAGCACCGCGGCATCAGCCTCTTCCTCGTCGATTCGACCACGCCCGGCATCACGTACCGCCCCATCGAGAAGCTCGGCATGCGCGGGGCGGGGGGCCTCTACGAGGTGCAGTACGAGAACGTGCGCGTCCCCCGCTCGTCACTGCTGGGGCCGCTGCACGGCGGGTGGAACATCGTGAAGGCGACCCTCGAGCGCGTGCGCCTGTCGCAGGCGGCGTACTGCGTGGGCTGCTCGCAGCAGGTCATCGACGACGCCGTCCGCTACGCGCAGCAGCGCGAGCAGTTCGGCCAGCCCATCGGCAAGTTCCAGGCGATCAGCCACCTGCTCGCCGAGCTGCACGTGCAGGCGGAGTCGGCGCGCTGGCTGCTCTACCGCGCCGCCTGGCTCGTGGACCAGGGCGTGCGGTGCGTGAAGGAGGCCTCCATCGCCAACCTGCACGCGACGGAGACGCTGCTGCGGGTGACCTCCGACGCCATGCGCGTGTACGGCGGCTACGGCTTCACGCTCGAGTTCGACATCCAGCGCCACATGCGCGACGCGCGATTGTTCGTCATCGGGGACGGCTCGAGCCAGATCCAGCGCAACCTGATCGCCCGCCTGATGGGGCTGTAGCGCCTACACCACCGGATTGGGCGGTATTGTACGGCGGCCCACGGTGGCCGCCGCCGGCGAAGGGTGATCGGCGGTGTGCTACCGTCTGCTGCATGAACCGTCATGCCGGTCCGCCACGCGCCTC
>JBBDXO010000065.1:3703-6301 GCA_040902295.1 Candidatus Rokuibacteriota bacterium | reverse complement strand
TTTGTTATGATGCGCCCGTGGAGCTTCAGCGATTCTTCGATCGCGCGATCAAAGCGTCCTTCCACGATCTGGTCATGCACGACGAGCCTGCCGCCACGTACCTCGCCGATCTCCTCACGCGCTTTGCGCGGACCGACGCCCTCTTCCCGCGCGGCGTGGCGGACACGCGACTGGAGACGGTGGTCGACATGCTGCTCGAGGCGCAGGCGGTGTGGGATCACGACTCGGTGGTCTTTCAGCCCGAGCGCGAGGTGACGGTGCGGCGTCACATCGGCGACTACACGCTCTTCATGACGGGGGTCTTCCCCGAGCGTGTGGCCCGCGTGGCGTCCACGCGGTATTACGTCGACCAGGGCAAGCGCGCCTACCACTTCGTCTCCGAGTACGATCGCGCGAGCAGCCGCCGGCCCCCCGGCGGCCCCCTCTACCGCCGTCTGGCGGAGCGCTTCGAGCGCTACATGGCCGCGCTCGATTACGCGCGGCGGGTGCACTTCGGGCAACACCCGTCGCACCCCTTCTTCGGCGCCTCGTGACCGTGGCGAACGTCCACGCCGGCGGCGGCGCGGACGCGCTCGGGCGGGCGCTGCTCGAGGCCATGGCCCATCCGGAGCGGCTCGACGCCGGACATCACACCCATTTCGCGGCGGCGCCCGCCGGCGAGCTCGATGCGGCGCTGCGCACGCTCGCGGCGGAGCACGGAGCCGCCGCGCTGCCGCTGCTGACCGCGCTCGCCTCCGAGCACGCCGGCCGCGAGGTGCGCCGCGTGGCCAGGCGCGCGTTGTATCGGCTCGCGCAGCGGGGCGTGACGCCGCCCGCCGCCCCCGCGCGCGGGCCCGTGGTCGCCCGGCGGCAGGAACAGGCGTCGCGCGCGTGGCTGTCGGGCGTGGACGGCAGCGGCTCGCGCGCGGTGTGGATCGTGTTCGAGGGCGGGTTCGGCGGCGCCACGCTCTGCTCGCTCATCGTCAATGACGTCACCGGCATCGTCGAGGTCGCGGGCGGCCCCGTGACCAAGAAGCGGCTCGCCGCCGAGCTGGCGGGGTTGCGCGCCTCGCAGAAGCTGCCGTGGGTGGAGAGCGATCCCGCGCGTGCGGTCGGCCTCGTCGTGGAGGCGCTTGCCCTGCACCGCGCGCGCGGCGCCGCGCTGCCGCCCGCCCTCACGCGGTGGCAGCGGCTGTTCGAGTCGGCGCCGCCGCCGGCCCCGCTCCCCGAGGCCGCGCCCGATCCCGCCCTCGCCGCGCGCGCCGCCGAGCTGCTCGAGCTGCCGGAGCTGGCGGGCTGGTTCGTCGACCCCGAGGCGGTGCAGTCGGATGCCCTCGAGCTGCTGGAGGCGCGCGCGAGCCGGCTCGTCGTGTCCGAGCACATCAAGGCCGAGCGCGAGAGCGCCATCGTGACGCGCGTGGTGGAGCGCGAGTTCTCCCCCGAGGCGCGCCGGCGGTGGGCGCGGCGCCTGCGCGAGATGGTCCTCGTCTTCGCCGCCACCGGCCGCGCCGACATCGCGGCGGTGGCGGGCGCGGTGGCCACGACGCTCGCCGCCACCCGCGACGTGGCGCGCGATCCCTTCGCGGCGTCGCTCGCGCAACGGGGCCTCGAGTACGCGGGGGAGGTCGCCGCCGGCCGTGTGAGCGCCGCCGACGTGAGCCGCACGCAGCGGGGGTGATCACCGACGTTCCCGGTGTCCGTGTCGGTCACGTCACCGACGGCGCCGGCCTCACCGGGGTGACCGTGCTCCTGTGCGACCGGCCCGCCGTGTGCGGCGTGGAGCAGCGAGGCAACGCCAACGACGTCGAAGGGCTCGACTACCTCGCGGTCGGCCATCTCGTGCCCACCGTGAACGGCATCGTGCTCGGCGGCGGCAGCCGATTCGGTGGCGAGTCGATCTGGGGCGTGATGCGCCACCTCGAGGAGACGGGCGTGGGCTACCCCGTCGGCCCCACGGTCGTTCCCCACGTGCCCGGCGCCTTCATCTTCGACCTCGGCGTGGGCGACCACCGTGCCCGTCCCACCCGTGAGATGGGGTACGAGGCCGCCCGCGCGGCGGCGGCCGGGCCCGTGGCCGAAGGCAGTGTGGGCGCCGGCACGGGGGCCAGCGTCGGCAAGCTGCATCTCATTCCGCGCGCCATGCGCGGGGGTCTCGGCACCGCGAGCGTGCGGCTCGGCGCGCTCGTGGTGGGCGCCATCGTCGTCGTGAACGCGGTCGGTGACGTGCGCGATCCGGACACGGGCGTGCTCGTGGCCGGCACCCGCGATGCGCCCGGCGGCCGGCGCCTGATCGATTCCGCCGCCGCCCTCCTCGCCGCTGATGGGCTCGGCCGGTTCACCACCCCCCAGCACACGACCATCGGCGTCGTCGCCACCAATGCGCGCCTCGACCGGGCCCAGGCCGCCACCGTCGCCTCCCTCGGCATGCTCGGCTTCGCGCGCGCGCTGTCCCCGCCCCACACCGCCTTCGACGGCGACACGCTCTTCGCGCTCTCCATGGGCGAGCACGCCGCCGACATGACACGGGTCGGCCTGGCCGCCGCCGACGCCGTCGCCCGCGCGATCGTCCGCGGCGTCCGTGCCGCCACGTCGGTGCCCGGGCTGCCGGCCGCGCGCGAT
>JBBDXO010000065.1:0-3603 GCA_040902295.1 Candidatus Rokuibacteriota bacterium | reverse complement strand
GGCGGCGGCGACGACCCAGAGCCAGCGCTTCACGGCGGCGGCGGTGGCGTCGGGCATCCAGTCGAGCACCACGGGGTGGAGGCGGCGGGCGACGAGGGCGCCGGCGACGGCGCCGCCGATGTGGGCGCCGTTGTCGATGTAGGGCGTCAGCAGCCCGCTCATGATCGCGTACGCCGCCCAGATGAGCAGGACGAAGCCGATCCGCCGGTCGCGCACGAGCAGGCGGTCGCGATGCGAGCGGAAGAGCACGATGGCGGCCGCCTGCAGACCGAAGATGGCCCCCGAGGCGCCCACCGAGGGCCCGGGGCTGACGATGACGCTGAGCAGCGAGCCGGCCACGCCGCTGGCCGCGTACAGCAGCACGAACTGGGCGCGGCCGAACGCGTGCTCGCACACCATGCCGAGGATGTAGAGGGCGATCGCGTTGCCGGCGAGATGGGCGAAGGAGCCGTGCAGCAGGGTGGCCGTGATCATCCGCCAGTACTGACCGGCGAGCACCGCCGGCCGCGCGAGGGCGCCCATCGCCACCAGCGTCTCCGGCGTGTGCAGTGCGTCCATGGCCACCTCGACCGCGAAGGCGCCCGCCAGCACCGCGATGATGGCGAGCGTGGCCTGGGGCGCGCGGCTCATCCGCCGCTCGAAGTCGAGGCGGCGGCCGAGCAGCATGTCGGGCCTGATGATGAGCGGCGACTCGTCCATCACCGGCGCTCGCCGGTGTCGAGCATGACGCCGAGCGCGAAGGCGATGCGGCGGTCGAGCGTGTGGTCCGGGTCGGCCGTCATGTCGAGGACGTAGCGGTCCCGCAGGGCGAACTTGCGGTTGAACTCGCCGATGACATCGTCGCCGCCGGCGCGCTGGATGACGAAGTTCGTGCGCAGCACGCCGAAGAACGTGCCCAGCACGCGGCGGAGCAGCGACAGCACGATGGAGTCTTCCATCGCGACGGCCAGCACCTCCCCGCCCGGCGCCTCGACATACCACCGCTTGCGGACGAGGTTGTGCAGGTAGTGCTTGCGCAGGCGCGCGAGCGGCGTGCCGTCGGGCAGCAGCGCGGTGTACGAGCGCGTGAGGACGGCGATGCGCTCGTTCTGCCGGATGCGCAGCAGCGTGGCCGCGCGCGAGTCGTCCCGGTAGACGGTCACGTGGCGCAGGGGACGGGCCGACAGGGACACCACCATGAACACGGCGGCGGCGAGCACGACGCTCAGCAGCGGCACCTCCTCCACCGCGCCCAGCAGCGTCGCCGCCGCCACGAAGGCCAGCCCGTACGCCAGCACGGTGCGCAGGACGTACGTCGGCCGCTCCACGTAGAGCACGGGCGTGCCGTCGGCCGCCAGCACCTCGTACTTCGAGGCGACCGTGAGCACGCGCTGGTTGAGCAGGAACACGTCGCGATCGAAGGCGGGATCGAGCCCGGGCCGGGCTTCCCGCCCGAGCGCGGGCGCCCGGCCCGCGCGCAGACGGCGGCCGCACCGGGGACACTGCAGGAGGCGGCCGGCGAACTCCGGGCGAAGCTCGAAGACTTCGCCGCACGCGCAGGCGACGACGAGGCCGCTCAGGGCGGCGCGGCAGGGCGGCGGCGCACCCTAGTCCGACTCGGGCGGCCGCATGGTGTCACGGTGCGCGGCGAGCGTGTCCGCCGCCGCGCGCACCCGCGCGAGGCGGCCGGGGTCGTGCGCGAACGGCGGCTCCGTGGTGTAGGCGGCCCACGCCGTCATGTAGTCGGGCCGGCTCAGCGCGAGCGCGGCGTCGGAGATGCTCACGGGGTTGGCGAAGTCCGCCATGACCGCCAGCTCCTGGTGCACGTCCGCGCGCCGGCCCTCCAGGAACGCCTTCAGCGCCGCCGGCTTGGGGCCGTGCGGCAACCCCACCGGATGCACGGTGACCATGCCCTGCTGCACGGCGCCGCCGCCGCTGAAGAAGTCGCCGAAGTGGTAGGCGAGCGTCTCGCAGTAATCGAGATTGCGATGGAAGAAGGGCAGCCACATGGCTTCCTTCTCGACGGAGCGCACGGTGAACACGCAGATGTAGCAGCCCGGCAGCGTGAAGATGGTGTGGCCCGAGGGCGGCACGTGGGAGCGGTCCGCCACCAGCGGCCGGACGTCCTCCACCGCGAAGCGGTAGGGCAGGTAGTCCCCGCGCCAGCCCACGACGTCGAAGGGATGCGTGGGGTGCACGCGGCGGGTGTAGACCTCGCCCACCTTGGAGACGACCTCGAAGCGCCCCGCCTCGTTGCGCGTGTCGAGCGAGCGGGGAAACTTGTAGTCGCTGCGGCTGTGCGTGATGAAGCGGCCCGTGGTGGGTGACTCCGATTTTTCAGGATCGCCCGCGAAGCTCTCGTACATCCAGTAATACTGCGGGCCCCCCGACGGCTCGAAGCGGTGGGCGATCCCCTTGGGAATGACGAGGAAGTCGCCGCGGGAGAACTCGATGGGCCCGAACGTCGTGTCCAGCGTGCCGCCGCCGGCGTGGATGAAATACACGAGGGTGGCCCCGTGGTGCTCGAAGAAGTAGTCCATCGGCCCCGAGGGTGCGGTGACGTTCATGGCCACGGTGGCGTTGGCCACGAGGCGGGCCATCGCCCGGTACACGTCCCGCGCGGGCTCGCCGCCCGCCACGGAGAGCGCGTGATGGACACCGCCCAGCGGGCGCAGGGGCGACGCCCACGCCGGGGCGAAGGCGGCGGCATCGAGCACGCGCGTGGCGTCGGGCAGCCAGTTGGTGGGCGGATACAGGTGGTAGGTGTGCGAGACCTTGCCCGCGAAGCCGCCGCGGCCGTGCTCCTGCTCGTAGACGTGGCGCAGCAGCGGGCCCGCGTGCGGGGCGCGGGGGACGATGCCGACCTCGGGCACGCCGGAGAAGTACTCGTGCTTGTCCATGGCCCCTCTTTTCCGCGGGCGTCACCGCTGCCGCCGATTGTACCGCCGCGCCGCGCTACGAGCGCAGCAGCAGCCGCACGGCCCCCGCGAGGGCGATGAGGACCAGGGTCAGCTCGAAGGCGCGGCGCGGCAGGCGCTGGTTGACGCGGTAGCCGAGCCAGGCGCCCGCGACGAGCCACGGCACCGCGAGGGCGGCGGCGGCGATGATGGGCCAGGTCAGAAAGCCGATGCTCCAGTACCCCGCGAGCTTGAGCACGTTGGGCAGGACGTAGAGGGCGTTGCCGGTGGCCAGCATCGCCGTCTTCGTGAGGTGCACGTTCACCAGGTACATGGTGACCACGACCCCCCCGGAATGCGCGACGGTCGACGCCACACCGGCGGTGACGCCGGCCGCCGCCCCCGCGCCCCAGTGCGGCCGGGCGCTCAGCAGCCGCTGGTTACGCCCGGTGAGGACGAGCTGCAGCAGCCCGAAGCCGAGGGCGGCGGCGCCGATCGACTTGCCGAGCCAGTACTCCGACAGCTGTGACAGCGCCCACGTGCCGAGCACGACCCCCGCCAGCATCGAGGGCAGCAGGATGCCGAGCTGGCGGCGGTCCCACTGGCGCCAGTAGTAGCGCAGCGCCAGGGGGTCGGAGAGATTCATCAGCGGCGCGATCATCGCGAGCACGACGGAGGGCGGGAGCACGAGACTGAGCGTGGGCGTGAGCACGAGCCCGATGCCGCC
>JBBDXO010000064.1:0-6312 GCA_040902295.1 Candidatus Rokuibacteriota bacterium | reverse complement strand
CCGTGGCACGCGCTGCACGAAAACGCCTTGTCGTAGCCGGGCGTGTCGAGCGGCCCCGCCGCCGCCTGACGGGTGAGGAGCAGCACGAGGGCGGTGATGCCGATGATCACGGCGCGCATGGCCTGCCTCCTCAACCGAGAATGTCGGACCAGATGCTGGTGGCCCACCCGAGCGCGTGCTGCCCGACCATGGCCGACTGCCCCGGCGTCAGCTTCTGCTCGATCTGGACCACCTTGCCGTGGTCGATGCGGTAGGCGTTGACGACCGCCATCGCCTCGCGGTCGCTGACCCAGCTGTAGCAGACGTTGAGGGGCGCCATGTTCGGCACGGGACGGCCGTTGACGAGCTGCACGACCGCGTTCGCGGAGATCTTGCCCATGGCGTTGGCGATGGTGCCCGACTTCGGCACGGGCAGGCCGGTGGTGGCGTCGCCGATGACGTGCACGTGGCGATGCTTCACCGACTCGTAGCTCACGTGATCGACCTCGCACCATCGCTTGTCGGCGCCCACGAGGTCCGCCTGCACGGCGATGGTGCCCGCGCGCTGGGGCGGGATGACGTTGACGACGTCGTAGCGGACGCGGTCGCCGAAATCCGTCGTCACCTCGCGCCGGCCCGGATCGACCTTCACCACCTTGTTCGAGCCGCGGTACTCGAGATTGGGATACGCCCGCCACGCGGCGCGGAAGAGCGCCGTCTTCGACACCACGTTGGGGTTGGCGTCCAGCACGATGAGCTTGGCCCTTGGCTTGTGCGTCTTCAGGTACCACGCCACCTGGCACGCGCGCTCGTACGGCCCCGGCGGGCAACGGTAGGCGACGGGCGGGACGGTGAGCACGAACACGCCGCCGTCGGGCATCGCCTGCAGCTGCCGGGCGAGCTGCACCGTCTGCGGCCCCGCCTTCCAGGCGTGCAGCACGGTGTCCTGCGCCTCGGCGAGCCCCTCCACCTGCTCCCACTGGAACTCCACGCCGGGCGACACCACGAGGCGCTCGTAGGACAGATAGCCGTCGCCCACGCGCACGCGGCGGCGGTCGGGCTCGATGGCCGTCGCCATCTCGTGGCGCACCCGCACCCCGTGCGCGCGCAGCCCGCCGTAGCCGAACTCGAGGCTCCTGATGGTACGCACGCCGCTGAGGACGAGGTTGCTGAGCGGACACGACACGAAGCGCCGGTTCGGCTCGAGCATCACCACCTCGAGCGACGGATCGCCGAGGCGGATGTACCTGGCGGCGGTGGCGCCGCCCCAGCCGCCGCCGATGACGACGACGCGCCGCGCGGAGGTCGGGCTCACCTCGCCCTTCGTCGTCGCGCACCCCGCCACGGCGAGCATCCCTGCCGTGGATGCCGACGCCTTGAGGAATTGCCGTCGCGTCATGGTCCGATCCTCCCCGGCATGGGGGGCCCGTTCGAGGCCCCCCATGCGGCGATCAACTTACCAGCAGGCGGTCAGTCGAGGGCGCTGAATTTTCGGCTGTCCTCGTTCCATGTGGCGGCGAGCGCCCACGCCGCCATGATCGCCACCGTGACGACGAGGGCGCCGCCCCAGCCCAGCCAGGCGGGCAGAAAGACGGCGGCGCCGAGGTGGCCGAGCGCGCCACTGCCGGCCAGCGCCACACGCCCCACGGAGGCGGCGAGCGCAAAGCAGCCGACGGCGACCCACAGCTTCACCTGCCCCTCCCCGGCGCGCCAGATGGCGCCGGCCCCGCAGCCGCCCGCGATGGTCATGCCAATGCCGAACAGCGTGCCGCCCAGCAGCGCGCCCACGCCGGCGGCGGGAAAGACCCAGTCCCCCTGGTCCTTGAGGTCGGTGTACTTGAGAATCGCAAAGCCGAGCGTGCTGAGCACGACGGCGAGCGCCGCCACGCGCGTGTGCGAGGCGTCGCCCGTCATGAAGGGCTCGCGGAAGGCGCGCACCAGGCAGAAGCGCGAGCGCTGGAACACCACGCCGAAGGCGGCGCCGAAGAGCAGGAAGACCCCCTGCGCGGGATACCCGGCGCGCGCGTACACGAACGGCGCCACCACGAGCGCGAGCGCGAGCAGCGCGCCCATCCACGGCTGACGGCTGCCCGTGCGCGCCGCCCCCGCGTACGAGCGCCCGCGGCCCGTCGTCCACGCCGGGCGGTGCGCAAGCTCCCACAGCAGGTAGCGGAGGCCGAGGAAGGCGCCGAGGCCGAGGCCGAGCATCATGCCGAAGCCCGACAGGCTGAGCGCGCTCACCGCGGAGAAGAAGCCGCCCACGTTGCAGCCGAAGGCGAGCACGGCGCCGGCGCCCATGAGCGTGCCGCCGATACCCCCCTTGAGCAGCTCGCCGCGCACCGGCACGCGCAGCGCGAACTCCCGGCTCAGCAGGGCGGCCGCGCAGCCGCCGAGCAGCACGCCCAGGTTCAGGAGCGAGCCGGAGTACAGCCAGGGCGCGACGAGATCGGAGCGGGACGGCCCCCCCGCCACCGTCAGCGTCCAGTCGCCCCAGTTGCGCAGGCCGTCGGAGGCCGTCCACGGGCGGTCGAACGCAAAGAGGAAGACGTTGATGGTGGCGACGAGGACGGCGGCGATGCCGACCGCCCACGGGCGGGCAAAGAGGGCGGCGTACTGCTCGCGCAGAACGGGGCCGGCCTTCAGCGAGAGCGCTCCACTCCGTATCCCGCCTTCACCCAGGCGCCCATGCCCCCGGTGACGTTGAACCAGTTGGCGACGCCCTGACGCTTGAGGGCGCTGATGACGGTGCTCGAGCGCAGCCCGCCCGCGCACAGCACGGCCTTGGGACGCTCGGCGGGCAGCTCGCCGAGCCGGCGCGCCGCCTCCAGCATCGGCACGTGCAGGGCGCCGTGGATGTGGCCCTCGAGCCACTCCGCAGGCTCGCGCACGTCCACCACCGCCACCTCGCGGCCCTGCTCGAGCCACGCGGACAGATCGTGCACCGTGATCTGCGGCACGCGCTCCACGGGCAGCCCCTCGCTGCGCCACTCGATCATGCCCCAGTGCAGGAAGCCGCCGATGTCGTCCACCCCCACGCGCGAGAGCACCTGCACCGCGCGCTCGAGATCCGACGGGCCCGCCGCCATGAGCAGCAGGGGCGCGCCCGCGGGCACGAAGGAGGCGACGCGCTCGGCGAACTGCGGGCTGTCGATCCACACGTTGAGCGCGCCCGGCACGTGCTCCTCGCCGTAGCTGGCGGGATCGCGCAGGTCGATCACGCACGCCCCCGCCTGCACGGCCTCCCACGCCTCGCGCGCGGCGTAGGGCCGCGGCTTGGCCGCCTGCAGGGGGATGGTGCCGCGGTTCTTGCCCACGATGGTCTCGAACGACGCGGGCTTGGGCGGATTGCCCTCCATCAGGTACGCCACGAACCGGGCCCGGTCGTCGAAGCGGAAGGCGGCGTTGAAGCGGCGCTCGAAGCCGATGGTGGAGGCCGTCTTCGCCGACATGGCGCGCCCGCAGCTCGAGCCGGCGCCGTGCGCGGGATAGACCTCCACGCCGTCGTCGAGCGGGCGCAGCACGGCGCGCAGGCTCTCGTAGATGTCCTCCGCCGCGCGGTCGCCGCCGAGGTCCGGCCGTCCCACCGAGCCCACGAAGAGCGTGTCGCCGGTGAGGACGAACCACGGCTCGGCGCCCCGGTCGTGATCGGTGACGAGCAGGCAGATGCTGTCGGGCGTGTGGCCGGGCGTGTGAAGGATCTTCACTTCCACGTTGCCGACGCGGAGGACGTCACCGTCGCGGGCGGGCTCGTGCGGGAAGGTGAGGCCGGCGGAGGGGTGCGCGTGCACGCTCGCCTTCGTGGCGGTCACGAGGTCGCGGTTGCCGGAGATGTGGTCGGCGTGCGTGTGCGTCTCCACCACGTGCGCGATGGCGAGCCCCTTCTTGCGGGCGATGCGCAGGTACTCCGACACCCGGTCGCGGCCGGGATCGACGATGATCGCGCGCCCGGCCTCGCTGCAGCCGATCAGGTACGACAGGCAGCCCGACTCCTCGTTGAGGAGCTGCTGAAAGATCATCAGTGCTTGTCCGCCTTCTCCTTGTCCGCCTTCGCGTCCTTCACCACCTTATCAGCGAGGGCGGCGGGGACCTCCTCGTAATGCGAGAACTCCATCGAGTAGCCGCCGCGGCCGCCCGTCATCGAGCGCAGGCTGGGCTCGTACGTGAGCATCTCCGCCATGGGCACGGAGGCGCGCACCGTCGCCGTCTCGCCCGCCGGCTCCATGCCCACGATGCGGCCGCGCCGGGAGTTCAGGTCGCCGATGACGTCGCCCGCGTGATCGGCGGGCGTGGTGACCTCCACGTGCATGATGGGCTCTAACAGTATTGGATGCGCCTCCATGAAGCCCTTCTGCAGGCCCATCGACGCCGCGATCTGGAAGGCCATGTCGGAGGAGTCCACGTCGTGGTAGGAGCCGTCGTAGAGCGTCACCTTGAGGTCCACCACCGGGTAGCCGGCGAGGATGCCCTTCTTCATGCAGTCGCGCACGCCCTTCTCCACGGACGGGATGAAATTGCGCGGCACCGAGCCCCCGACGACGTCGTCCACGAACTGGAAGCCCCCCCCGCGCGCGGCGGGCTCGATCCGCAGCCACGTGTCGCCGTATTGCCCGCGCCCGCCCGTCTGCTTCTTGTACTTGCCCTGCGTCTCCGCCCGGCCCTTCACCGTCTCCTTGTACGGGATGCGCGGCGGCAGCAGCGTGACGTCCACGTTGTACTTGCGCTTCATCCGCTCCACCGACATCTCCACGTGCATGCTGCCGACACCTGACACGAGAAGCTGCTTGGTCTCCGGATCGAAGTGGTAGTGCAGCGTGGGGTCCTCTTCCGCCAGCCGCGAGAGCGCGTTGGAGATCTTGTCCTCGTCCCCGCGCGTCCTGGGCTGGATGGCGAACGAGATCGTGGGCTCCGCGAACGGAATGCGGGGCAGCTCGAGCGGGTGCGCCTCCTCCGACAGCGTGTCGCCGGTGAGCGTCTCCTTCAGCTTCTGCACGACGCCGATCTCGCCCGGCCCCAGCGCCTCCACGTTCTTCTGCGTCTTGCCCTGCAGCCACGAGATGTGGCCCATGCGCTCCCGGGCGCCGCGGGTGGCGTTGGTCAGCGTCGAATCCGCCTTCACGGTGCCGCTGTAGACGCGGAAGAGGGAGAGCCTGCCGATGTGCGGATCCGACAGCGTCTTGAAGACGAGGGCGGCCACGTGTCCCTTGGGATCGGCCGCGAGCGTGGTGGTCTGCTTGGCCTTCACATCGGTGACGGGGACATCCGGACGGTCGGCCGGCGACGGGAACTCCTTGACGATCATCTCCAGCAGCGGGTGGCTGCCGATGCTCTTCGTGGCGGCGGCGCAGAGGACGGGAATGATCTTGCCCTCCGTGATGCCGCGCCGCATCGCCTTGAGCATCGTGTCGTCGTCGAGCGACCCCTCGTCCAGGTACTTGGCGAGCAGCTCGTCGTCCGTCTCCGCCGCCGCCTCCACCAGCTTCTCGCGGTACTCCTTGGCCTGGTCCATGTGGTCGCCCGGGATGTCGGTCTCGGTGGACTTGCCCCCCTCCGCGTACACGAAGGCCTTCATCTTCCCGAGGTCGATGTAGCCCTTGAAGCCGGACTCCTCACCCACGGGAATCATGAGCGGCACGATGCGGCCCGCGAGGCGGCGCTGCAGGGACTCGAGCGTGCGGTAGAAGTCCCCCCGCTCCCGATCGAGGCGGTTGACGACGATGGCGCGCGGCAGGTCGTAGTCGGTGGCGAACTTCCACACCTTCTCCGTCTGCACCTGCACGCCGGCCACCGCGTCCACCACCACGAGGGCGGCTTCCACCACCCGCAGCCCCGCGCGCGCGTCGGCGATGAAATCGCCGTAGCCGGGCGTGTCCACGAAGGTGATGTGGTGGCCCTTCCAGTCGCAGTAGGCGACGGCGGTGGTGAGCGAGATCTTGCGCTTGATCTCGTCCGGATCGAAGTCCGTGGTGGTGGTGCCGTCGTCCACCCGGCCCAGGCGCGTGACGGCGCCCGCGGAGAACAGCATGGATTCGACGAGGGAGGTCTTGCCGACCCCCCCATGACCAACGACACCGACGTTTCGGATCTTCCCGATCTCGATCGTCATGACCGGCCTCCTGCAAGAGAAAGCGGAGTGGGAGGCAAATGCTATCACGGGTGGTCGTTTGAGAATGGGGGGCCCTCGAAGGGCCCCCCATTTCCCCCCCGGGCGGCGGGCGACCGGGGGCGCTCAGATACGCCGGCCGGGGGGACCGGGGACGCTGAGACGCGTCGGCCGGACGACCGGGGACGCTCGGACGCGTCGGCCGGACGACCGGGGACGCACGGACGCGTCGG
>JBBDXO010000063.1:0-1035 GCA_040902295.1 Candidatus Rokuibacteriota bacterium | reverse complement strand
CAGCTCATCACGCGCATCGCCGCCACGCCCACCACCGTGCTCATCACGGGGGAGAGCGGCACCGGCAAGGAGCTCATCGCGCGCGCCGTGCACCAGCAGAGCGACCGCCGCGGGCAGCCCTTCGTCGCCATCAACGTGGCCGCCATCCCCGACACCCTCCTCGAGTCCGAGCTCTTCGGCCATGAGAAGGGCGCCTTCACGGGGGCGCACGCCCGCCGCCTGGGCAAGTTCGAGCTCGCGCACGGCGGCACCGTCTTCCTGGACGAGATCGGCTCCCTGCGCCTGGATCTACAGACCAAGCTGCTGCGCGTCCTGCAGGAGCGGGAGATCGAGCGCGTGGGCGGCGTGCGGACGGTGCCCGTCGACGTGCGCGTGCTGGCGGCCACCAACGTCAACCTGCGCCAGGCGGTGAAGGAGCGCACCTTCCGCGAGGATCTCTACTACCGGCTCAACGTGGTGGACCTGCACGTGCCGCCGCTGCGCGAGCGCCGCGCGGACATCCCGCACCTCGTCGAGCACTTCGTGCGCAAGGTCGCGCGCGAATGCCGCCGCGAAGTGCGCGGCGTGTCCGCGGGCGCCCTCGACGTGCTCACCCGCTACGACTGGCCGGGCAACGTGCGCGAGCTGGAGAACGTGATCCACCGCGCGGTGGTGCTCGCGCGCGACGCCGTCCTCCACCTCACCGACCTGCCCCTCGACGTCGCCATGCCGGAGACGGGCCCCGGCCTCACCGAGGCCGAGGGGCTACCGCTGCGGGAGGCCTGTGACCGCTTCGAGCGCCAGTACGTGCTGCGCATGCTGGAGCGCAACCACTGGAACGTGAGCCGCGCCGCCCGCGTCCTCGGCGTCCACCGCAACACCATCCTCGCCAAGCTCGCCGCCTGGGGCGTCCAGCGCCCCGGCCCCGACGGCCGCAGCGCCTCGCTGTAGACGACGCCCTGAAGTTACGTCCTGACCGACGCCGCCCGTTCCCGCGGATTCGTCACGAGCGGGGATTCGGTTCGGGGTGCAGGGACCCGTTTCCCGCCCATCTGA
>JBBDXO010000062.1:0-6621 GCA_040902295.1 Candidatus Rokuibacteriota bacterium | reverse complement strand
CGGCCGGAGGCATACCCGGCGCCGCGCCCCACCACCGTGCGCCTGGTCACCACCCACATCTCGTGGGTCTTCATCACGGACCATGACGTCTGGAAGCTGAAGCGGCCGGTCGACTACGGATTTTTGGACTACACGACGCTCGATCGCCGCCGCCACTTCTGTCACGAGGAAGTCCGTGTCAACGGCCGGCTGGCCCCCGGTGTCTATCTCGGCGTCGTTCCCGTTCACCTCGACCAGGGGCGCCATTCCTTCACCCCGAACGGCACCGTCGTCGACTATGCCGTGCGGATGCGCCGCCTCCCCGACACGGCGAGCGCAGACAGCCTGCTCGGGCGGTCCCGGCTCACCCACGAGCACCTCGCGCGCCTGGCCGGGCGGCTGGCCGCGTTCTACGCGACCGTGGCGCCGGCCCCCGCCGGGGGATCCCTCGACGTCCTGCGCGCCAACGTCGAGGAGAACTTCACGCAGGTGCGGCCCTTCGTCGGCCGCTTCGTGGAGCCGGAGACGTTCGAGGCGGTCAGGGCGTGGCAGCTCGGGTGCCTCGAGCGGGACGCGCGCGTGTTCGAGACGCGGCAGGAGCAGGGGAGAATCCGCGACGGGCACGGCGATCTCCGCCTCGAGCACGTCTATTTCGAGGGCGACGAGCCCCTCGTGATCGACGCCATCGAGTTCAACGAGCGGTTCCGCGTCGCGGACGTCGCCGCCGACGTGGCCTTCCTCGCCATGGAGCTCGATGCCCGCGCGCGCCCCGACCTGGCGGCGAGCTTCCTCGCGGCCGTCGCGATGGAGTGCGAGGACTACGATCTCTACGCCGTCGTCGATTTCTACCTGTCCTATCGCGCGTGGGTGCGCGGCAAGGTGGCCGGCTTTCTCGCCGCCGACCCCTCGACGGCGCCGGAGAAGGCGGAACGAAAGTCCCGGGAAGCCGCAAGGCACTTCGCGCTCGCCCGCGCGTACACGGAGCCGCGCGCCGCACTCGGCGCCGTCGTCGCCGTGGGCGGGCTCATCGGGGCGGGCAAGAGCACGCTGGCGCGCGCGCTCGGGCGGTCGCTGCGGGTCCCCGTCATCGACTCCGACCGGACGCGGAAGACCCTGGCGGGGGTCGCGGCGACGCAGCCGGCGCCGGCGGACGCCTACACGGATGCGTTCACCCGGCGGACGTTCGACGAGGTGTTTCGCCGCGCGGCCGCGGTCCTGGGCTCGGGCCGCGGCGTCATCCTGGACGCCACCTTCCGCGGCCGCGACCTCCGCCGGCGCGCCCGCGAGCTTGCGATCCGCCACGGGCGGCCGTTCCTCTTCGTGGAGGCGGTGTGCGAGGAGGCGACGCTGCGCACCCGCCTGCGCGCCCGCGCCGCCGCCGGCCCCTCCGTGTCCGATGCCACCGAGGCGCTGCTCGAGCGCTTCCGCCGGGAGTTCGAGCCCGTCACCGAGCTGCCGGCCGGCGAGCACGTGGCGGTCGACACCACGCGGCCGCTCTCGAGCCAGATCCAGGCCGTCCGAGCCCGCTGGCCGACAATGGTCGACGATGCCGACGCTGAGAAGGAGGATCCGACATGACCCAGACACCGCTGCCTCGCCCGGACCGCCCTGAAGGCGGTCCTTTCGTCCACAGTCACCTCGCCGAGGAGGTCGAGCGCCTCACGACGGAGCCGGCCTGGCGCGACGGCGACCGGAACTCGATCACGTTGACGAAGCGGGCGGGGCTCAGGCTCGTGCTCACGGTACTCCGTCAGGGAGCCGTGCTCAGCGAGCATCGCGCCCCCACGGCGGCGACGCTGCACGTGATCTCGGGACGGATGGTCGTACGCGTGGGCGATCGGTCACTCGAGCTCGGACCGGGGGAGGTCGTGACCATGGAGCCGCGCCTGGCGCACGCGGCCGAAGCCCGCGCGGACACCGTCTTTCTCCTCACACTGGTCGAAGGCGGCGCATAACGTGATCGGTGTCGCCAGTCTCGCCGGCGTCCTCGCTTCGATGACCCTCCTCGGCGTGCTGATCTGGGTCGTCGGGATCGCCTTGCTCGGGTACGTGACGGCGCGCCGCGAAGCCGTCGCCATCGCGGTGGCGCAGGCGATCGGGATCTCTGCCCTGGCGTCCCTCATCTTTCTCGTGGCCGTCGTCGCCATTGAGTTCAGCGTCTCCGGAGCCTGGATCGGGTCGGGGACGGCCCGGGCGTCGATCACGCTCCCGTGAAGTGGGGTGGACGCTTCTCCACGAAGTGGGCCACGCCTTCCTTGAAGTCGGCGGTGGAGAAGCTGCGCGTCATCTCCTCGTCGGCGACGGCGGTCGCCTCCGCGAGCGTCTGGAACTGCGCCTCCCAGAGCTGGCGCTTCATGACGGCCATCGAGCGCGGCGACACGAGCTGCGCCAGCTCCTGCGCGTAGGCGCGCACGGCGTCCATCAGCCCGGTGTGCGGCACCACGCGGTTGACGAGCCCCATGCGCAGCGCCTCCGCGGCGTCGATCTTGCGTGCGGAGAGCATGAGGTCGAGGGCGTGCGGCAGGCCCACCAGCCGCGGCAGCATCCAGCTGATGCCGTGCTCGGCGATGAGGCCGCGGCGGGCGAACGACGTGGTGAAGACCGCCGCGTCGGAGGCGAGGCGCACGTCGCAGTAGAGCGCCACCACCAGCCCGAGACCGGCGGTGGCCCCGTTGAGGGCGCCGATGATCGGCTTGGCGATCGTGGGGAAGTACGCATACGGGCCGTGAAAGTCCGCGCGCCCGCCGCCCGCGGCCGCTGCCGGCGGCCGGGCGATCTCCTCGCCGGCGGCGGAGCCCGCGCCGCTGATGCCGGAGAGCAGGGTCATGTCCGCGCCCGCGCAGAAGCCGCGGCCGGCGCCGGTGAGGACGATGACCCGCACGCGGTCGTCGCGCGCCGCTTCGTTCATGGCCGCGCGCACCTCGCGTCCCATGACCTGGGTCCACGCGTTCAGCTTGTCGGGCCGGTTGAGGGTGACGGTGGCGACGCCGTCCTTCGTGTCGTAGATGACCTGCTCGTACCCCATGGCTGTCGGCTCCCGTGGTCTCAGGCTTCGAACGGATAGAGGGGCTTGCGGCGGTTGCGGTAGGTGAACAGGTTGAGATCGGAGCTGGTGACGCCGTCGCCGTCGCACATGACGATGTGGCGGGCGATGGGCTCGAAGCCGGCGCGGAAGTGCTGGCGCGACTTGATGAGCACGTACTTCTTGCGGCGGGGGTCGATGCCCGCGTGCGTGAACACGCCGAGGTCGTAGGGCTCGCTGCGCCCCTCGGAGATCACGAGCTGGATGGCGCCGGTGTCGAGCACGGCGGTGCGGCCCATGCGTACGCGGGTGCCGGTGGCCATCGGGCCCGTCACCACGAACTCGCCGTCGGTGATGCGCGTCACCTTGCCGGTCACGGTGAGCGGCTTGCCGGGCAGGTTGATCTGCGGCATGTCGATGCGCCCGCCGATGTCGAGCGTCACGCTCGCCACCGTGCCCGCCTCCGCGAGCCGGCGCACGGTGACGGGATCGCAGATCGGTCCCGCCACCACGTCGGTGAGGCCCTGCGTCATGACCTCCTCGATCACGCGCATGACGTCCTGGGTGCCGCCGGAGGCCGTGTTGTCGCCGTGGTCCACGAGCACGATGGGGCCGTCGCCGAGCGTGCGCGCGTGCGCGATCTGCGCGGCGAGCGGCGCGCCCGTGTAGATGAAATCCGCGCGGCGCTCCCACGCCATCCCCAGCAGCCGCTCGAGCAGCGCCCGGCCTTCGTCCGTGCGCCGGTCGCAGACGATCACGGCCGAGCACGACAGGTGCGGGATGTCGGCGTGCGGGAAGCCGCCGAAGACGGAGGCGTTGAGGACGGCGCCGCTCGTCTCCGCCTCGATGGCCATGTCCATCACGTCCTTCATCGGCTGGCGCGAGGGCGTGTGCACGAGGGTGCTGGTCATCATCGGGCGGCTGCCCCACACCATCACGGGCACGACCTCGCCGTTCAGCGCGCGCGCCAGCGTGCGGCCCGCGCGGTGGCCGGTCTCGCCCATGTCCACGTGCGGGTAGGTGCGATAGCCGGTGATGACGGTGGCGTGGTCGACCATGGCGGACGTCATGTGCGCGTGGAAGTCGAGGGCGACGGCGACGGGCAGCGTGGGCGCCACCGCGCGGATGCGCCGCAGCAGCTCGCCCTCGCCGTCGTCGAGGTGCTCGGCCACCATGGCCCCGTGCAGCGCCAGGAAGGCGGCGTCGCAGCCGCTCCGGATGGCGCCCACGATGGCGTCGCACATGTCCTCGTAGGCACCCTTGTCGACGTAGCCGGAGGGATGGGCGCCCCCGGCCACGGGCACCGTCACCTCGGCGCCCATCTCCTGCGCGACGTGCAGGAAGCCGCCGAGCTGCGTGTTCGTGTCGCGGAACTCCTGCACGGCCGCCTCGCCGGCGAGGGGGCGGAAGGAGGCCAGCGGCGTGCGCACGGGCGAGAAGGTGTTCGTCTCGTGCATCATCATGGCGACGACGATCTTGCGGCGAGCCATCTCTGGTGACCTCCGGCCCCTGAGTGTAGACGAAGGCGGGGCCGGCAGGCATCATGGCGCGCAAGGAGGAACTGCAGCCATGGCAGACGTACTCACGGTGGTGGCGAAGCTTCGGGCGGCGAAGGGCAAGGGCGACGCGCTCGCCGCGCTGCTCAAGGAGCAGGTGGCCGCGGTGCGCAAGGCGGAGCCGGGCTGCCTGATCTATCGGCCCCACCGCTCCGCCAAGGATCCGGACCTCTTCATCTTCTACGAGCAGTACAAGGACGACGCCGCCTTCGACCTGCACCGCAAGGCGCCGCACCTGGCCGCCTACCGCGAGCGGCGGGAGAAGGAGGGGCTGATGGAAGGCGCGGCGGAAGTGGAGATCTACCGCTCGCTCACCGATTAGCCGCCGTCGGCAATCGAGGAGCGCCACGGCTGCGCCGGGGCGCTACCGAGCGCTCGGGGGGCTAGGGGGGCCCTTCGAGGCCCCCCTTCCAACGAATCCCGCGGTGGCGGGCACCGGGAATTCGTCGGGATCGATGGGGATCTCGATGACGGCGGGCTTGCCGCCGCCGAGCGCCGCCCGCACCACGTCGCCGATCTGGTCGGCGGCCTCGACGTAGTAGCCGCGGGCGCCGAACAGCTCGGCGAGCTGGTCGAAGCGCGGGTTGGTGATGTCGGCGCCCACGTAGCGCCCGTCGTAGAAGTGCTTCTGGTACGCCTTCTCGGAGCCCCACGCGTTGTTGTTCATCACCAGCGTGACGGCGTTGATCCGGTGGCGCACGGCCGTCTCCAGCTCCTGCACGTTCATCAGGAAGCCGCCGTCGCCGTGGATCGCCAGCACGGGTGTCTCCGGCCGCGCCAGCTTCGCGCCCAGGGCCTCGGGAAACGCAAAGCCCAGGCCCCCCAGGTCCAGTGGCGTGAGGAACGTGCGCGGGCGTGAGAAGTGCAGGCGGTCATAGCCGTAGGCGGGGGCGGCGCCGGCGTCGAGGGTCACGATGGTCTCGGGCGGCAGCGCCGGGCGCAGCTCGGCGTACACGCGCTGCGGCTTGAGCGGCAGCGACGAGAGGCGGCGCTCGGCGGCCAGGCGCGCCTGTCGCTTGCCGCGCAGCTCGTCGATCTCCGTGCGCCATTCCTCCGTGGTCCGCGCCATCCCCGCGCGGTGGAGCCCGCGGTGCAGCGCCTCCAGCGCCAGGCCGGCGTCGGCCTGGATGGCCACTGCCACCGGATACGTGCGGCCGAGGTCGCGCGCGTCGATGTCGATCTGGACGATGCGGGCGGACGGCTGGATGTAGCGGTCGTCGTAGAACGTCGTGAAGTTGCCCAGCCGCGATCCCACCACGAGGAGCACGTCGGCGCGCTTGCAGGCCGCGGCGGCTTCCGCCGAGCCCGCGCGCCCCAGGGGGCCGATGTAGAGCCGGTCGTCGTTGGGCACCGCGTCGTTGCGACCGTAGGCGGTGATCGTCGGCAGCCCGTACTCGCTGCTGAGCTGCTGCACCAGCGTGTGGGCCGCCGCCCACGTCACACCGCCGCCCACGAGCATCAGCGGCCGCCGCGCGTCGCGCAGCACGCGCACGGCCTCGGCGATCGCCTCCGGATGCGGCGGCGGCGCGTGCAGGGGACGATAGGCCGCCGGGTCACCCACTTCGGTAGTCACCACTTGGTTATTGAGCACGTCGCGCGGGATGTCGATGAAGACGGGCCCCTTGCGGCCCGTCATCGCGGTGCGGAAGGCGAGGCGAAAGAGCTCGGGGATGCGCGCGGCGGAGTCGATCCGCATCGACAGCTTCGTGACCGGCTCGAAGAGGCTGACGAGATCGAAGTCCTGGAACGCGTCCTTGTGATAGTGGCCGGAGGGCGGCCCGCCCGCGATGGCGATCACCGGCGAGTGGGCGACGTGGGCGGCGGCCATCCCCGTGACCAGGTTGGTGGCGCCGGGCCCGGCGGTGACCAGGCAGGCGCCGGGCAGGCCCGACACGCGGGCGAGGCCGTCCGCCATGAAGGCGGCACCCTGCTCGTGACGGACGTTGATGTACTCGACGCTCTTGTCGTCGTAGAGGACGTCGAGGACGTCGAGGAAGGTGCTGCCCACGATGCCGAAGACGTGGCGGACCTGTTCGGCCTTCAGCAGCTCGATCACCGTCCGGG
>JBBDXO010000061.1:0-1058 GCA_040902295.1 Candidatus Rokuibacteriota bacterium | reverse complement strand
CGGCGCACGGCGCCGGCGGGTCCTGTCGTCGGGGTCGTATCCGCTCCGCCGGGCTCCGTCACCCGTTCGCCCGATCGCAGTGCTTCGCACTGCGGGCGGGACGAAGGGGTCCCACTCCGCCCGGCGGCGCGGACACGACCCCGACGCCACCCGCCGGCGCCGGGCGCCGCTCATGAACGAGCCGGGCTCGCCGGGCGCGTCTGGAGCCGAGATGCTAAGAAGGCAAAGTCTGACCCCAGCTAACGAGATGTTAAGAAGTCAAAGCCTGACCCCAGCTAGCGGCGGGTGCCGCCGAAGCGGAGGAGGATGAGGAAGAGGTTGATGAAGTTGAGGTAGAGGGAGAGGGCGCCGACGATGGCGTAGGAGCCGGTCTTGTCGGGGGGGAGGGAGGCGCCCATGTGCTTGAGGCGTTGGGCGTCCCAGGCGGTGAGGCCGGTGAAGACGATGACGCCGACGATGGAGATGAGGAACTGCAGCGCGTCGCTCTGCCAGAACATGCCCACGACGGAGGCGAGGATGAGGCCGATGAGGCCCATGTAGAAGAACTGGCCGGCGCCGGCAAGGCTGCGCTTCGTCGTGGTGCCGAAGAGCGCGAGCCCGCCGAACATCCCCGCCGTCACCATGAACGTGGTCGCGATGGACGCGCCCGTGTACGCCATCATGATGACGGACAGCGTGAGGCCGTTGAGCGCGGAGTAGAGGAGGAACAGTCCCATCGCGTTGGCGGGCGCCAGGTGCTGCACGCGGGCCGAGAGGTAGAACACGAGGCCCAGCTCGGCGATGAGGATGCCGAAGAAGACCATGCGGTTGGCGAGCAGGCCCTGCATGAGAGCCGGGGAGCCCGCGACCACGTAGGCGACGGCGGCCGTCACCCCGAGGCCGACGAACATCCACCGGTAGACGGCGCCCAGGAAGGCCGTGACCCGCTCGGCGACGGCGTCCGTGCCGTATGTGGAAGCGCGCGTGACTTCGTTCATTGTTCCCTCCCCTGGGCCCAAGTGTGCCACGAACGACGCGCGGGGCGGGCGTTCTCAGGGGGCAGCCGTGGGCGCGCGCAT
>JBBDXO010000060.1:0-6669 GCA_040902295.1 Candidatus Rokuibacteriota bacterium | reverse complement strand
GCCGAGGCTGATGCCCGACTTCTCGCCGGTGATGACGTAGTCGTCGCCGGCCGGCTCGGCGCGGCACTCCAGGCTGGCGGCATCCGAGCCGGCGCCGGGCTCCGTGAGGGCGAGCGCAATCACCGTCTCGCCCGCCAGCGTGGCCAGCTGCACGCCGTACGTGCACGAGAAATCGCCGCGCGCGATCTCCTCCATGGCGATGCCGAAGGTCATGAAGTCCGCGTCCTGCCCGGCCCGCCGTACGCGGCCGGCGTGCGCAGCCCCAGCAGCCCCAGCTCGCCCATCTGCCGCCACACGCCGGCCGGGAACTCCCCCGTGCGGTCCCAGTGGGCGGAGCGCGGCTGCAGCTCCCTGCGCGCGAAGGCGCGCAGGGTGCGGATCAGCTCGTCCTGCTCCGGCGTGAAGGCGAAGTCCATCAGATCGGTAAAGAGCGGCGGGCGCCGGGCGGCAAGGCCGCCAGTCCCTCCGCGGCGTCGTTCGAGCGCATGTGCGCGGCGACGAGGCTGCCTCGCGGACCGGCGCGCCGGGCGCCCACGAGGCGCGGCAGCCGCTGGCTGCCTCCTCCGCCCGCCACCAGCCCGAAGTTGGCGTGCTGGTCACCGATGCGCGCGCTCGTCGGCGACGACGAGATCGGCCACGAGCAGCAGCTCGAGACCGCCCGCAAGCGCGAGGCCCTGCACGCCGGCGATGCGTCCTCGAGCAGCCCGGGGCTGATGGCGTTGAGCTGGGCCGGGCGGTTGAGCACGACGCGGGCGATACCGCCGGCGGAGACGCAGGTGACGGTGGCGAGATCCATGGGCACGACCTTCGACGATTGTCCCTCCAAGAGCAAGGACCATTGCCCCGCCGCCGCGTTGGGCGCAGAATGGCGGCGCCCGATTCTTCCCGGGCACGGGAGGCAGTCATGTCGCCAGCACAGCGCACGTTCACCTTCGCGGGTCTGACCCTGGCCGTTTGCACGTTCGCGTGGCTCGCCGCCGGGGACGCCGGCGCCCAGTCCACCGAGCGCCTCGGCAAGGTCAACTTCCCGACCTCGTGCGCGCCCGCGGCCCAGCCGCACTTCGAGCGCGGCGTCGCCCTTCAGCACTCGTTCTGGTTCGGCGAGGCGATCAAGGCCTTCCAGGCCGCCGCCCTCGCGGATCCGTCCTGCGGCATCGCGCACTGGGGTACCGCCGTCGCCTACCTCGGCAATCCGCTCGCGGGGCCGCCCGCCCCGCGCGGGCTGCAGGAAGGCTCCGCGGCCGTGACGCGCGCCAGGGCGGCGGGGGCGAAGAGCCAGCGCGAGCTGGATTACATCGCGGCCATCGAGGCGTTCTACAAGGACTCCGACAAGGTCGATCACCGCACGCGCGCGCTCGCCTACGAGAAAGCGATGGAAGCGACCGCGCAGCGCTACCCGGCCGACCGCGAGGCGGCGATCTTCTACGCGCTCGCGCTCAACGTCACCCTGAATCCCGCGGACAAGACGTACGCCAACCAGCTCAAGGCGGCGGGCATCCTCGAGAAGGTGTTCGCCGAGCAGCCGGAGCACCCCGGCGTCGCGCACTACCTGATCCACAGCTACGACTTTCCGCCCATCGCCAGCAAGGGCGTCACCGCGGCCCGCCGCTATGCCGACATCGCGCCCTCGGCGCCGCACGCGCTGCACATGCCCTCTCACATCTTCACGCGGCTGGGGTACTGGCAGGAATCGATCGACACGAACCGGCGCTCCGCGGAGGCCGCCAAGGCCGAGCTGCGCATGGCCAATCTCGAGGCGGGCTCCTACAACGCGCTGCACGCCATGGACTACATCGCGTACGCCACCCTGCAGCTCGGGCGTGACACGGAGGCGAGGGCCCTCGTCGACGAGATCCGCGGGCTGAACAAGATCGACTCCGAGCAGTTCGCCGCCGCCTACGCCCTCGCCGCCATTCCCGCCCGCTATGCCATCGAGCGCCGGCAGTGGGCGGAAGCCTCGGAGCTGGGGCTGCATCCTCGGAGCCTGTCGTGGAGCAAGTTCCCGCAGGCGGAATCCATCGTGGCCTTCGCGCGCGGTGTCGGCGCCGCCCGCGGCGGCAATCCCGGCGGCGCCCGGCGGGAGATGGCCCGTATCGAGGCGCTGCGCAATGCGCTCACGGCGTCGAAAAACGCGTACTGGGCGGAGCAGGCGGAGATTCAGCGCCTCGGCGTCGCCGGCTGGCTCGCGCGCGCCGAGGGGCGCAATGACGAGGCGCTCGCGCTCATGCGGCAGGCGGCGGATCGCGAGGATGCCACCGAGAAGCACCCCGTGACGCCGGGCGCCGTGCAGCCCGCGCGCGAGATGCTCGGCGACCTGCTGCTCGAGGTGGGGCAGCCCGCGAAGGCGCTCACGGAGTTCGAGGCCTCGCAGCAGAGGGAGCCCAACCGGCTGCACGGGCTCGCGGGCGCCGCGGCCGCCGCGGAAGCGGCGGGCGATCGCGCCAGGGCGAAGACGTACTACGAGCGGCTGCTCGCGCTCACCACGGGCGCGGACACCCAGCGCCCCGAGATCGTGCGCGCGCGCGCGTTCGTCGGCTCCAACTGATCACGAAGCACACCATGCACCGGCGCGACGTCCTGAAGCTCGGCGCCATCGCCGGCGCGACGTTCGCCGCCGGCGGCGTGACCCATCTCGGCCCGCGCACGGCGGGCGCTCAGCCGTCAGGGGCGCCCGTCGTGGACCGGCTCGTCCTCACCACCGTCGTCGACACCGTGTATGACGTTTTCGCGAAGGAGGTGCAGGAGGGGCCCATCCGCGTGCAGCGCACGCGCCTGGCCGGGGGCGCCACGCTGCTCGCCGAGCACGGCCTCGCCTTTCACCTCGACTCCACCCGCGGCGGCGACCGCCGCGAGATCCTGCTCGACTTCAGCCTGACCGACAAGGCCCTCAGCAACAACTACGCGGCCCTCACGATCGACCCCGCGCGGGCGGACGCGCTCATCCTGAGTCACGGCCACCTCGACCACTACGGCGCGCTGCCGGACCTCCTGCGCACGATGCAGGGCCGCCTCAAGCCCGGACTCGCCGTCTACGCCGGAGGCGACGACACCTTTTGCCGCCGGATGGTGGTGACGCCCACCGCCACCGTGGACCAGGGCTCGCTCGACCGCGCCGCCCTGGAAGCGGGCGGGCTCATCGTGGTTTTCGCCAGGCGGTCAACGGTCGTGGCCGGGCACGCCGTCACGACGGGGCAGATCGAGCGCGTCACCAGCTTCGAGACGCCGCCGCCGGGGGCGCGGCTGGAGGTGGGCGCGCCGGGCTCCGCCTGCTCGCCCGCGCACTTCGGCCGCACGCGGGTGGAAGCGAAGCCGGGCGCCCTCGTGCCGGACACCTTCGAGGGCGAGCACGCGACGGTCTATCACGTGAAGGATCGCGGCCTCGTCGTGATCACCTCGTGCGGCCACGCCGGCGTGATCAACTCCGTCCGGCAGGCGCAGAAGATCACCGGTGTGCGCCGCATCCACGCCATCGTGGGCGGCTTTCACCTCGCCCCCGCATCCGACGCCGTGGTGGCGCGCACGGTGGCGGCGTTCAAGGAGATCGATCCCGATTTCATCCTGCCCATGCACTGCACGGGCTTCAACACCATCGTGGCCGTGCACCAGGCGATGCCGAAGAAGCTGGTCATGCCCTCGACGGGCACGCGCGTGGTGTTCGGGGCGTGAGCCGGGGCAGCGCGGAGCCCTCCGGCGCCGCCGCGGCGCGGCGGAGCGCGGGGGGCGTGGGAGCCCGCCGAGGCCGGTCGCTGATTCCGCCCGAGGCGCTCCGTGCGCTGTACGCCCGCTCGGATGTGCAGGGAGCGTGGCGCACGCTGGCGCACGCGGGGCTCCTCGTGGCGGGCGCCGTCCTCATCCACCGCGCGCGCGGGCACTGGTGGCTGCCGGCGGCGCTCCTGCTGCAGGGCCTGTTCGTGGTCTCGCTCTTCGCCGCCATGCACGAGGCGGTGCACTACTCGGCATTCAAGAGTCGCCGGCTCAACGAGACGGTGGCGTGGCTCGCCGGGCTCGGCATCCTGTTCAACGCCACCTACTACCGCCAATTCCACTTCGCCCACCACCGCTACGCGCAGGACCCCGCGCGCGATCCGGAGCTGATCACCGCGCCCGCGCCGCGCTCGCGCCGCGATTTCCTGTGGCGCAGCAGCGCCCTGCCCTACTGGAAGGGGCGGCTCACGAACATCACCGCGCTGTGGCGCGGGCGCTTCGCCGGCCTCGAGTTCATCCCCGTGACGGCCCGGCCGGAGATCGTGCGCTCCGTGCGCGCGATGACGGCCGTGCTCGCGGTGCTGGCGGTGGGCTCGATCGCGCTCGGCACCGCCGCGCTGTTCTGGTACTGGCTCCTGCCGCTGGCGCTCGGCCTGCCCTTCCTGCGTCTCTACCTGCTGACGGAGCACACCGGCTGCACCGAGGACGACAACGGCCTCACCAACACGCGCACGACGATCTCCGTGTGGCCGGTGCGGTTCCTGATGTGGAACCTGCCCTACCACGCCGAGCATCATCTCTACCCGAGCCTCCCGTTCCACCGGCTGCCCGCCGCGCACCGGTGGCTGCGGCCCCACCTGCGCGTGGTCGCCGGCGGCTACGCACGCACCCTGCGCGCGCTGTACGCCAACCTCCCCGGGTAGCCCGCCCATCGAGCGGGCGGCGGCGGGCGCCCGATCAATACACCACGACGCTCCGCTTCACCTCACCCTGCACCATCAGCGCGAACGCCTCGTTGAGATCGCCGAGCGGCACGCGGCGGGTGATCATCTCGTCGAGCTTGTACTTGCCGCTCATGTAGAGGTCGATGAGCATGGGCACGTCGGTGCGCTGGTGGCCGCCGCCGAACGACGTGCCCGTGAGCACGCGCTGCTGCAGCAACAGCATGGGGTCGATCGAGATGCGGGTGCCCGCCGGGCACACGCCGACCACGACGCACGTGCCGCCCCGGTGGGTGGCGAGCAGCGCCTGCTCCACCGTGCGCTGCGTGCCCACCACTTCGAACGCGAAATCCACGCCGCCGGTCCCGCTGAGCGCGTGCACGGCTGCCACCGGATCGCCGCTGGAGGCGTCCACCACGTGGGTGGCGCCGAACTCCTCCGCCCACTGCAGCTTCTGCTTCATGACGTCCACCGCGATGATCTTGCCCGCGCCCACCATCTTCGCCGCCTGGATCGTGTTGAGGCCGACACCACCGCAGCCCCAGACGGCCACGCTCGCGCCCGGCGGCACCTTCGCGCGATTGAAGACGGGCCCCGCCCCCGCCAGCACGCCGCAGCTCACGAGACAGGCGACGTCGAGGGGGGCGTCCTTGCGAATTGGGATGACGCTCTGCTCGGGCAGCACGGCGTGGGTGGCGTAGCCGGCGACCTGCAGGAAGTGGTGCAGCGGCACGCCGTCCTTGCGCAGGCGGCTGGTGCCGTCGTGCATGAGCCAGCGCGGCTTGTCGCGCAAGGCGCACATGGTGGGCTGACCGCCGATGCAGTAGGCGCACCGCCCGCACGAGGGGATGTAGCTCGAGCAGACGTGATCGCCCGGCTTCACCGTGTCCACGCCCGCGCCGATCTTCTCCACCACGCCCGCCGCCTCGTGGCCGAGCACGACGGGCAGCGGGTGCGGATAGTCGCCGGTCATCACGTGCAGATCGCTGTGGCAGACGCCGTTGGCCGCCCAGCGCACGAGCACTTCGTGGGCGCCCGGGTCCAGCAGCTCGACCTCCTCGACCACGAGGGGCTTCTTGATCTCGTACAGGACCGCCGCTGTTGCGCGCATGAGCGATTCCTCCTGCCGGCTCGATGTGGCGGCGACGATAGGACGGTTGCCGACCCCCGTCAAGCGAGGCGGGCGGGGATTCTCATGTAGGATGACGCGGCATGCACGTCCCCGCTTTCCGCCGGCGCCGCCCGCCGGGGGTGCCGTCACGCACGGCCCGATGACCACGCCGCTGGACCGGCGCGGCAGGCTGCTCGGCACGCTGTTCGCCGCCCAGGTGTGCGGCAGCACGGGCTTCTCCATGACGCTCGCCGTGGGCGCCATCATGGCCGCCGCCATCACGGGCACGAACACGTGGTCGGGCCTGCCGGTGGCGGTGAGCTCGCTCGGCGCCGCGCTCCTGAGCTGGCCGCTGTCGCGCCTGATGAGCCGGCTCGGGCGGAGGCGCGAGGGGCTGGCCCTCGGCTACGCGCTCGGCGTCCTCGGCGCCGCCCTCGGCATCGGGGGCATGCTCACCGCCAGCTTCGCGCTCTTCCTGGCCGGGATGACGCTCTTCGGCGCGGGCAGCACCTCCAACCTGCTCGCCCGCTACGCGGCGGCGGACGTCAGCCCCGGCTCGCAGCGCGGCCGCGCGATGGGGCTCATCGTGTGGGGCTCGACGGTGGGCGCCATCATCGGCCCCAATCTCATGGCGCCCGCCGCGCGGCTGGGCGCGCTCGTCGGCATCTCCAGCGTGGCGAGCTCGTTTCTCATCAGCGTGGGCGCCTTCGGCGCTGCCGCCATCCTCGTCCAGGCGCTGCTGCGGCCGGACCCGCTCGCCGTCGCCCGCCACCTCGAGCAGGCCGAGCAGCGCGCGGCGGCGGCCCCGCGCGTGGCGCGCGTGCGCTCGTCGCGCGAGATCTTCACGGAGCCGCGCGTGATCATGGCGCTCGCCGCCATGACGACGGGGCAGCTCGTCATGATCGGCACCAC
>JBBDXO010000059.1:6352-6683 GCA_040902295.1 Candidatus Rokuibacteriota bacterium | reverse complement strand
TCCATCATCGAGCCCAACATGATGATGGGCCTCGAGCTCATGAAGACGGAGCGCTATGCGAAGAACGGCATCGGGTGGATGGACGACAAGAAGATGTGCGCCTCCGTCGACCTCGTGAACACGTACATGGGCGTGCCGAAGAAGGTCGAGTGCCAGGACATCTACACGAACGACTTCCTCACGAAAATCGAGCTGCCGAAGTCGATGCGCTAGTGACCGCTGCCGGCCGCGGCTTCATCGCCCTCGACCATGTGGGCATGGTGTACGCGGTGGCGTCGGGACCGGTGCAGGCGCTGGCGGAGATCACGTTCACGGTCGGGGGGGGGGGGCG
>JBBDXO010000059.1:0-6342 GCA_040902295.1 Candidatus Rokuibacteriota bacterium | reverse complement strand
CGAGCTGGTCGCCCTCGTCGGCCCCTCCGGCTGCGGCAAGTCGACGCTCCTGAGGATCGTGGCCGGGTTGCGCCCGCCCACGAGCGGCACGGCGACGGTGGCGGGGCGGGCGGTGCGGCGTCCCATCCCCGAGGTGGGGATGGTGTTCCAGGCCCCCGTCCTCTTGCGATGGCGCACCATCCGCGACAACGTGCTGCTGCCCGCCGAGCTCTCCGGCCTCGACGCCGGCCGCTACCGCGGGCGCGCCTCCGAGCTGCTGGACCTCGTCGGCCTCGGCGACTTCGGGGACAAGCTGCCCCACGAGCTGTCGGGCGGCATGCAGCAGCGGGCCTCCATCTGCCGCGCGCTGCTGCTCGATCCCCCATTGCTGCTCATGGACGAGCCCTTCGGCGCCCTCGACGCCATGACCCGCGACGAGATGAATCTCGAGCTGCTGCGCGTGTGGGGGGAGTCGGGCACGGCCCGCAAGACGATCGTGTTCGTCACGCACTCCATTCCCGAGGCCGTCTTCCTCGCCGACCGCGTGGTCGTGATGACCCCGCGCCCCGGGCGCGTGGCCGAGATCTTCGAGGTGCCCCTGCCGCGGCCGCGCACGGTCGCCTCGCGCGCGGCGCCGGAGTTCGGCGCGCTCGCGCTGCAGATCCACGAGACGCTCGTGCGAAAGAAGTAGCGGCGGCCGCTCAGGCGGTGCGCTGGCCCGCGGCCCGCACCTGGCGGAAGCGGGAGGCGAACAGGGGATCGAAGAGGGCGGCGGTGGCGACGAGGGCGACGTCCGCGCCCTCGGCGAGGAGGTGCTCGGCACGCTCGGCGGTGGTGATGCCGCCCACGGCGAGGATGGCGCGGTCCCACGCCCCCGCCTTGCGCCAGGACAGGAGCTCCTCGATCTGGCGCGAGGCGACCGGGAAGGTGTCGGCGCCCACCACGTCGGCGCGGTCGCGCCCGGTGCCCTCGAAGGCCGCATTGCCCATCTCGTCGATGACCCGGCGCTGGATGCCGTGCACCATCACGAACCCGCTCGTCCACGCGGCGAGCTTCGTCGCGGTGTCGTGCAAGAGGCGGGGCGTGCGGAAGACGCCCGTCTTGGCGAGAATCGGCATCGACACGGTCGTGCGCGTACGGTAGAGGATCTGGGCCGCGAGCGGGATGTTCTCGTAGATCATCTGCGGCTGCTCGGCGTAGGGATCCGGCACGGCCAGGTGCAGCTCGATGGCGTCCGCGCCCGCCTCCGCCGCCCACTTCGCGCACTGCGCGTAGTCCGCGATGAGCGCTTCGGCGTCACCGCCCGGCAGGGGCGTGCCCACCACGCTCACGATGAGGAGCTGGCCCTTGCCGATCTTCTCCTTCGCGCGCCGCACGTCCTTGCGCCACACGTCGGGCTCGACGGATGGCATGCCCATGGAGACGGCGAGCGTGACGTTGCCGTTCACGTGCGTGCGGCGCGTCGCCACCGCCGCCTGCTCGTGGTTCTCCACGGGCCTGATGTTCGGCAGCGGATGCGCGGGCGCCGACGTCGAGCGCACCGTCTTGTACGTGAGGACGTCGAAGCCGAGACGGGCGTAGCCTTCGATCCACTTGGAGTTGAGCAGCGGGCCCGCGGAGATGCCGAGCGGCGAGTTCAGCAGGTGACCGAAGAGCTTTCCGCCGGGACCGGAGGGCAGCCGGCGAACGCGGGGGAGCACCGGCGCGTGACTGTAGTTCCAAGCATACGAGCGATCGACCCGATACACGGCGTGCGCGATGGCGGCATCACTCCTCGAGCGAGGTAATAAACCGGTAAGGCCCAGTATATCAGACACTTAGCCCATATGGTCCGACCTTGAGCCAAGTGTTCGAAATACTTACCGGAAGGCGGGCATCACCTCGCGCGCGATGAGATCGAGCTCCGCCATGATGTGGCCGTGCGCCATGCCCGGAAAGAACGTCCGGCAGATGAGATGGGTCATCCCGTACTGCTCCACGAAGCGCTTGATCCTGGGAATGCACTGGTCGGGGCCGCCGATGATGAAGCGGTCTTCCATGAGCGTGTCGAGGTTGGTGGCGGCGGCGGCGTCGATGAAGGGATGGCGCCAGCCGCCGGCGTACTCGCGGCGATAGGCGACCATGATGTGCTCCTCGGCCAGCTCGCGCGCCTTCTTGTCCGTCTCCGCGATGATGACGTCGCGCGTGAGCGGCCACTCGGTGATGGGGGCCGTGCGGCCCGCCGCCGCGCGGTTGGCGAGGAACTGCTGCTTGCCCTTCAGGAGGCGCGCGAGGTCGGCGGTCGGTCCGGGAATCCAGTTGTCGGCGAGCGTGGCGGCGCGCCGCAGCGTGATGTCGCCCCAGCCGCCGATCCACACCGGCGGGTGCGGCTTCGTCACCGGCTTGGGCTCGAGGCGCCCCTGCACCGTGTAGTACGTGCCCTTGAAGTCGATGGAGTCTTTGGTCCACAGGCCGGTCATGATCGCGAGCTGCTCTTCGAAGCGCGCGCCGCGTTTTTCCAGATCGACGCCGTAGAGCGCGAACTCGTCGGGCTTGTAGCCGATGGCGATGCCGAGCGTCATGCGGCCGTTGGACATCACGTCCAGCAGGGCAATGTCCTCCGCCAGCCGGACCGGATGATAGAAGGCGGCCACGAGGATGTCCGTGCCGAGCATCATCCTGGACGTGCGCGTGGCGAAGCCCGCCAGCACCGGCAGCGGCGACGGCCAGTAGTGGTTCGTGACGGAGTGGTGCTCCTCCATCCAGACGGAGTCGAAGCCGAGCTCCTCGGCCTTCGTGACCTCTTCGAGCGCTTCCTTGTAGTAGTGGCCGCCCTCGATGGGAATGAAGCCGATCTTCAGTCGCGCCATGACTCTCCCCGCGCCGGTCGTGTGAGAACGGGTAGAGGGTACAACAGCGCCGGGCGGGCCGTCGACGGCACCGCCTTGACAGCGGAGGGGGCGCTCATTAGGGTACGCGGCACTTGCCGCTCCGTGATGGCGGCACGGCCTCGACGCGTCGCAGGGCCGCACGCACCGAGAGTTCCCCCCGAACGCGGCCCGCTGGAAGGGAGCGCCGTCACATGAGGACTCTCACGTACCGCCGCATCGCATCGGTCATCGCCGGCATGGCCATCGCCCTCGCGTGGGCCGTGCCCGCCCCCGCGCAGCAGGCGCCGAGCTGTGTGAGATCGAAGTTCGGGCCCGACGACCAGATCGGCAACCTGAACCACGTCACGGCGGCGAAGACGCTGGCGGCGGCGAAGCTGGTGACGAGGGGCAAGGCCTACCGGCTCGGCATCGAGACCAACAAGGACACGCCCGCCTTCCCGCCGCGCACGTTCTCGATCACCATCCTGCAGCCCGGGCAGATCGCGGGCGCCACCCTGGGGCCGACGAAGACGACGTACAACGACGACATCATCACGGGCTGGGTGGGCGTGGGGTCCCAGATCGACGGCCTCGGGCACATCGGCGTCGACAACGTCCATTACAACTGCCAGAAATCATCCGAGTTCGCGCAGGCGGACGGCCTCAAGAAGTTCGGCATGGAGACGATTCCCGCCATCGCCACGCGGGGCATCCTGCTCGACATGGCGGGCTACCTCGGCAGCGACCCGGTGAAGGAGGGCACGCCCTTCAACCGCGCGGAGATCGAGGGCGCCATGCGGCGCCAGGGTGTGAAGGCCATCGAGCAGGGGGACGTGGTCCTCTTCTATACCGGCTGGACCAAGCTCATCGGCAAGGACAACAAGCGCTACAACACCGGCGAGCCCGGGCTCGGCGCGGAGGGCGCCCGGTACCTGGCCTCGCTCGGCGTCGCCATGGTGGGCGCCGACAACTGGGGCCTCGAAGCGGTCCCCTTCGAGAAGAACGAAGGTGTCTTCGGCGTGCACCAGATCCTCCTCCCGCTCAACGGCGTCTACATCCTCGAGAACATGCACACCGAGGAGATGGTGAAGGACCAGGCGTGGGAGTTCCTCTTCACGCTCGGCCCCTCGCGCATCACGGGCGCCGTGCAGGCCATCATCAATCCCATCGCGATCAAGTAGGGCGTGGCGCTGCCGGGGAGGCGTGCGCTTCCCCGGCGGCGCGGCCGTCCCCGGAGTAAGATTGCGCCAGCAATGAGCGACGAATTCACCGCCGCCGAGCGCGCGGCGCTCGCGCCCTACTTCACCAATCTCGACGGCCCCGTCTTCGCGCTCGTCAACCTGCCCGAGGTCGTCAAGGGCGCGCTCTTCGCGCGCTACTCGCGCTCGCCCAAGTCCCTGCGGCGGCTGTTCCTCGACGAGTTCCTGTCCGCGGAGGGCCTGGTGCCGCCGCCCACGGCGGAATTCGACACCCGGCGTGCCGAACAGCTCTACGAGCGGGTGTTCCTCGAGTACGGCGACGACTCCGTGGCGCAGCTCGGCGGGGTGCACCTCGCGTGCGAGGGCGCCTCCAACATCCTGACCAAGATCCTCGAGTGGGGCCGCCTCATGGCGTATCTCGAGCAATCGACGCGCTACATCCCCTACGACGACCGGCCCCGCGGGCGCTACCGCTACCACGTGCCGGACGAGCTGGCGGGCCCGCTGCGCGACCGCTACGTCGCCGGCCTCGACCGCATCTTCGACACGTACCGGGCGTGGCTGCCGAAGATGCGCGCCTTCTACGAGGCGAAGTTCCCCCGCGAGGCGGCGGAGTCGGAGGCGGTGTACCGGATGACGATCCGCGCCAAGGCGCTCGATACGATGCGCGGCATGCTGCCCGCGGCTACCGTCTCCAACGTCGGCATCTACGGCACCGGGCAGGCCTACGAGGCGCTGCTGCTCCGCATGCGCGCGCACCCGCTCGCGGAGGCCCGCGCGTACGCCGACCTCATGCTGCTCGAGCTGCGCCGGGTCATTCCGGCCTTCCTGCGCCGTGTGGACGTTCCGGACCGCGGCGGCGCCTGGTCCGCGTACCTCGCCGCCACCCGGCAGGCGACGCGGCAGGCGGCGGGACGCCTGCTCGCCGGCGCCGCGCCGGAGCCGCGCGACGAGGTGACGCTGACGGACTTCGATCCCGAGGGCGAGATCAAGGTGGTGGCGGCGGCGCTCTACGCGGCCTCCCCGCTGCCTGACGATCAGCTCCTGGCCCTCGCGCGCCGCATGACGGAGACCGAGCGTGCGGGCGTGCTCACCGCGTACGCGGGCGCCCGCGGCAACCGCCGCCATCGGCCCGGGCGCGCCTTCGAGCGCACGTCCTACCGCTTCGACGTGCTCGGCGACTACGGCGCCTTCCGCGATCTGCAGCGTCACCGCCTGCTCACGCTGGAATGGCAGCCGCTGTCGCCGCGCCACGGCTCGGTGACGCCGGAGACGATCGACGAGGCGGGTGCGCGCGACGACTGGGATCGTGCCCTCGACGACTCCGCGGCGCTGCACGACGCCGTCGTGGCGGCGGGCCTGCGCGAGGCGGCCGCCTACGCCGTGTGCATGGCGTTCCGCGTCCGCTTCTACATGGAGATGAACGCGCGCGAGGCCATGCACGTCATCGAGCTGCGCTCGGCGCCGCAGGGCCATCCCTCGTACCGTCGCATCGCGCAGGCGATGCATACGCTGATCGCCGAGCGGGCCGGGCACCGGGCCATCGCGGCCGCCATGACGTTCGCCGACCATTCGGAGGTGGCGCTGGAGCGCCTCGAGGCCGAGCGCGCCGCCGAGCGCCGCCGGGCCCGTCCGTGAGCGCCGCGGTGACGCCGGAGGCGCGGGCGGAGGCGCAGCGCCGGGCGCGCGAGTACCTGCACGCCAACGGCACGCTGGCGCCGCGCGAGGCCCTTCGCAAGCGGGTGGGACAGGCCTTCGAGCGGCTGGAGAGCTTCCTCGGGTCAGTCGATGCCGTGCGCGCCGCGCGCGTGGCGTGGGCAGGGGAGTGGTCGCTGCACGAGATCGCCGACCACGTGGTGGAGACGCACCGCCCGTCGCTCGGGGAGCTGCGCTCGCTCCTCGAGGGCCGGCGACCGTCGGGCGGCCCCGTGCCCGCGGGGCTGCAGTCCGCGGCACCGCTCGCGCGTCCCTATGCGGCGGTGCTCGGCGAGATGAAGGAGATCCACGCCGGCGTCATCGCGGCGCTGGAGGGGACGCGCGACGACTTCATGACGGAGGCGCGCGCGCCCCTCGTGATGGTGGCCAATGCCACGGACGCCACCGGCGCCACCGTGCCCGTGCACTGGGTGGACGAGCTCGACTGGAAAGCCTACGCCGCCGTCCTGCGCCTCCACGCCATCGACCACCTCCACCAGGCGAAGAAGGTCGCGGCCACGGTCTAGCGCGGAGTATTCGTGAGGCGCGGGTGGGCGGGTGTCGAGGTGCGGAGACCACGTGGATGGTGGCCGCCCGCGCCGAGGGCGGCTGGGCTCCAT
>JBBDXO010000058.1:0-6696 GCA_040902295.1 Candidatus Rokuibacteriota bacterium | reverse complement strand
CTAGCCTTCGTCCTTGACGAGGCGCCCACCTTCGAGCGTGAGCGTGCGCTGGCGAAGGGTGGCGGCGAGCACGGCCTGGTGCGTGGCGAAGAGGACCGTGGTGCCGCCGTTCCAGATGTCCTTCACCACGTCGAGGACCTCGGCCGCCATCACCTCGTCGAGATTGCCGGTGGGCTCGTCGGCCAGCAGCAGCAGCGGCTTGCGCGCGATGGCGCGCGCCAGCGCCGCCCGCTGCGCCTCGCCCTGCGACAGCTGCGCGGGGTACGCCTGGGCGCGCGAGGACATGCCGACCGCGCGGAGCGCTTCGAAGACGCGCGCGGTGATGTCGCGGCGGGGCGTGCCGAGCACCCGCAGCACGAAGGCGACGTTCTCGTACACGGTGCGTCCGGGCAGGAGCTTGGCGTCCTGGAACACGATGCCGATGGAGCGCCGCAGGGCGGCCACCTCCGAGCGGCCCAGCGAGGGAACGGCGCGGCCGAGGACCTCGACGTCGCCCTCCGTGGGCAGGTCGTCGCGGTAGAGCAGGCGCAGGAGCGTGGTCTTGCCCGCGCCGCTGGCGCCGCTGAGGGTGACGAACTCACCCTTGGCGACGCGAAAGGAGACGTCGGTGAGGGCAGGGACCTTCACCGGACCGACGGCAAATACCTTCCATACCCGGTGAAGCTCAATCATGAGACCACGCCGATTATAGCCGTCAGCCTACAATCGGCCTACAATTTCGAGAGTTTCTCCTGCAAGAGCTGATTGACCAGGGCGGGGTTCGCCTTGCCCGCGCTCGCCTTCATCACCTGCCCCACCAGGGCCTTGGCGGCCGCCGTCTTGCCCTTGCGGTAGTCCTCGATGGCCTTCGGGTTGGCGGCGATCGCCTGCTCCACGAGGGCGACGAGGGCGGCCACGTCGGCGACCTGCGTCAGGCCCTCGCGGGCGACGATGGTGGCCGCATCGTCCCCCGTGCGCGCCATGCGCTCGAAGACGTCCTTGGCGATCTTGCCGCTGATGGCGCCCTCGTCGATGAGCCGGACGAGCCCCGCCAGACGGGCAGGCGTCACGGGCGCCCGCCGGATGGCCTCCTCGTCGTCCCCGGGCAGCGTGCGCAGCAGCTCCGACATGACCCAGTTCGACAACGCCTTGGGGTTGCGATGCACGCGCACGGCCGCCTCGTAGTACTCCCCCAGCGCGCGGCTCTGCGTGAGCACATCGGCATCGTAGGCGGGCAGCCCGTACTCGGCCACGAACCGCTCGCGCCGGGCGCGCGGCAGCTCGGGGAGCGCGGCGCGGATCCCGTCCACGACGGCGGCCGCCAGGCGCAGGGGCACCAGGTCGGGCTCCGGAAAGTAGCGGTAGTCGTGCGCGAACTCCTTGGAGCGCATGGACTTCGTGGAGCCGGAATCGGCATCCCAGAGCCGCGTCTCCTGCACGATGCGCTCGCCGGCGTCGAGGGCCTGCGCCTGCCGCTGCACCTCGAACTCGAGCGCGCGCTGCACGTTGCGAAACGAGTTGAGGTTCTTGATCTCGACCTTGGTGCCGAGCTCGGTGGCGCCCGCGCGCCGCAGCGACACGTTGGCGTCGCAGCGCAGCGAGCCCTCCTCCATGTTGCCGTCGCACACGCCGAGGGAGACGAGCACCGCGCGAAAGGCCTTCAGATAGACCGCCGCCTCTTCCGGAGAGCGGATCTCGGGGCGGGACACGGTCTCCATGAGGGGCACGCCGGCGCGATTGAAGTCCACCAGGCTCGCCTGCGCGCTCTCGAGGCTGCCCTCGTGCACGAGCTTGCCCACGTCCTCTTCGAGGTGCAGGCGCTGGATGCCGATGCGCCGCGTGGCGCCGCCGGGAACCTCGACCTCCAGCCAGCCGTCTTCCGCCAGCGGCTCCTCGTACTGGCTGATCTGGAAGTTCTTCGGCATGTCCGGGTAGTAGTAGTGCTTGCGCGCGAAGCGGCAGCCGGCATTGATCCGGCAGCCGAAGGCGAGCGCCGTCCGGATGCCGAATTCGATGGCGCGCCGGTTGAGCACGGGCAGCGTGCCCGGCATCCCCTGGCACACCGGGCACGTCTGCGTGTTGGGCGCCGCCCCGAACGTGGTGGCGCAGCCGCAGAACATCTTCGTGCGCGTCAGCAGCTGCGCGTGCACCTCGAGGCCGATCACCGTCTCCCAGCCGGCGGCCACCGTCGTCGCCATCATGCCCCCGGCGGACGGCGCCTGTGCCAGCCGGTCGCCTGCTCGTAGGCAAAGGCGGCGCGGAGCACCGCGGGCTCGTCCAGCGTGCGGCCGATGAGCTGCAGGCCGATGGGAAGACCGATGCGATTGAGCCCGCAGGGCACCGAGACGGCCGGCAACCCCGCCATGCTGGCGGGGATGGTGAAGACGTCGTTGAGATACATCGACAGCGGGTCTTCCCGCTCGCCGTGCTTGAAGGCCACGGTGGGGGTGGTGGGCGCGACCACCAGGTCCACGCGGCCGAACACGGCCTCGAAGTCGCGGCGCACGAGCGTGCGCACGCGCTGCGCCTTGCCGTAGTAGGCGTCGTAGTAGCCCGAGGAGAGCGCGTAGGTGCCGAGCATGATGCGCCGCTTGACCTCGGCGCCGAAGCCCGCCCCCCGCGTGCGGCTCGCCATGTCGATCAGGTCACGCGCGCCCGGCACGCGCAGGCCATACTTGACGCCGTCGTAGCGCGCCAGGTTCGACGAGGCCTCCGCGGGCGCGATCACGTAGTACGTCGCGAGCGCATGCTCCGTGGTCGGCAGCGACACCCGCTCGATGGAGGCGCCCAGGCCGCGCAGCACGTCCACGGCGGCGCGCACCGCGCGCTCCACCTCGGGGTCCATGCCGTCGATGAAGTACTCGTCGGGCACGCCGAGTCGCAGGCCCTCCACCCCGGCCGCGAAGCCGGCCACGTAGTCGGGCACGGGGGCGTCGATGGACGTGGAGTCGAGCGGGTCCCTGCCCGCGATCGCCTGCAGCAGCAGCGCGGCGTCGGTGACGTCGAGTCCGAAGGGACCCACGTGATCGAGCGAGGAGGCGAAGGCGATGGCGCCGTAGCGCGACACGCGGCCGTACGTCGGCTTCACGCCCACGATGCCGCAGAAGGCGGCCGGCTGCCTGATGGAGCCTCCCGTGTCCGTGCCCAGACTCCCCGCGGCGAGGCCGCCGGCGACGGCGGCGGCGGGGCCGCCGGAGGAGCCGCCCGGCACGCGCGAGAGATCCCACGGGTTGCGTGTGGGGTGGAAGCCGGAGTGCTCCGTGGACGAACCCATCGCGAACTCGTCCATGTTCGTCTTGCCGAGCATCACCGCGCCCGCCGCGGCCAGCCGCTCCACCACGGTGGCGTCGTACGGTGGGACGAAGCGCTCGAGGATGCGCGAGCCGGCGGTGGTCGGCACGCCGCGCGTGCAGAACAGGTCCTTGTAGGTGATGGGCGCGCCGTCGAGCGGACCCCGCGGCCGGCCCGCGCGATAGCGCGCGTCCGATTCGGATGCCGCCGCCAGCGCCTCCTCCCGCGTCACGCTGAGATACGCGCCCACGTCGGCGTCCCGCGCCGCGATGCGGGCCAGGTAGCCTTCGGTGGCCGCGGTCGGCGTCGTCTCGCCGCGCCGAAAGGCGTCCGTCAGCTCGTGGATGGGGCGATGGGCCGCCGCCTCCGCCACCTCAGTCCTCGATGATGCGCGGCACGCGGAAGAAGTCCGCGCTGCGATCGGGCGCGTTGGCCAGCATGGCCTCCTGCGGCAGGCTCGGACGCGGCTCGTCCTCGCGCATCACGTTCTCCATGGGCACCGCGTGGGAGGTGGGCTCCACCTGCTCGGTGTCCAGCGCGCGCAGGGTGTCGATGTGCGCCAGGATGGCGGCGAGCTGCTCGCGCATCTTTTCGATGTCGGCGTCGGAGAGCGCCAGCCGCGACAGGCGCGCGACGTGCTCGACGTCCTGACGGCTGATCATCCTGGATCTCGCCTGCGGGTGATCATCCCTCGATCTCCTCCAGGTGCGCGTACTGCAGGGAGAGGCGCTTGCGCCCGACGGCGGCGAAGCCGACGGTCACGATGATGTCACTGCCGTCGCGCTCCACGCCCACCACGAGGCCTTCGCCGAAGCGCGCGTGGCGCACGCGGGCGCCCACCTTGATGGGCCACTCCTCCTCCTGCGGCGCATACCGCTCCACCTGCCGCGGGGCCTGGAACTGCGGCTCGGGCCGGGCGTTGAGCATGGTGAGGTGCTCCTCCGGCATCTCGCGCAGGAAGCGGGAGGCCTCCCCCATCCCGTAGCCGTGCACGCGGCGGTGCAGCGCGTACGAGATGAAGAGCCGGTCCTTGGCGCGGGTGACACCCACGTAGCACAGCCGCCGCTCCTCTTCGATCTCCTCGTCGGAGCCGATGGAGCGGGCGTGGGGAAACACGCCCTCCTCGAGGCCGGTCAGGAACACCCACGGAAACTCGAGCCCCTTCGCCGAGTGCAGCGTCATCAGCGTGACGCCGCGCGCGTCCTCGGGAAGCTGATCCGTGTCGCTCACGAGCGCGACCGTATCGAGAAAGCTCTCCAGCGAGGGGTCGGCGAGACGGCTGTGGTCCTCGGCGGCGGCCACCAGCTCCTCCAGGTTCTCGAGCCGCGCCTCCGCGTCCGGCGAGCGCTCCTGCTTGAGCGCCTCACGGTAGCCGCACGCGCCCAGCACGAGGTCGAGGAACGCAGGCAGCGGCATGCTCTCGCGCTGGGGCGCCAGGCGCCCGATCATGGCCGCGAACTCCTCCAGCACCCGGCGCGGCCTGGCCGTGACGTCCGGCGGCGGCGCCGCCGCCACCGACAGCAGCGAGCGGCCTTCGCGCGCGGCCACGTCCCCCAGGCGCACGAGGGTGGCGGGCCCGATGCCGCGGGAGGGGGCGGCGATGGCGCGCCGGAAGGCGACATCGTCTGTTGGATTCAACAAGAGGCGCAGGTACGCCATCGCGTCCTTGATCTCTTTGCGCTCGTAGAAGCGCACGCCGCCCACGATGACGTAGGGAATGCCGCCGCGCCGCAGGGCGTCTTCCAGCACGCGCGACTGGGCGTTGGTGCGGTAGAAGACGGCCACGTCGCCGAAGGCCACCTTCTCGCCGCGCGCGCTCAGGATGCGCTGGGCGACGAAGTTGGACTCCTCGTGCTCGTCCCACGCCCGGTACACGGCGGCCGGCTCGCCCTCGGCGTTGTCGGTCCACAGCGTCTTGTCCTTGCGGGCGAGGTTGTGGCCGATCACGCCCGCCGCGATGGCGAGGATGCGCTTGGTGGAGCGATAATTCTGCTCGAGGCGAATGACGCGCGTACCGGGATAGTCCGCCTCGAAGTCGAGGATGTTGCGGATGTCGGCGCCGCGCCAGCGGTAGACGGACTGGTCGGGATCGCCCACGCAGCAGACGTTGCCGTGCCCGGAGGTGAGCAGGCGCACGATCGTGTACTGCGCGCGATTGGTGTCCTGGTACTCGTCCACGAGCACGTGCTTCCACAGGCCGCGGTACCAGTCGAGCACCGGCGGCGCCTGCTCGAAGAGCTTCACCGTGAGCAGCAGCAGGTCGTCGAAGTCGACGGCACCGCTGGCGGCCAGACGCTCCTGGTAACGCGCGTAGATGGCCGCCACCTGCTCCTCGCGCGGCCCGCGCGCGGCGCGCTCCACGTCGGCCACGCTCAGCATCTGGTTCTTGGCGTGGCTGATGCGATGCACGAGCGAGCTGGCGGTCGTCTTGTCGCCCACGTCGTGATCGCGCATGAGCTCCTTCACGAGCGCCTGCCGGTCATCCTCGTCGTAGATGGTGAAGTGCCGCTTGTAGCCGAGGTGGTCGATGTGCGCTCTCAGGATTCGCACGCACGCGGCATGGAAGGTGGCCACGATGGGCGCGCGCACGCCCACCGGCGCCAGCAGCGACTCCACCCGCCGCGCCATCTCCTCCGCCGCCTTGTTGGTAAAGGTGACGGCGATGAGATGCCGCGGATCGACGCCGCGCACGCCGAGCACGTGGGCGATCCGGTGGGCAATCACGCGCGTCTTGCCGCTGCCCGCGCCCGCGAGGACGAGGAGCGGGCCTTCGGGAGCGAGGACCGCCTCGCGCTGCGCGGGGTTCAGATGGTCGAGGAGGTGCTCCAGATCGGCTGACACCACGCGATTGTAACGGGCAACGAGGGTCGGTTGCCACTGGCGCGCGACAATTTGCGCCCGGCGCGCCATTTCGCCACGGGCGGGATGGTCGGGCGCGCTGTAAAGTCAGCGGCTTCCCCTGCGCCAGGGCGTGGCACAGCCCTTGCCATGAAGGGCGCCATGAAGCGTAAGGTCAAGCGGGTGCTCGTCATCGACGACAATCCCGTGGTCCTCACCGTCCTGCAAGAGTTCTTGAAAGCGGCGTACGCCGTGGATACGGCCACGAGCGCCTCGCAGGCGCTCGGCGTCGTGCTGAGCCGCCCGCCCGACGTGATCCTGCTCGACATCAAGATGCCCGGCATGGACGGCCTGAGCCTGCTGAAGTCGTTCCGCACGATGGGCCTCGAGACGCCGGTGTTCATGATGACCGGCTACGACTCGACCGAAGTCGCCCTCGACGCCTTTGGGAACGGCGCCAACGGCTATCTGCCGAAGCCCTTCGACCTCATCCACCTCGAGCGTCTCATCGCCGACGCCCTCGGAGCCGAGCCGGCCTTCGCCGATTGACGTGATGGGGGGGGGGGGCGGGGGCCCCCCCCCCCCCCC
>JBBDXO010000057.1:0-6731 GCA_040902295.1 Candidatus Rokuibacteriota bacterium | reverse complement strand
CCGATCCCGAAGGCGTCCAGGCCCGTGACGTCGCGCCCCACGATGAGCGTGTGGATGTCGTGCGTGCCTTCGTAGGTGTTGACGGTTTCGAGGTTCAGCATGTGACGGATGACGGGGTGCTCGTCGACGATGCCGGCGGCGCCCATGATGTCGCGGGCCAGGCGCGCCCCGTCGAGGGCCATCTGCACGTTGTTCATCTTCGCCATCGACACCTGCTGCGGGCGCACCCGGCCGAGATCCTTCAACCGGCCGAGCTGCAGGACGAGGAGCTGCGCCTTCGTGATCTCCGTGATCATCCACACCAGCTTCTGCTGCACGAGCTGGAAGGCGCCGATGGGCTTGCCGAACTGGATGCGCTCCTGCGCGTATTGCAGGGACCAGTCGTACACGGCCATCAGCGCGCCCACCGCGCCCCACGCGATGCCGTACCGCGCCTGGTTGAGGCAGCCGAGGGGACCGCGCAACCCCTTGGCCTTGGGCAGCTTGTTCTCGAGCGGAATGCGGCAGTCCTGGAAGGCCAGCTCCGAGGTGATGGACGCTCGCATGGAGAACTTGCCGTGGATGTCCATCGTCGAGAAGCCCGGCGTGCCGCGCTCCACCAGGAAGCCGTAGATCTCGCCGTCGTCCTCCTTGGCCCACACCACCGCCACGTCCGCGATGGAGCCGTTCGTGATCCACAGCTTGGTGCCGTTGAGGACGTACCCGTCCCCCTTGCGCAAGGCGCGCGTCTTCATGGAGCCGGGATCGGAGCCGTGATCCGGCTCCGTGAGGCCGAAGCAGCCGATCCTCTCGCCCGTCGCCATCCCCGGCAGCCACCGCTCCTTCTGCGCCTCGGAGCCGTACGTGTAGATGGGGTACATCACGAGCCCGCTCTGCACGGAGGCGGCGGAGCGCAGGCCGGAGTCGCCGCGCTCCAGCTCCTGCATGATGAGCCCATAGGCGACGTTGTTGAGGCCGGCGCACCCGTAGCCCTTCAGCGTGGCGCCGAAGACGCCCAGCTCGCCGAGCCGCGGAATGAGCGTCACCGGGAAGGTGCCCGCGCGGTGGTGCTCGGCCACGATGGGCAGGAATTCCGCCTCCACCCAGTCGCGCACGGTGTCGCGGATCATCCGCTCGTCCTCCGAGAGCAGACTGTCGATGTCGTAGTAGTCGACGCCCCTGAACTTTTCCATGATTACCCCCGCAGCCGGATGGGATTGAAGTCGGTGTCGTGGTCGAAGGTGTCGATCTGCTCGGCGCGCTTGAGCCACCCCACCGCCGCGTAGGTGAGCGGGGTGGCGGCCGCCTCGTAGGCGACCTTGAGGACGTACTGCCCGCCCATCATCACGGCGAGCACGGAGGCGGGCACCGTCCCCGCGAAGGCCACCGTCACGAAGATCGTGGTGTCGATGCCCTGGCCCACGACGGTGGAGCCGATGGTGCGCAGCCACAGCCACCGGCCGCGGGTGGCGATCTTCAGCCGTGCGAGCACGAAGGCATTGGCGAACTCGCCCACGAGGTAGGCGAGGAAGGACGCGAGCAGGATGCGCGGCGTGTGGCCGAAGATCTCCTGGTACGCGGCCTCGCCCGTCCAGAACGGCGCCGGCGGCAGCGCGCCGCCCACCCACACGGCGGCGACCAGCACCGCGTTGCACGCGAAGCCGAGCCAGATCACCCGCCGCGCCGCCCCGTAGCCCCACACCTCCGTGAGGACGTCGGCGATCACGTAGGAGAGCGGAAAGATCACGATGGCCGCCGTGAGCACGACGCCGCCCACGACGATGAGCTTGCCCGCGATGATGTTGGCGGTGAGCAGACACGTGATGAAGAGCGAGGTGCAGGTGATGAACCGCCAGCTCATGGCCGTTGAATCATACAATAGCGGCGTGAGCCCGGCCCGCCGCGCCCCTCCCGGGTGCGCCTCGGGTGGCCGCGGCGACGCTACGGCTGGGCGGCCTCGAAGAGGCGCATGAAGTTGGCGCCCAGCACCCGACGCACGTCTCCGTCGGCGTAGCCGCGCGCCAGCAGCGCGGCGGGCACGGCCGCGAACTCCCGGTAGGTCGGCACGGAGGTGAACGTCGACAGGCCCGTCATGTCGGTGCCGATGCCGACGTGCTCGATGCCGACGAGCGCCCGCACGTAGTCGATGTCGCGCAGGAACACGTCGAGGGTGTCCCCGCCGCGCGCGAGCGGCCACACGCCGACCACGCCGCCGCCCGCGGCGACGGCGCGCAGCAGGTCGTCGTCGAGGTGGCGGGCGAACGGGCGCACACGGGCGGGTCCCGTGTGCGACACGATGATGGGCCGGCGCGAGGCCGCCACGATCCCCCGCAGCGTGGCGGGCGAGGCGTGGGCGCCGTCCACGATCATGCCGAGCCGGTTCATCTCCGCGATGACGTCGGCGCCCGCCGCGGTGAGGCCGCCGTGGCGCGGCGCCGCCGTCTGGATGTCTCCCAGCTCGTTGATGCGGTAGTGCAGGAGCTGGATGGACCGCACACCGAGCGCGTGCAGCTCGCGCACGCGGGTCGCCTGCCCCTCGAGCGCGTCGCCCCCCTCGCACGCGAGCAGCGCCCCCGGCACGCGGTCACGCTGCGCGGCCGCCACGTCGGCGGGTGCGAGGATCAGGCGCAGGCGGCCCTCCTCGGCGCGCACGCGCACGCGGCGGAGCTGGCCCAGCGTCTGCCCGTGAAGCTCGCCCGCCGCCGGATCACGATAGTGCTTGATCCCGTCACGCTCCCGCCGGATGACGGGGCCGTCGGCCACGGCGCAGAAGAAGGCGGCGGTCACCCCGCTGCCGTGCAGCTCCGCGAGCGCCGCCAGGGGCAGCTCGCCGGTGGCGCGCCGCGTGAACCGTCCCGGATGCGCGTGCAGGTCGATGCGGGGAGCGCCGGCGGTGGCGCCCGCGCCCTGGGCGAGGACGTCCCGCTCGCGGCGCGCGGCGGAGTGCGCGGTGGGGCCGGCGCAGGCGGCGGTGACGGCGCCGAGCAGCCCGGCCAGGAAGGCGCGGCGGGCGAGGGGATCGCCGCCGTCGCAGCAATCCGACATCAGACGTTGGCCGGCATCAGACGTTGGTGACGATGGAGGACGGCTCGTCGGCGAGCGCGCGCTCGAGGGCGCGCGCCAGCTCGGCGTCGTGGTCGTGATTGGTCGCGAAGATCCGGCACTGCGCCACCTTGCCCGGCAGGTATTTCAGGATCTCCGTCAGGGGCTCCATGGACACGTTCTTCGTGCTGGAGTCGTACACGTAGATCTGGCGGTCGCCCATCTTGAGCGGGTTGAGGGGGCGCGGGTCCTGCAGCGCCATGTCGATCTTGAAGGGAAAATCCTTCAGGCGCGCGGGGAGAAAGGCGCGCACGCGACGCTCCACGGTGTCCGCGTCGAGGAACGCGTGGCCGCGTCGAGGCTCGAAGAGATCCAGGACGATCTCGTGGGACATGCGCCACTTGAGCCGCCGGTCGAGCACCTGGCGCCACTCCGCGCCCAGCCGCTTCTTGTCGGCGCTGGTGTCGTCCTCCCAGCGGCCCACCTCTTCCAGCAGCGTCCACTCGGTGAGATGCAGGTACGGATGCAGCTCCTTGCGGAGGTCGTGGGGAAAGGCGATCTGCATCGTCTCCCGGAAGATCTCCTTGAGGTGCAGGTCGATGCCGCGCGTGGTGCGGTGGTAGTAGACGTTGGTGTACATGTAGAAGCGCGCGTTCAGGAACATGATGAACGCCTGCAGACCGCCGCGGTCGAGCGTCAGCCCCTTCTCCGAGAAGAAGGAGTAATAAATGATGCGCTCGATGTCGATGGGCCCCACCGCCACTCCGCACATGTACGCGTCACGCAGCACGTAGTCCATGTTGTCGGCCGTGAACACCCCCGACAGCAGCGGCTTGAGGAAGGGCAGCCACTTCGGGTGCGAGTCCAGCGGCGACGTGTACGACTTGCCCATGAGGTAGCAGAGCCACTCCGGATCGAGGGCCTCGTTGGCGTGGAAGGGGCCGCTCGGACTGCGCCGCAGGCTGCGCAGGACGTCCGCCAGCTCCTCGCGGATGATGCGCTGGCCCACCAGCTCGTGCGTGAGGTCGAAGTCCACGAGGAAGTTGTCGTCGAAGAAGTGGCCGAAGGGACCGTGGCCGATGTCGTGCAGCAGGCCCGCCATGCGCAGCAGCTCCTCGATGAGCGGCGGCGAGGGCACGTCGGGAAAGTGGGCGCGCAGCGACGGGTAGAGCTGCTGCGCCAGGCGTCCCGACAGGTGCATGACGCCCAGCGAGTGCTGGAAGCGGCTGTGCTCGGCGGCCGGAAACACCCACCGCGCCGACTGCAGCTGCGGAATCCGCCGCAGCCGCTGGGCCCACGAGGTGTCGATGACGTCCTGCTCCGTGGCCTCCCCGGGGATCCCCCCCGGCCGCGTGTAGAGGATGTACCGGTGGATGGGATCGGCGATGAGCCCGCGGCCCTCGTACGTGTCGGCGGCGCCCTTCATCGGTCCCAGTATCTCACTGCGCGAGCGGGTACAGCCGGTGACGGTCGATGGAGCGCACGCTGATCACGCGCACCCCCTGCGCGCGCTGGACGGCCACCTCGATGGTGTCCCCCGCCTGCCGCCGCCACATCTGCTCGTAGAACTGCTCCTGCGTCACCACCGCCACCCCGTCCACGCGGATGATCTGGTCGCCGCGCAGAAAGCCGGCCGTGCGGGCGGGCCCCACGTCGTTGAAGCCGTCCACGAAGACCGCGCCCGAGATCGAGACCGTGTTGAGGCCGAGGTACGGCCGCGGGCGCCGGCTCACCACCCGGCCCGCCGCGATGAGCTCGTCCTTGACGGACACGAACCGCTCCACGGGAATGGCGAGATTGACGTACGGCGCCTCGCCCAGGCGCAGGGAGACGATGCCGACCACCCGGCCCCGATCGTCGATCACCACGCTGCCGCCCCACGAGGTGATGGACGGCGCCACCATGAAGGCGCGCTCGAGCATGTATTCCCAGAAGGCGGAGAAGCGCCGCACGGACTGCACGGAGCTGGCGACGTAGATGAGCTCGTTGTCCTCGTCCACGGCCACCGTGCCCGTGGCCGTGCCCGGCTGCACGTCCTCCGAGCGGCCCAGGGTGACCGATGGCCACGGGCCCGCGCCCTCGAGGTGGATGACGGCGAGGCCGGAGTCGAGGTCGATCGCCGCCAGACGGGCGGGCACCACGCGGCCGTCCCGCAGCTGCGCCTCGATGGCGACGGCGTCGAGCACGACGTAGCTCACCGTCACCGCATAGCCGCGCGGGTCGAAGACGGCGGCGCTGCCGAAGCGGCGCGACCCCAGGCGCGCCGACGAGGCCGCGCCCTCCGGCGCCGTCGCCCGCACACCCACGATGGCGGGCTCCACCCGCTGCACGAAGGACGGCAGCGAGGAGAGCTGGGAGGGATGCGGCGCACGCTCCCGGCCGAGGGGCACGGCGAACGCGACGGCGGGGACGAGCACGGCGGCGAACGCGGCCGCGGAGAGTCGTGGGCTCATGACACCTCCTGGGTGATCGGGGTGAGCGTCACCGGTTGCCGTACTGCCGCGCGTAATAGGCGCGAAACTCGCCCGACTTCAGCGGGCGCCACCAGTCCTCGTGCTCGCGGTACCACGCCACCGTCGATTCCAGCGCGGCCGCGAAGGGGTGACGCGGGGCCCAGCCCAGCTGCGCCACCTTCGTGCAGTCCACGGCGTAGCGGCGGTCGTGACCCGGCCGGTCCGCCACGGCGCGGATGAGGCGCTCGGGCCTGCCCGTGAGGCGCAGGATCTCGCGCGTGAGGACCCCGTTCTCCACCTCGTGGCCGCCGCCGATGTTGTACACCTCGCCGTCGCGCCCCCGCCGCAGCACGAGGTCGATGGCGGCGCAGTTGTCGAGGACGTACAGCCAGTCGCGGACGTTGCGGCCGTCGCCGTAGAGCGGCAGCGGCTCGTCGTCGACGGCGTTGGTGATGAAGAGCGGGATGACCTTTTCCGGGTACTGGTACGGCCCGAAGTTGTTCGACGAGCGCGTGATGACGACGGGCACGCCGTGCGTCTGCCAGTACGCGCGGGCGAGGAGATCGCCGCCCGCCTTCGACGCCGAGTAGGGATTGGTGGGGCGGACGGGGTCGTCCTCGGAGGCGGCACCGTGGGCGATGGAGCCGTACACCTCGTCGGTGCTGATCTGCAGCAGGCGCGGCACGCGCAGCTCCCGCACCGCCTCCAGGAGCGTGAACACGCCGAAGACGTCGGTGCGGATGAACTCGTCCGGCTCGATGAGGGAGCGGTCGACGTGGCTGGCGGCGGCGAAGTTGACGACGGCATCCACCCCGTGCAGCACGTCGCGCACGACGGCGCCGTCGCAGATGTCGCCCTGCACGAAGCGGTAGCGCGGATCGCCCTCGACGTCGGCGAGGTTCGCCAGGTTGCCGGCGTAGGTGAGCTTGTCGAGGTTGACGATGCTGTCGCCGGGATGCGCGTCGAGCACCCACCGGATGAAGTTGGAGCCGATGAAGCCGGCGCCCCCGGTGACGAGCAGCTTCACGCTATCCGCGCGTCACGTCCCACACCTCGGCGCCCGCGTGGTCCCACGGCAGTCGCCCCTCGTCGCAGGCGGCAGGGTCGGGTGAGAAGTGCAGGTCGGTGAAATAGATGATGTGCCCGGCGGCGGTGCCCACGTTGCGCACGCCGTGGGCGACCCCGGGAGGAATGCGCAGCAGCCGCGAGGCGCCCGCCCCCAGCATCAGGCGCATGCGCGCGTGCTCGGTGGGCGAC
>JBBDXO010000056.1:0-1075 GCA_040902295.1 Candidatus Rokuibacteriota bacterium | reverse complement strand
CCTGGGGCGTGCCCATGCTGTTGCTCAGGTGCACGTGCTCGAGGCCGGGGAATCGCGCCTCCAGCGAGCGCAGGTAGGCCGCCAGCTCCTCGGGCGGCCCCGCGAACCAGGCGCCGACCTTCATGTAGTCCTCGACGGAGGGCACGCCGGCCGCCCCCCACCCTCCGCGTCGCGTGGAGGCCGCGAGCTGCGGGGGCGTGATCCCGGGCACGAAGCCGAGGGGGCCGAACATCTTCACGTGCTCCTCGTACCACGGGGTGATCTCGCGCACCGCGCGCGCGCGCGACTCCGCGAGGTGATAGAAGATGCCGAGGCTCAGGCCCTCGCCCAGCTCGTAGTTCAGCCCGGCGCGCTGCGAGGCTTCCTGGAAGGCGAAGATCGACTTCTCGGCCATCGTGGCGGCGCCGCCGCCGATCAGCCCCTTGATGCGGTGCTTCATCATGAAGTCGAGGCCGCGCGCGCCCGCGCTCACCACCGGCTGCCACGTCTCCACCGGCCGGTGCACGGGCCGGGGCACCAGCGTGAGCTCCTTCACCTCGTAGCCGCGGTACGGCACGGCGGGCGGCAGCGTGTAGTGCCGGCCCCGGTGGGCGAAGGACTCCGACTCGAACGCCTTCATGACGATGTCGACCTGCTCCTCGAAGAGATCGCGGTTGGCCTCCGCATCCAGCATCGGCGCGCCGAACGTCTCCACCTCGCGCGTGTGGTACCCCCGCCCCACCCCGAAGACCGTGCGCCCGCGCGTCAGGATGTCGGCCGTCGCGTAGTCCTCGGCGAGGCGGAGCGGGTGCCACATGGGCGCGATGTTGAAGCCGCACCCGATGCGCAGCCGCGACGTCACGTGCGAAAGGTGCACGGCCATCATGAGGATGTTCGGCAGGCACTCGTAGCCCTCGTGCTGGAAGTGGTGCTCGGCCAGCCAGAGCGTGTGATAGCCGTGCTCGTCCATGCAACGGGCGATCGCCTCGGTCTTGTCGAACACCGTGGCGAGGTGCTCGTTCGAGAAGCGCCGCTCGTTGGCGGGCGTGGCGTCCTGGCCCATGTCGGGCAGATCGACGTGACCGGCGTAGACGGT
>JBBDXO010000055.1:0-6783 GCA_040902295.1 Candidatus Rokuibacteriota bacterium | reverse complement strand
CCGGACTCGATCATGCGCACCGGATACCGCTCCATCGCCTCCGCCGTGGCCACGCCGCCCGACGACTGCATGACGAAGAGCCGGCCGCGGTAGCCGCGCGTGCGCATCGCCGCCTGCAGCCCGCGCAGGTAGTCGCGGATGGCCGTCATCACGTAGGCGTTCACCACCGTCGTGGACGTCCGCTCGTACTCGCGAAAGGTCGGCGACACCTCGTGCGACAGCGTCACGGTGACGTGCGGGATCTCCTCGGCGGCGAGCGCGGCCACGCGCTGCTCGTGGGCGGGGTTCACGTAGGCATGCAGCAGGCACACCGCGAGCGTGCGCACGCCGCGCGCGGCGAGGTCGCGCAGGGCACGCCGCGCGTCCGCCTCGTCCAGCGGCGTGCGCACGGAGCCGTCGGCGAGCACGCGCTCGGTCACCTCGCCGATGAAGCGGCGCGCGATGAGGGGGGCGGGCTTCTCGATCTGCAGATCGTAGACCTGGTAGCGCTTCTCGCGGCCGATGATGAGCACGTCGCGAAAGCCGCGCGTGGTGAGCAGGCCCACGCCCTGCGCCTTGCGCTCGATGACGACGTTGGAGCCGAGGGTGGTGCCGTGGACGGCCTGCGCCACGTCGCCCCACGCCACCCCCGCCCGCGCCATCAGCTCGTCGAGACCCTCCACGCACGCCGCGGAGGGGTCCGGATAGGTGGTGAGGCGCTTGCCCGTCAGCAGCTCGCCCGCGGGCGATTGCAGCACGAAGTCGGTGAAGGTGCCGCCGACGTCGAAGCCGACGCGATACGCCATCGCCTCAGGGCCGCCGCTCGGCCCGCGCAAGGACGACGCGGTACGGATACCTCCGGCCCGCCTGGTACGTCACCGCGTGCTCGACGGGCTCGCCGCTGGCGGCGTAGTACGTGCGCTCGAAGAGCAGCAGCGGCGAGCGCAGCCGCAGCCCGAGGAGCTCGGCGACGTGCCGCGGCGCGAGGGCGGCGTCGACGACCTGATCGAGCGTCTTGATGGGCATCGAGAGCTGCCGCTCGATGGCGGCGATGAGCGAGGTGTTCGACAGGTCCTCCTCCGAGAGCGCCGCGCCGATGGCGGCGGGCATCCAGGCCGTCACGTGCTGGAAGGGCCCGCCCTCCGAGTTGCGCACGCCCGTCACCCGGTACGCGGACGATCCCGGCGCCAGCCGCAGCGTCTGCGCGATGTTGGCGGGCACGGGCACCACGTCGCGGGCGACCAGCTTGAACCACGTCTCCTCGCCGAGGGCCATCATGTCGTCGATGGAGCCGATGACGCGCAGGCGGGGATCGCTGCCGCCCGCCGCCGTGCTGAAGGTGCCGCGCCCCGCGTGCCGGTAGAGACGGCCTTCCTGGACGAGCACCTCCAGCGCCTGCCGGATGGTGGGGCGGCTCACCTTGAACTTCGCGCACAGCGCGTGCTCGGACGCGATGCGCTCGCCGTCGCCGCGCAGATCGCGACGGATGGCGTCCGCGATCTGCAGGTAGCGGGGGACTCCGGACCGGTAGTTCACGCGTTGGCCTCCAGTGCGGATGATGTCAGGATGTCTTGACATCTAACCACCGCACCCGGCGGCGCGCAATCACCGCAATCACACGGACGAAAAACGGCGCGGGGGGGGGGCCCGCCCGCGCCGTTCGTCATGTGTTACGAGGCTACTTCTTGTCGTACGAGCCGGGGCTCGCCGAGGGCGAGTCCGTCAGGCCCTGCTTCTCACGGGCGTTGTCGCGGCCCTGCTTGCCGTGCTCGCCCGCCGCCTCGTCGGCGCGGTCGAGACCCGTCTTCTTGTCCGACTTGTCCTTCGTGTCCTTGTCGTCGCCCATGCCCGGGCTCGCCGACGGCGAGTTCTTGTCGTTCGTGGTGCTGTTGACGTTGGTGTTGCTGTTGATATTGCTGTTGACGTTGCTGTTGGTGCTGCCGGAGTCGCTACCGGAGCCCGACATGGAGCCGGAGCCGGTGACCGTCCCCGACTGGCCCGACGTCGCGCCGGTGCTGGTGTTGTCGTTGGTGTTCACGTTGGTGTTGGTGTTCATGTTCGTGTTGCTGGTGTCGCTCGTGCTCGGGCTCGCGCTCGGGCTGGACGTCGCGCCCGCGTTGTCGCTGCCCTGCTGCGTCGTCGTCCCCTGCAGCGTCTCCGTCGTCTGCGCGCCGGAGCCCGTGTTCGTCGAGCTGCTCTGGTTGGTGGACGTCGTCTGGTCGCCTGAGCCCTGGTTGGTGCTGGTGCTCTGATTGCCCGTGCCGATGTTCGTGCTCGGGCTGACGTTGGTGTTGGGGCTCACGGTGAGCGACCCGCTCGGAGTGGTCACGGTGCCGCCGGACTGCGTGGCGTCGCTGGTGCCGGTCTGGGCGACGGCCGGCGCGACGGCCAGGAGTAGTGCTGCGAGCGTCGATCCCACGATCGTCAAGTCCTTCTTCATGTCGATGAATCCTCCGTTGGGCTTCGTTCGCCGGCATGAAGCCGACGCCCTGAGAAATTGCAGGAGCGATGCCAGCGGAGCACGAGGCGTTTGAAACATTCTCAACGCCCATGTCCTGGGGCCGATGCAAAACTCAGAGGGCGCGCATGAGCTCGCGGGCGATGACGGTGCGCTGAATCTGGTTGGTGCCTTCGTAGATCTGCGTGATCTTCGCGTCGCGCATGAAGCGCTCCACCGGATACTCGCGCGTGTACCCGTAGCCGCCGAACACCTGGACGGCGTCCGTGGCCACCTTCATGGCGGCGTCGCTCGCGAAGCACTTCGCCATCGAGGATTCGAACGACGTGGCGGGGGCGCCGCGGTCCACGAGCGCGGCCGCGTGGTGGACGAGCAGCCGCGCGGCATGCACCTGCATCGCCATGTCGGCGAGCATGAACTGCACGCCCTGGAAGGCCGCGATGGGCTGCCCGAACTGCGTGCGCTGACGGGCGTAGCCGGTGGCCGCATCGAGCGCCGCCTGCGCGATGCCGACGGCCTGCGCGCCCACCGCCGGCCGCGAGCGATCGAGCGCCCCCAGCGCGACGCGGAATCCCTCGCCTTCGCCGCCGAGGCGGTTCTCCACCGGCACTTCGCAGTCTGCGAGATGCAGGGCCACGGTGGGCGAGCCGCGGATGCCGAGCTTGCGCTCGTGCTTACCCACCTCGAAGCCGGGGAAGGTGGGCTCCACCAGAAAGGCGGTGACACCCTTGTGGCCGCGCGCGCGGTCCACCGTGGCGAAGAGCGTGATGACGGAGGCGTGGCTGCCGTTGGTCACCCACATCTTCGAGCCGTTGAGGAGGTAGCGGTCGCCCTTGCGGACGGCGGTCGTCTGCATGGCGGCGGCGTCGGAGCCGGCGCCGGGCTCGGAGATCGACAGCGCGGTGGTGATCTCGCCCGTGGCCAGCCGCGGCAGGTAGCGCCGCTTCTGCTCCTCGGTGCCGTTGGCGACGATCGGGTAGCCGGCGGCGTACTGCACGAGGTAGATGACGGCGGTGGAGGCGCACGCCCACGCCAGCTCCTCCACCGCCAGGCAGAAGGCCATGGCGCCGAGACCGGCGCCGCCGTACGCCTGGGGGACGTAGAGGCCCATCACCCCCTGCGCGCCGAGAAGGTGGAGCTGCTGCGCGGGGTACGTCTCGGACTCGTCGACGTGGGCGGCGAGCGCCGCGATGCGCTCCCGGGCCAGCGCCCGCACGAGCGCCTGTGTCTGCCGCTCCTCGTCACTCAGCCAGAAGGCGTCCGCCATCGGCCCGAGCCCCGTATCGAGGAGCGCCCCGGCCGGGGCGCTTCCGAGCGTGGGGGGAGTGGGGGCCCTTCGAGGCCCCACCTAGTAGGTATAGAAGCCCTTGCCGGTCTTGCGGCCGAGGTGCCCCGCCATCACCATCCGCTTGAGCAGCGGCGGCGGGGCGTAGCGCGCCTCGCGAAACTCCTCGAACATCACTTCCGCCACGAACATGGTCGTATCGAGGCCCACGAGGTCGAGGAGCGTGAAGGGCCCCATCGGGTAGCCGCAGCCGAGCTTCATCGCCTGGTCGATGTCCTCGAGGGTGGCGAGCCCGCCTTCGTACGCCCGGATGGCGTCGAGCAGGTAGGGCACGAGGAGGCGGTTCACGATGAAGGCCGTGGAGTCTTTCGTCTGCACGGGCACCTTGCCCACCGCGCGCACCCACTCGGTGGCGGCCGTGATGACGGCGGGGTCGACGAGGATGGTGCTGACGACCTCGACCAGCTTCATGAGCGGCACGGGATTGAAGAAATGCAGGCCGAGCACCTGGCGCGGCCGCGTGGTGGCCGCCGCGAGCGCGGTGACGTTGCACGACGACGTGTTCGTGGCCAGCAGCGCGTGGGGCGCGCAGATGCGGTCGAGCTTGGCGAAGGTCTCGTTCTTGAGCGCCTGGTTCTCGGTCATCGCCTCGATGACGAGATCGCACGCCTTGAGGTCGTCGAGGCGCGGCGTGCCCGCGATGCGGCCGAGCGTGTCGTCCTTGGCGGCGGCCTCGAGCTTGCCCTTGGCGACGAGCCCCTCCATCGTCTGCCGCAGCCGGTCGAGCCCCCGCTTCACGAGATCGTTGCTGGCTTCGACGAAGAGCACCTGAGCGCCGGCCTGCGCCGCCACCTGCACGATGCCGGAGCCCATGAGACCACAGCCGATGACCCCGACGTTCTTGATCGCCATGAGCTCGCTGCTCCGCGTCAGTTGCGCGCGCGACGGCCGGGCAGCGGCAGGGGCTCCACGTGCCCCGAGCCCGGCGGGCATGGGTTGCGCACGCTCACGGTCACGTTGCCATAGCGCACGCTGCCGTCGGCCAGCACTTCGCCGTCGCGCGAGCGGGGGGCGGGGCCCTCCTCGAGCAGCGACTTGTTGAAGGCATCGTGACGGGCGTCCGTGCGCGGCGCCGTCATCTCCAGGAGCATGGTGGCGCTGATGGGCGACTTCATCTCGTCGGCGGCGGCGGGCGCCGCCAGCGCGAGGGCGGTGGCCAGGAGCACGGTGGTGCGTCGAAGGTTAGCCATGCAAAGCCTCCACGATCATCGCGATGCCCTGCCCGCCCCCGATACAGAGGGCCGCCAGCCCATAGCGCGCGCGGCGGCGCCGGAGCTCGTGCAGGAGCGTGATCGTCAGGCGTCCGCCAGAGGCGCCGACCGGATGGCCGAGCGCGATGGCGCCGCCGTTGACGTTGGTCTTGTCGCGCAGGAGGCCGAGCTCGCGCTCGACCGCCAGGTACTGTGCCGCGAATGCTTCGTTGATCTCGACGAGATCGATGTCGTCCATGGTGAGCCCCGCGCGCTCGAGCGCGCGCCGCGAGGCGGGCACGGGGCCGAGCCCCATCAGGGTGGGGTCGACCCCGGTGGCCGCCCACGAGACGATCCGCCCCAGAGGCGCCACGGCGAGCTTGCGCGCCCGCTCCGCGGTGGTCACCACCACGGCGGCGGCGCCGTCGTTGATGCCGCTCGCGTTCCCGGCGGTCACGCTGCCGTCCGCATCGAAGGCCGGCGGCAGCAGGTGCAGCCGCTCGACGCTGGTGTCGCCCTTGATGTGCTCGTCCACGGTGACCGCCACGCTCTTGCCGCGCGTCTTGACCGTCACCGGCACGATCTCCTCGGCGAACAGGCCCGCGCGCTGGGCGGCCGCGGCCATGATGTGGCTGCGGTACGCGAAGTGGTCCTGCTCCTTGCGGTCGATGTCGAAGCGGCGCGCGATCTTCTCCGCGGTGGCGGCCATCGGCATGTCGCAGTAGCCGTCGGTGAGGGCCAGCCACAGGTTGTCCTCGAGCTCGCCCGCGCGAAACTTCAATCCCCACCGCGCGCCGCGGATGATGTGCGGCTGCCCCGACATGCTCTCGGTGCCGCCGGCGAGGATGATGTCGCCGTCGTCGGCCACGATGTGCTGGGCGGCGGAGACGATCGCCTGCAGGCCCGAGCCGCACGCGCGCCCCACCGTGAGGGCCGGGGTATCGACCGGGCAGCCCGCTTTCAGCGCGATGTGGCGGGCCAGGTAGGCGTCACCGCCCGACTGCTGGATGACGTTGCCGAAGATGACGTGGTCGACCGCTTCCGCCGGCACCGTGGAGCGCTCGAGCGCGCCCCGCGCGGCCACCACGCCGAGGTCGACGGCGGAGACGTCCCTGAGCGCGCCCCCGAAGCTGCCGAAGGGCGTGCGCGCCCCGCGCACGATCACCACATCACGGCCGGCCAGCGGCGTGGCGCGGCTCATCAGTAGGTGATCAGCGAGTGGAGCGGATACGTCTTCAGCTTGTCGCGGCCGTGCAGGAAGGCCAGCTCGATGAGGAAGGCCACGCCCACCACCTTGCCGCCGAGCTGCTCCACGAGGCGCAGGGTGGCGGCCATCGTGCCGCCGGTGGCGAGGAGATCGTCGACGGCGAGCACGCGCTGGCCGGGCTTGATGGCGTCCTCGTGCATGGCGAGCGCGTCACGTCCGTACTCGAGCTCGTACTCGACCTCGATCGTCTTGCCCGGCAGCTTGCCCAGCTTGCGCACCGGCACGAAGCCGGCGCCGAGCTGGTGGGCGACGGGGCCGCCGAAGATGAAGCCGCGAGATTCGATGCCCACCACGACGTCGATCTGCTCTCCGCGGTAGCTGTCGGCCAGCAGGTCGACCACGGCGCGAAAGGCGGGCCCGTCCTTGAGCAGCGTCGTGATGTCCTTGAAGAGAATGCCTTCCGTGGGGAAGTCCTTGATGTCACGGATCTTGGCGCGGAGCTCGGCGATATCCATGTGGCGCTTATCTTACAACATGGGGGGCCTCGACCGGGCCTCCCAAGCCCCCCGGGCGGCGGACGGCCGTTTGAATCTCGGGCTCGGCC
>JBBDXO010000054.1:2722-6793 GCA_040902295.1 Candidatus Rokuibacteriota bacterium | reverse complement strand
CGCCTCGCCATCCGCGTCCTCCCCTCGCCGCCTTCACACCGCGGCGTTCTCTGACCGGGCCCTACAAGAGCATCGACGGTGCCATATCGACGAGTGGTTGCCGGTGCCGAGACGCAATGCGTCATGGGCTTGTGAAATCGAGCACTTTCTGGTGGCGAGGCTGTTGGTCGCCGGCCGCCGCGCGGACCGGCCGGCGGTGGTCGCTGGGGCGCGGCTGCCCCGGTGGGGCGGGGAACTCCCGGCGCCGCGCCTTGCCGGCGGCGCGGCGCCGGGCTGCGCGCTAACGGGGCTTGCGGGCGCGGATGAAGGCACTCATGAACTTGCCGTCGACCTCCCGCGCGACGGCGTCGGCGTCGAAGCCCTGGTCCCGGAGGAACTCGCGGGCGTCGTCCGCCCGGTAGACGCGGGTGGGCTCGATGTCGACCGCCTCGAAGCCGGCCTTCGCCAGCTTCTCCCGGTACTCCGCCTCTTCGAGGGCGCCCGCCACGCAGCCGATCCAGAGCTCCACGCTCTTGCGGATGACGGCCGGCACCTCGCCGCGAACCACGACGTCGGAGACCGCGAGCCGGCCGCCCGGCCTGAGGACCCGGAAGGCCTCGGCGAGCACGCGGTCCTTGTCGGAGGAGAGGTTGATGACGCAGTTCGAGATGATGACGTCCACCGTGGCGTCAGGCAGCGGAATGTGCTCGATCTCGCCCTTGAGGAACTCGACGTTGGAGACGCCGGCCTTGCGCTGGTTGTCGCGGGCGAGGGCGAGCATCTCTTCCGTCATGTCGAGCCCGTAGGCCTTGCCCGTGGGACCGACGCGCCGCGCGGACAGCAGGACATCGATGCCCCCGCCCGAGCCGAGATCGAGCACGACCTCGCCCGCGTCGAGCTGCGCGAGCGCCGTCGGATTGCCGCACCCCAGCGAGGCGGCGACGGCCGCCGCGGGCAGCGCGGCGGTGTCCGCGACGCCGTAGAGATTGGACGTGATGGGATCGGCGGCGCCGCGGGCGGACGCCGTCCCGCAGCACGAGCTGCCGCCCCCCGCGACCACGCGCAGCGCCGCCTTGCCGTACTTGTCCTTCACGACCGCCTTGAGATCGTTGTCCGCCATGTCGTCTCCCTCAGAGTGCCACGTAGTAGGTCTGCCCCGCGCATGGGCGGCACAGCGTGCGGCCGCCCACGACCACCTGCCGCTCGTAATTGATGCCCTCGCCGCAGCCCTCGCACGGCACGCGGACGCGCCGGCGATCGAGCCACCCCGGCGCCACGGCGACGCGCTGGATCGCCAGCAGATCGCTCTCCGGCATGGTGCGGTATGCGCTGATCTGCGCCTCGCGGGGCCCGGCGGCGCCCGCCCCCCATTCCGTGGCGCGCACCCGCGCGTCGTCCCGGGCGGCCACGCGCACCGCGGTGCCCGTCGTCACGTCGACGAACGTCGCCGCCGTCTTGCCGTAGTCGAGCGGCTTGAGCGTCCGCTTGCCCACGCTCACGCCCGTGAGCGCCTGGATGGCATCCGTCGCGCACCGGTCGATCTCGACGAAGATCACCAGCCGCTTGCCCGCGCTGTTCGGCCGCTCGATCCCGACCTCGCGGCAGCCCGCGAGCACCATGCGCACCCCGAGCACCTGCCCCGGGCACAGGTGCCCGTGAAAGCGCACGCCCGCCTCGAGCAGCTCGTCGAACGACCGCGCGGAGAGCGGAACCTCGGTGTCGACGAGCCCGTAGCCCACGCCCATGATGGCCTCCTCTGCCCGTACCCGGGCGGTCGAGTCATTCGCAAGGGCGATGCCAGACGCCGCCTCCTGGCAAGTGCGTGAAGTCGCGTCGATCACACGCGTGGCCGGCAATCGCCGGGGCCTGTCGCCCGGGGCGGCGATGCCCCGGTGGGGCCCCGGCGCACGGGCCGCACCATCGCGGACACCAGCGAGGCGGTGACGCACGCGATGGCCACCCACACGAGCAGCCCCGACGCGGCGACGCCGTGGGCGATGGGCCGCCCCCCGAGGCCCACCAGCACCTGGGAGGTGCGCAGCAGGACGGCGCCGAGCAGCGCCCAGAAGGCGACGGCGCGCAGCCACGGCCACGGCAGCGGCACCCCCTCGAGGACGGGGATGAGACGGAACGTCATCGCGACGACGAGCGACGTGAGAAAGCCGACGGCCACGAGGTGACGGAGCGCGTCGGCGACGAGCGGCGCCGGCTGGCCCAGCATCGCGAGCACGGTGGCGGCGGCGGCGCCGGCCATGGCGGCGGCGGCGCAGGCCAGGCCGAGACGGAAGATGCGCGTCTCCGCCGCGCTGCGGGAGGCCATCGGCAGCGCGCGCCGCGCCTGGCGCAGCGCGCCCCCCGCTACGAGGGTGACGCCGACGGTGCCGAGCGCGAGCAGCTCTCCCAGCCTCGCCAGCGCCGTCGACGGCGCGGTGTCCAGCCAGGGCACCTGGGCCGCCGCCGAAACGACGATCGCGAGCGCGAGCGTGGCCGGGATCGCGTGCACGAGGCCGCGCGGCACCTGCCAGTCCACGACGAACATCGGGCCCGCCCGCACGAGCACGCCGAGCACCCAGCCGATCACGCCGCCGAACAGCGCCATCGCGTACACCACCTGGAGTCCCGCGGGATCGGGGCCCGCCCGCCCGTGCCCGAGCGCGAGCCAGCGCAGCATCCCCTCGAGCGCGCACGCCGCGGCCAGCCACGCGGTGGCCGCCCCGAGGCTGTGGCGCAGCGGCCGCAGCGGCGGGGCGTCGAGCATCCGCCACACCCACACGCCGAAGGCCGCGAAGGCGGCCGCCTGCACGGTGGCGCCGGCGGCGAGCGCGGCCCCGCTGTGTCCGAACGCCCCGGCCATTCGCAAGGCCATGGCGACGGCAAGGAGCCCCACCAGCCACGGCGTGAGCGCGGTGGCGCGCACGGCGCGCCCGGTGAAGCGCGGCAGGAGGTGATGGGCGACGCCGGCGATCAGTGAGCCGAAAAAGCCGAAGAGCTGCACGCCGGCATGCAGCCGCACGCGCTCGACGTCCACCGCCGCCGCGCCCAGGTAGAGCCAGCCGAGCATCGCGAGGCCGAGCGGCACGCCGACGAGGACCGTGCTGCCGAAGGCGAGCAGCGCGAAGGGCCGGTAGACGGGCGGCTCGCTCGGGCGGGCCTCCGGGGGCCCGCCCGACGTCACGCTCAGTGTCCGCTCGCGCGCCCGGCCACCGACGGCGTCAGCGACCGGAAGATCCCGTGCGGAGGCTCGCCCGTGACCACGAGGCTGCCGAGCGCCCCCTTGTCCATCGCGCGCGAGATGCTGTGGTCCACGAGCAGGAAGCGGCCGGGCATCTCCACCTTGAACTCCACGATGGCGGCGCCGCCGGCGGGGATGAGCGTCGTCTGCACGTTGCGCCGCAGCTCGCTGCCCATCGCCGCCTCCGGGTACACGCGATCGAAGATCTCGCCGATCACGTGGAACGAGGAGATGAGATTCGGCCCGCCGTTGCCGACGAACAGGCGCACCGTCTCGCCCACCTTCGCCGTGAGCGCGCCCTCGTCCATGAGCGCGCCCATGCGGCCGTTGAAGAGCACGTACTCCGGCCGCTCGTCGCGCGCCTTGTCGGCGTCGAAGGGCTGCAGGCCCGGCGCCCCCGTGCGTCCCTTCGTGTAGAACTCCCCCTGCATGACGTAGTACTCGCGGTCGACGGAAGGCATCCCCTTATCCGGCTCCACGAGGATCATCCCGTACATGCCGTTGGCGATGTGGATGGCCACGTGCGGCGTGGCGCAGTGGTAAACGTAGAGCCCGGGGTTGAGCGCCTTCCACTCGAACGCGCCCTGCTCGCCGGGGGCGATCTGCGTCACCACGGCGCCGCCGCCCGGTCCCGTGACCGCGTGCAGGTCGATCGAGTGCATGTTGTGGGCGCTCGCGGCGTTGCGCAGGTTGAGCACCACGGTGTCGCCCTGCCGCACGCGGATGAACGGCCCCGGCACGGAGCCGCCGAACGTCCAGAACGTGTACTCCACGCCGCTCGCCAGCGTGCCCTTCTCCTCGGTCGTCTCGAGGTCGACGAGCACCTTCACGGGCTCGCGGCGATCGATGGCCGCCGGCAC
>JBBDXO010000054.1:0-2622 GCA_040902295.1 Candidatus Rokuibacteriota bacterium | reverse complement strand
GAGCCAGGGGGAGCTCGACGGTGAAGACGGCGCCGCGGTCGAGCCCGGCACTCTCGGCGCGGACGATCCCCCCGTGAGCCTCGACGAGATGGCGGACGATGGCGAGGCCGAGGCCGAGCCCGCCCTGCCCCTTGACCGGCGCGCCCTGCCTGAACCGGTCGAAGAGGTACGGGAGCAGCTCCGGCTCGATGCCGCGGCCGGTATCGCGCACGATCAGTACCGCCCGCGAGTGGCGGCACTGGACCGACACGTCGACCTCCCCGCCGGCGGGTGTGAACTTGATCGCGTTGCCGATGAGGTTGACGGCGATCTGCTGCACGCGCGCGGCATCTCCGAGTACGAGGCCCGGCAAGGGCCGCAGCACCGCGCGCAAAGCGACGCCCTTGCCCTCGGCCTCGTGCCGGAGCGCGGATAGCGCGTCCTCCACGACGGCAAGCAGGTCCATGGGCGCCAGCTCGACGTGCATCTTTCCCGCGGCGACCCGCGCCACGTCGAGGAGATCCTCGACCAGCCGCAGCTGAAGCTGCGTGCTCCGCTCGACGGCGTCCAGGATTCGTCCGGCCATCTCCGGGCCCACCTCCTTGCGCCGAAGCACCCGCAGACCGTTCAGGGCCGCGCTCAGCGGCGTCCGCAGCTCGTGGGACAGCATGCCGAGGAACTCGTCCTTGGCCCGGTTCGCCGCCTGGGCCTCGATCCGCAGTCGGTGCTCGGTCTCCATCCGGTTGCGCTCCGTCAGATCCAGGGCGAACGAGACCCACTCGTGCCGGTCCGCCTCGAAGAAGACCGACCCGATCAGGACCGGCACGCGCGTGCCGTCCTTGCGCCGGTACTCCTTCTCGTACGGCGCGCACTCGCCCTCTCGCCGTGCCGCCGCCCGCGCCGCCTCGTCGATCACCTTGTACTCGGATGGCGTGAGGTCCGGCCAGCACAGCGGCCCCTGCTCCAGATCCTCACGGCTGTAGCCGACCATCCGCAGGAAGGCGTCATTGGCATCCGTGAGCCGCTCATCGTCGCAGACGAGGATCCCGATGAGGCTCGAGTCCACCAGGCGCTTGAACCTCGCGTCGCCCGCTCGCACCTCGGTCGTCCGTTGAGCGATCGTCGAGCCGGCGGCCGAGATCGCCCGGGCGACGACATCGATCTCGGCGATCGGGGAGGGCGGACAGGTCGGTGCGGCGCCGTGGCCGAGGGCGGTGGCCGAGGCGGCCAGCCCGCTCATGGAGACGGCGATCCGCCGCGCGAGCATCGTCGCCATGGCGCCACCGCCAAGCGCCAGGACCAGCCCCGCCAGCGCGATTCGCCACACCGAGCCGTGGATGGGAGCATCGACGAGGGCCACGGGCGCGCCGAGCGTGACGGTCCACCCCAGCGACGGCGTCCGTCGCCAGGCCGCGTAGACGTCGGGACTGTCGAATATCGGAAAGCGGCCGGAGCCTTCGGGGGCGGCGCGCACCGCGCGCTTCAACGGCGCGATCAGCTCACGCCCGACGAATCGCTCGGGGTCACGATTGCGCACGATGAACACCTGGTTGGTGTCGGTGATGCCCGCGATCCAGTCCGCCGGGATCTCCTGGTCCGCGAGGACACGGCCGAGGCCCTCCGACTTGATGGCGGCGAACAGGATGTAGCGCAACGCCCCGTCGCGCCGCACCGGCACAGCGACGGCCACGTTCATCTGCCCGGTGGTGCGTCCGACAATGAGATCCGACACGGCGGGACGGCCGGTGGCGATGAGCCGCCGGTAGTAGTCGCGATCGCCGATCGACGGCAGCGACGCCCCGAACGGACGCACCGTGTTGAGCAGGAGCTGCCCGCGCGGATCCGTCAGGGCCAGAACGTACCAGACCTCCTGCGCATCGACCACGCGTATCGCCTGCGCGTGAAAGGCGGCCAGGTCGCCCCGGTCGAGCAGGTCGGATGTGGCGAGGACCTCGAGCGCCCTGATCGAAGCGGCGATCTCGCGCTCGACGGCAATGGCGAGCGCGCGGACCGTCGTTTGCAGCCCTTCCTCGACCGACGCCCGCCGTTCCCGCCCCAGGTCGAGGACGATCGCCGCCGCGAACGCCACCATGGGCACGAGCGCAACGACGATGAGGGCGACGAGGTGATACCGCAGCGGGAACCTGATCCGTTGACGGCGAACCCGGCCAGCAACGTCCATGCTTCCCTCCTGACCTTGACGTCCCCGTGGGCGAGAGTGACGTGACCTGTAGATGCAACAAGCTGGCCGACACGGACTCGTGGGATTTTCAGCAACTTGCTTCCGCCGGAATCCGGCGCCAGGGGCACGACAGGGACACTGCGGAACGCGCGCCTCACCTCACGCCCCGCGCTGCCTGCACGACAGCGCCCGCGCGACGGGAGGCGGTGGCGGGCCCGCTCGGCCTGCTACCCGCCTTCCCGGTCCTGGCCGGCCGCCATCGGGCACGTGAAGGCGGCGCCGTCGTCCGGGGGCTGAGGGCCGCCGAGCGGCCGTGGGACGACACCCAGGCGCGCGCACTCGTCGCGCAGCCAGGCGGCGAGCAGGCGGGCGGCGGCGCCGTAGAAGTCCGGCGCGGGCGTCTCCAGCACGCGCGCGGCGAAGGCCTCCGCCCAGCGCGCGAGATGGTCGTCGAGGAACGC
>JBBDXO010000053.1:0-6839 GCA_040902295.1 Candidatus Rokuibacteriota bacterium | reverse complement strand
GCCAGCGCCAGGCAGATCTCGAGGTGGCGCTGCTCGCCGTGCGAGAGGTTCTCGGCCAGCTCGTCGCGGCTGGCGGCGAGGCCGAAGGCGTCGAGCAGCTCGGCCACGCGCGCGTCCACATTGGGCAGGCGCCACAACGAGGACAGGCGGCCGGATTCGGCGGTGCGCGACTGGGCGGCCACGCGCACGTTGTCGCCCACGCTGATCTCCGGAAAGATGTTGGTGATCTGGAAGGTCTTGGCGATGCCGAGGCGGTTGATGGCCTCCGGCGCCAGGCCGCTGATCTCCTGCCCGCGGAAGCGCACGCGCCCCGACGACGGCGCGTGCAGGCCCGACACGATGTTGAACAGCGTGGACTTCCCCGCGCCGTTGGGCCCGATCACGGAGAAAACCTGGCCCTGGCGCACGGTGAAGCTCACCTTCGTGAGCGCGGCGAGGGCGCCGAAGTTGCGCGACACTGCGTCGATCTCGAGGACTAGACCGTCGTGCGCCATTGCTTGAAGCCCAGCCGCTTGCGGAATCCGAGCAGTCCCTTGGGCATGAAGAGGACGATCACGATCAGCACGAGGCCGATGACGATGAAGTACGCGTCCACGTACGACGAGACCTTGTCGCGCAGCAGCGTGAAGAAGGCGCCGCCGATGACGGGCCCCACGAGGGTGCCGAGGCCGCCGATCATCACCGAGATGATGAACTCGCCGGACTCCGTCCACAGCAGCAGGTCGGGCGTCGCGAACGCCGAGCGCATCGGGTAGAGGGCGCCCGCGAGGCCGGTGAGGAGGGCGGACACGATGCAGACCACCATCTTGTAGCGCTGGACGTTGTAGCCGAGGAAGCGCGCCCGGTCCTCGTTCTCGCGGATGGCCACCAGCACGCGGCCGAAGTGCGAGGTCACGAGCACGCGGCAGATCGTGTAGGCCACCGCCAGGTAGACGAGCACCAGGTAGTACTTGCGCAGGGGCGTATCGATGGCGACGCCGGGGAACAGGTGGGCATCCGGCACGCCCTGGATGCCGTCCGAGCCGCCGAAGGTCTGCGTGTAGCGGAAGAAGGTGAAGACGACCTCGGCGAAGATCAGCGTGAGCAGGGCGAAGTAGATGCCGCGGCGCGCCGTGGCGAAGTAGCTCACGACCAGCGCGTAGAGGCCCACCACCACCACCGCGAAGGCCAGGCACGCCCAGAGCGAGTAGATCTCCCGCTCCAGCAGAATGGCGGTGGCGTAGGCGCCGAGCCCGTAGAAGGCGGCGTGACCGAAGGAGACGAGGCCGGTGTAGCCGATGAGCAGGTCGAGGCTCATGGCGACGGCGCCGAAGAGCAGGGCGTCGAAGGCGAGGAGCAGGTAGTACTTCGACATGAAGGGCAGGGCGGGCAGCACCGCCAGCACCGCGAAGACGAGCAGCATCCGCCAGCCGAGCGCCCTACTCAAGCACGCCCTCCCGGCCGAAGAAGCCGCGGGGGCGCACGATGAGGACGACGAGCATGATGCCGAAGATGGCGATGGCCACGCGCTGGGGGTTCATCCACAGCGAGAAGAGCGACTGCGCGAAGCCGATGGCGAAGGCCGCCGCCACCGAGCCGCCCATGGAGCCCATGCCTCCGAGGATGACCACGATGAAGGCGAGCAGGATCATCTCCGTGCCCATGTACGGGTAGACGGTGAAGACGGGCGCCAGCAGCATCCCCGCCAGCGCGGCCAGCGCCGCCGACCCCGCGAAGGTGAGGGTGAACACCCGGCGCACGTTGACGCCGAGCCCGTCGAGCATCTCGGCGTCCTGGACGGCCGCCCGCACGATGATGCCGGCGCGCGTCTTCGTGAAGAAGAGCCAGATGGCGAGCAGGATCACGGAGGCGGCGGCGAGCAGGAAGAGCCGGTAGTTCGGATAGGTCATGCCGAGCAGGGGCGTGGAGCCCGTGAAGGGCGGCAGGATCCGGCGCATGTCGCCGCCGTAGATCTGGCGCACGCCCTCGCGGAAGACGAGGGCGAGGCCGAAGGTGAGGATGAGCGCGTACAACGGCTCGCGCCGGTAGAGGGGCCGCAGCGTCGCGGCCTCCGTGACGGCGGCGATGACGCCGACGATGAGCGGGGCCGCCACCAGCGCGATCCAGAAGTTGCCGGTGAGCGCGATCACGGTGACCCCGGCGTAGGCGCCCATCATGAACAGCTCGCCGTGGGCGAAGTTCATGACGCCGAGGAGGCCGAAGATGACGGTGAGACCCAGCGCCAGCAGCCCCAGCGCGGCCCCGAAGACGAGGCCGTGCAGGAGCTGCGGGAGCAGGATCGCGACGAAATAGTCCAAGAGCCGGACTTACATCTTCTTCTTCAGCTCCCACGTGAACCCCTCGACGGGATCCTTGCCCACCATCGGCTCACCGATGGTGTCCTTGCCCTTCAGCGTGGCGATGGGCAGGTTCTTGCCGCCCTTGACCTGGTAGAGGTGCATGTCCATCACGACCTGGTGGTCTTCCTTGCGGACGCACTGGCGGCCGATGTGCGTGTTGTCCAGGCACATGCCCTCCTGCGCCGCCGACACCTTGTCGGCGTCGAAGCTCTTGGCCTTCTCGACGGCGGCCGCCCAGAAGAGGACGGCGTCGTAGGCGCCGGCCATGATGTTGCCGTCCACGTTGTAGCGCTTCTTGAACTTGGCGTTGAACGCCTGCATGTTCTTGTCCGGGTTGTACGCCGAGTAGTGGGCGAGCTGCACGAAGCCCTCCATCGGCTCCGCGATCGCTTCCAGGTCTTGTTGCAGCAGGAAGCAGTCGATGCCCGCCAGCTTGTACTTCTTCGTCATCCCGAACGAGTGGAGCTGCGTCATGAGCCGCAGGGAGTCGGTGCCCGCGAAGGCGAGGAAGAGCACGTCGGGGTTCGACTGGTTGATGGCGCCGAACCAGGGGCTGAAGTCCTTCGTGTCCATGGGCGCGCCCGCCACGCCGACCACCTCGCCGCCCAGCTTCTCGAGGGCGGTCTTGAACTGGCGGCCGTCCGACTGGCCCATCGCGTAGTCGGTGTAGAAGATGTAGACCTTCTTGCCCATCTTGTCGAGCATGTACTGGGCCAGACCGTTGGCCTGCATGCGGGAGTCGGGCTGGTTCGAGAAGTAGTACTTGTGGAACTTCGTGGTGCGCATGAACTCCGCGCAGGAGACCGAGTTCCAGTGGATCGTCTTGTGCTTCTTCGTGACGTCCATCACCGCCATCGTGGAGCCCGAGGACACGGCGCCCACGATGAGCTTGACGTCGTCCTGGAGGATGAGCTTCTCCGCCTTGCGCACGGCGGGGGCGGGCTTGGTGTCGTCGTCCTCGGAGATCATCTCGATCTTGTGGCCGAGCACGCCGCCCTTGGCGTTCAGCTCGTCCACCGCCATCTGCATCATCATCGTCTGGTACTTGCCGTACCCCTCGAACACGCCGACCTTGGAGCCGAGGTCGCCGATCTTGACGACCTTGGATTGCGACAGGGCGGGCGACGCCACCCACACCGCGCTGACGGCGACGGCCATGAACAGGATGAGCCACGTGAGACGTTTCATGAGTCCCTCCTTGGGAGTGCTGACGAGGTGTCGATCAGGGTCGAGAGGAGCTGCGCGATGCGTCGCAGGGGGTCGCGCAGCTTGTCGGCCTCGGACGCCGAGGTGGTCTTCGCATAGCCCTCCGCCTCGTCGAAGGCGAGCCGGACGGCCGTGGAGCTCTTGTTGTCGCGCGAGGCGACGGCGAAGTCCACGAGGTTGTAGTAGCGCCACATCGCTTCGAGGAACCGCTCCGCGGTGGCCGCGCGCGCCGGCCGCGAGAGGCCGGGGGCGGCGAGCTGCCGATCCGCCTCGAGGGCCAGCTCGCGCGTGAGGGCGGCGAAGAAGATCATGAGGTGGCGCTCGACCTCCGCGGCGTCGCCGGCCTGCAGGGCGGCGCGGGTCCCGCCTTCCAGCCCGGCGGGCAGCGTGGCCGCCTTCTCCCGCAGGGCGGTCCGGAGCGCGCCCTCGTCGAAGAGGCGCAGGGCCACGTCGAACTTCCTCGCCTGCACCGAGAACTTGATCTCCTTGAAGTTAGTCGTGATCTCGTTGTCGCGCGGCGTGTAGGCGCCGACGTGGTGGGCGAAGGCGGGCGTCGCGAGCGCGAGGAGGAGGAGGAGGGCGGCGGCGACGGGCGTCATCGACGGACCAGCCGCAGGGTGACGACGGCGGCGAGCCACCACAGCGCCACGATGGTGGCACCGCCGAACGGGATCCAGAAGAGCCACTCCGCGATCGCCTTTCCCCTCTCCATCCCGAAATATGGGATGAGCGCCGCCCACAGCAGGTAGCCGAGAGGATAGCCTGCTCCGCCGACCGTGAGAAGGGTGATCATCACGGGCCGGGCCGGTGGAGTGCGCACCAGGGTGGCCGCCACCGTGGTGGTGGCGATGATGACCAGGCCCATGCCTTCCGCGTGGATGTGGAAAAGGCGCAGGCCCGCGTCGAATTTCACGAGCGCTTCGTCGAGGATGCGCTCGTCCACGTCGCGCACGCCCACGAGGCCGTGGATCTCCGGATGGGCGAGCATGACGCCGCGCGCCCAGCGCGTGAGCTCGATCTTGAAGCGCACCATCGACGCCCCGCCCACTTCGGCGCACACGATGAGGAGGACGGCGACGAGCAGCACCCACACCGGCGGCAGCCGCCAAGCCGGCGCCTCCGTCATGGGAGCGACGGGCGCGCGGCCGCCCGGACGCGCGCGGTCAGGCACACCGCCAGCCCCGCCAGCCCCACGATGGCCGCGCTGCCGAGCGGGATCAGGACCCAGCGCTCGGCGGCCTCGATGCCGGAGTCACGCCCGAGCTCGAGGACGGCGACGCTGTAGGCCAGGTAGCCGAGCGGGAAGAGGCTGCCCGCGGTGAGGAGAGCATAGAGGGCGGCGCGCACCCGGCGGCCGGCCACCACGCTCGCCACCAGCGTGCTCGTGAAGAACAGGATCAGGCCCAGCCCCTCGGCATGCGTGTGGAAGAACGACAGGCCCGCCTCGGCGCTGTACACCGCGCGGCTGCGGACCTCGTCGTCGTACTCGGGCGAGCCCAACAGGCCGTGCGCCTCCGCGTTGGCGTCGACCCGTGCGGTGGCGTAGCGCTCGACGGCGGGCGCGAGCTGCGACATGGCGGCGCCGCCGGTCTCGCCGAGCGCGATGACGAGGACGGCGACGAGGACGATGGCGAGCGGCGGACGTCTGAGCTCGATCGGGGGCCCTCCCGGCGGCTGAAAGTGGCGAGACGGTAGCATCGCGCCGGCGATTTGTCATCACGCGCCGCCTGTGGCAACGTGGGCCCGCCCATGAGAAGCGGAGACGCGTACGTGGCGGCGCTGCGTGACGGCCGCGCCGTCTTTCTCGACGGCGAGCGCGTCGGCGACGTCACCAAGCACCCCGCCTTCGTCGAGCCCATCCGCCGCGTCGCCGACACCTACGACCGGGCCCGGTCCCCGGCCGCCCTCGACATCACCTCGTACCTCGATCCGGCCACGGGCGAGCGCTACGCCGCCATGTGGCTCATGCCGCGCTCGGCCGACGATCTCGAGGCGCGCCGGCGCGTCCACCGCTTCTGGGCGGAGGCCTCCTACGGCCTCATGGGGCGCACGCCCGATCACGTCGCCTGCGTGCTCACCGCCTTCGCGGGCGGGCGCGCCCTCTTCGCACGCGGCGGCGAGCGCTTCGGCGACCACGTCGTCCGCTTCTACGAAAAGGCGCGCGCCGAGGACCTCTACGTCACCTATGCCGTGGTGCCGCCGCAGGTGGACCGCTCGCAGCCCGCGCACCGGCAGCCCGAGCCCTTTCTCTATCCCGGCGTCGTGCGCGAGACGGACGGCGGCATCATCGTGCGCGGCGCGCAGTCGATCGCGACCTCGGCCGTGCTGGCCGACTGGCTCTTCCTGAGCTACATCACGCCCCTGGTGGCGGGCGACGAGGACTACGCCATCTCCGTGGTCATGCCGGTGAACGCCGAGGGGCTGCGGCTGTATCCGCGCCGGCCCTTCGCCGCCATGGCCACGAGCGTGTACGACTACCCGCTGTCGTCGCGCTTCGACGAGGTGGACGCCACCGTCGTCCTCAACGACGTCTTCGTGCCCTGGGAGCACGTGTTCATCTACCGCAACGTGGACCTCGTCAACGCGCAGTTCCACGACACCTCCTCGCACACGCTGGCGAACTTCCAGTCGCTCGTGCGCTTCAGCGTCAAGTGCGAGTTCACCGCCGGCCTCGCCATGAAGCTCGTCGAGCTGCACAGCAACGAGCGCAACCCGGGCGCCCAGGCCGCCCTCGGCGGCGACATCGCAGCCCTGTGCGCCGCCTTCGAGGCGCTCGTGCACGCCGCCGCCCGTTTCCCGCTCGTACGCGACGGGATCGCGCGCCCCGGACCGTCGTACATCTACGCGGGGATGAGCCTGCAGCGGCGGCTCGTCGTCGATCTGATGCGCGCCGTGCGCGAGCTGGCGGGGGGCGCCTTCCAGGCGGTGCCCTCCTCCGAAGCGAATTTCACGGGCGCGGAGACCCGTGGCGACACCGAGCGCTACTACCGCTCCGGCGTGGCCACCGCCCGCGAGCGCATCAAGCTCATCAAGCTCATCTGGGATTTCGTGGGCACGGAGTTCGCGGGCCGGCAGCTGCAGTACGAGATGTTCTACTCGGCGGCCCAGCCCGTCGTGAACGCGCGCATGTTCAAGTCGTACGACTGGCAGGCGGCCACCGCGATGGTCGACCGTTGCCTGGGCGAGTACTGATGCCGTCAAGGACCTGTCCTCGTTGGGTGAGCGCCGCGCGGCGCGGCCGAGGGGACGGGCCCCGGAGAGGGGGCGCCGCTCTCTGCCTCGTCGCTGCGCCCC
>JBBDXO010000052.1:0-6839 GCA_040902295.1 Candidatus Rokuibacteriota bacterium | reverse complement strand
GGGGGGGGCCCCGGCCCCCCCCCCCATGTCTATTTGGCCGCGATGGTGACGACTCCGGTGGCGGAGTCGATCGTCACTTTGAAGCGATCGAGGAAATCGCGACCGAGCAGGCCGTCGATGCCGGGCTGGCCCATGTCGTGGGCGACGACCTGAAGCCCCGACACGCGCGCCTCGCCGATCTCGATCGACTCCACGGCGACACGCTGGGCGTCGGTCGTGCCGGTGACGCCGACGATGCGCGCGGCCGTCCCGCCGCGGGTCAGCGAGGCGCCGGCGGCGGAGAGCACGAGGGGCGAGATGAGCGTGCTGTCGGCGCCGGTGTCGAGGAGCAACCGCGTGGCCGTGTCGCCGTTGATCCGGGCATCGACGATGATGCGCTGGCCCGGCGTGTACCGGATGGTGGTGGCGCCGGCGGCGTCACTTTTCTCGGCGGCGGGAGCGGCCTCGGCGGCGGGACTGTTGCGCATGCCGAGCGGTACAGCCGCCGCGCGATATTGCGCCGGCACGCTTTCGAGACCTTCGACGTAAAACGGTGTGCCCCGCTCATCGACGTACCGGTAAATTTCCGCAGCGGCCGGCACCGGCAGCAGGCCGCCGGCAAGAGCAAGCGCGAGCACAAGAGCGGCCACCTGAAGCATGGAGAGCATCATACCGCACACCGCACGAGACGGTACACGACCATTTCCGGACCTCCGGACACCTCCACACGCTCCAGGCGGACGCGATAGATCGGCACCAGCACGTCCTGGCGGGCAGCCAGCCGCGGGAACCACGTCGGGAAGATGATCAGGAAGTCCGGGCAGCTCGCCGTCACGAATTCCATCACTCCGGACTCGCCCTCACGGCGAAAGGGCAGGATCTCGGGGGTCACCAGCCCCATGAGATCGATGATCTGGCGCCGGGAGAAGTATGCGATGGCGCCGATGTCGTTCACCGCCAGGGTGGCGCGGCGGGGCGTGTTGTCCCTGACCCAGCGGCCCAGGTGCACCTGCATGGCATTGATGTTTTGTACGCCCCACGCGTACCGCTCCGCCGCGGGCGCGAGCGGAGCGAGGGCGAGAGCCAGGAAGACGGCGAGGGCGGCGCGGCGCACGCGGACCGGGGCCGCACCGAGCGCCACCGCGCCGAGCACGATCGCGAGCGGCAGCAGATGGATCGAGTAGCGGCCTTCCTGGAAGGCGGGCCCGCGATACGGCGCGAGCAACGCCATGCCGAGGGGATGCGCGATGAGCGCGGCGCCGGCGACGGCGAGCGGACGCGAGCGCCGCCGCCAGGCGTCCACGAGGGCGGCGAGAGCCGCCCACGGCAGCAGCCAGTGCGTCCGCATGAGCCAGAGCGCCCACTCCGTCATGAAGTCTCGCGGCCTCCCCCACCACGTCAACGCGGCGGGCTCGCTCACGCCGCCGAGCCAGCCGAGGAGACCTCCTTCCACCTTGGCGGCTGCCGTCGCAGGAAACGGCGAGCCCGCGGTCGCCCAGGAGAAGGCGACGGCGGGCGCCAGGACCGCCGCACTCGTGGCGGCGAACACGGCCACGCGCCGCCACGTGAGCGGCCGCGACATCAGCAGCAACGGCAGCAGCAGCAGGGCTTCGGGCCGTGCCAGCACGGCCAGCGCGCCGGCCGCCGCCGCCCATGCGGTGGGCGCGCGCGCCAGCGCGAGCACTGCGGCCGCCACGAGCAGCGCCGCGAGCCCGACCTCCATGCCCGACAGCGCGCCCCATGCCACCGGCCCCATCCACAGCAGCGCCACCGCCGCCGCGAGCGCGACGTCGGCCGGAGCACCCCACGCCAGGCACGCGCGGCGGACGACGAGCGCCGCGCCCACGGTCACCGCGACGCCGAGCGCCTTGGCGGTGGCGAGGGAGGCGCCGGCGGCGAGCGCGCCGGCAGCGAGCAGGACGGTCCACGCGGGCGCGGTGGAGCCGGCCACCGGCACGCCGGGGTTATAGGAAAAGCCGGCGCCCTCGGCAAGGTTGCGGGCGAAGTGCAGGTGGATCCATGAATCATCGAGCGGAAAGCCGGCGCCCCCGGCGATCGCACGCTCGCGGACGACGAAGAGCACCAACGGGACGACGGCGGCCAGGACGACGAGCGCGTCGTCGCGGCGGACGCGCACGCTAGCGCTCGCGGACGAGGGTATAGCCGGCGTAGCGCACGGGCCGGCGACCGACGGGCAGCACGTACAGGTACCGGCCGTGCGGGATCTCGATCTCGCGCAACCCCGCCGGACGCGCCGCGGCCGTGTCCCAGTGGTCGACGAACCACACGAGCTGCCGCACACGCGCGGGCAGGCGCACCCGGCGCTCCGGCAGGGGCCTCATCTCGGAGGCGAGCTGCGGCGCATAGTAGCCGGGCGGGCTGGCGCCCACGTGCAGCTCGAAGATGGAGTACTCCGGCAGGTAGAACATGGCGTGGCGCAGCCACGGATACGAGCGCGGATTGCCGAGCTCGGTGATGATGGCCGTCTCCTCGGGCGCGGACAGGCCTCGAATGGCGTCCACGAACGTGCGCAGCACCTGCTCGTGCTCCCGCAGCGCTCCCGCCGTGCGGCTGAACACCCAGTCGTGCGCCTCATCCTGCGCGCGCTGCCGCCACGCCGGACGCGCGCTGTCGAAGTCGCGCGGCGCCGGCCGGGCGTTGACGAAGAAGGCGCCGTTGACCACGACCATGAGGGCGACGGAGGCCGCCGTGAGGACGATGCGAAGACGCGGAGGCACGGCCGCATCGCCGAGAGCCGCCACGAGCACGCGCGCGAGCAGGATGACGAGCGCGGGCAGGAACGTCAGCACGTAGCCGGCCTGTCCGAAGTGCACGAGCGTATAGACGAGGACGGGCGGGGCCGTCCACGCCACCAGCAGCCACTCGCGCGTGCCCCAGCCGTGGCGACGGATGTACGACGGCAGCAGGAAGGCGGCCAGCGCCAGCGGACCCAGGCCGACGAGGACGGATTCGAGCACATAGCGCGATTGCCGCAGCGTCACCTCCAGCGGCCCGCCCACGATGGACGTTGGTCTCACGACCGAATCCGCCAGCTGCCACGCGGCGACCAGGTAGCGCTCCAGGCCGCCCGTGAGCCAGATCATCGGCAAGAACCATGCGAGCACGCCCGCGCTGATGATGGCCAGGCCGACGAGCGTCGTGCGCCACCGCCGTCCGCCGCCGGCCAGCACCGCCGCCATCCAGAGCGGGAACAGCAGGAGGAGGATCGACTGCCGGACACCACCCGCGAGGCCGAGGTAGCCGGCCGCCAGCCACGCGTCGGTGGCGCTGCCGCGGGCGGCCCGGAGGGCGAAGTACGCGACCGTGGAGGCGCACAGCGCCTCCGCCGCGTACGTGAGCCCCACCGAGCCGTAGAACCAGAAGAGCGGGCTCACGGCGAGCAGCGTGGCGGCCGACAGCGCGGTGGCCCGGCCGTACACGGCGCGCGCGAGGAAGTACACGACGAAGGTGGTGGCGCCGCTGAAGGCAACGGCGAGGACGACGTAGGCGGCGGTGGCATCCTCGACGATCCAGTACACCATCCGCCCCAGGCCGACGTAGAGGACGTAGCCGGGGGGGTGCGGCTGGTGCTTGCCGACGTCGTACTCCTTGAGGGCGAGCGCGAACTGGACGGCGTCCCAGTTGTAGAGCATCCGCGCGCGGTACGGCAGGCGGGACAGCACCGTCAGGACGGACAGCGCGACCGCCCACACCACATCCCAGCGGTCGGCGCGGCGGTCCATGGCAACGGTGGAGTATATACGCGGCGGCGAAGGTCAGCGAGCGGCGGCGAGCGCGGCGGCGCCGAGGACGCCGCTCCACGCTCCGAGCCGGGCGCGCTCGATCTTCAGCGATTCACGCGCCAGAATCGTGGTCGAGCGCAGCACGCCGCCCCTGACGTCCTCGAACAGCTCGGGCAGCGATTCGATGACGCCGCCCCCCAGGATGAGCGCGGCGGGGTTGAGCAGCGTCACCGCGTTGGCCACGGCCATCGTCAGGTAGCGCCTGCAGTCGGTCCACAGGAGACCGGCAAGATCGTCGCCCGCGTGGGCGGCGGCCGCGACCATCGGCGCCGTGAGCGCGCGGGCGTCGCCATCGCAGAGCTGCGTGAGGCGCGTGGCCACGCCTGCGTCCTGGGCGGCGAGGAGCCGGCGGTGAAAACCGCTGCCGGAGGCGTACTGCTCCACGCACCCGCGTGCGCCGCACGGGCACGGCAGCCCGTCGGGCACGACCTGGGTGTGGCCGAGCTCGCCTGCGCTGTTACCGGCGCCGCGCCAGAGCCGGCCATCGAGGACGGCGCCGGAGCCGATACCGGTCCCCACGAAGACGGCCAGCAGCGACCGCACGCCGTGCCCGCCGTAGCAAAACTCACCCCAGGCGGCGGCACGCACGTCGTTGTCCACGACGACGGGAACGCCGAAGGTGGAGGCGAGCCGGTCGCGCAACGGCACGTCGTGCCAGCCCAGGTTGGGCGCGTAGACGACGGCGCCGAGGCGGGGATCGATCTGGCCTGCGCACGCGACGCCGATGGCCGCGATGCCGGCAGCGCCGACGGCCGCGACGGCCTGCTCGATGGTGGCGAGGACGGCGTCAGGACCGCGAAGCGCTTCGGTGAGATGTTCCGTCTGCGATGAGAGCTGCCCGTCGGTGGTCACGGCGCCCGCACGGATGCGGGTGCCTCCGACATCGACCCCGACGACTGACGCTACGCCTTTTTCTCCTCTTCCTTGTGGACGGCGGTGGCGGTCGTGTCCTCCACCTTGACCTCGTTCACGCCCTTCTTGAACTCCTTGACGCTCGAGCCCAGCGATTTCGCCAGTTCGGGCAGCCGGTTGGCGCCGAAGAGGATGAGCACGATCACGAGGATGATCAACAGTTCCTGATAGCCCAAGCCAAACATGTGGTGCTCCTTTCAGCCGCCTTCACCTTAGCCCCTCGCCTACCCCCCGCGCAAGACCCTCCGCTCCCCCACCCGCGTCGTCACACGCCTGCCATCGAAGAACTCGAGCAGCGGAATCGCGTACTTCCGCGAGATACCGAGCAGATCCTTGATGTCACCGGGTCCGATCTCCTTGCGCTCGTGCAGCATGGCGATCAGCCGGGTCTGGATGTCGTCCAGCGCGGCCGCGTGAAAGAAGAGCGACTCCTTCACCCGCACCAGCGTGCCCGCCTGCAGCAGCACCTGAAAGAGCTCGTGCTCCTCGTCGCCCCCGACGCCTGCACGGCCGAGCGCCTCCTGCGGGCTCGGGGGCGCGGCGACGGCCGTGCGGAACTCCTCTTCCACGCGGTCGACGACGCGCTGCTGCTCCGGCGACAGCCGCACCTCGTGCGCGGCCAGGCGCACCTTGTCGCGCTCCGCCCGGGTCACGCCTTCCGTCTCGAGCGCGCCCAGCAGGTACCCGAACACGCGCTCGTCGGGCGCGCCCGCGCGGCCGCGCAGCTCCTCGCGCGACATCCCGGGACGCAACGGATGCGCGCGGTGGAACTGCTCCAGCGTGGCCAGCGTCAGCGCGCGCAGGCGGGTGAGGCTGTCGGTGTGCAGGAACCAGTCACGGTCGACCGCCACCACCCGGCCCGCCCCCTGCAGTTGTTGCAGCAGCGCGCGCACGCGCGCGGGGCCGAAGGGCACGCGCGCGCCCAGGGCCGCCGCTCGCACCCCGGCCGCGCCCGCGTGACGCACGTGCTCTTCGAGGACCTCGTCCGCGCCGCCATCCTTGAGCAGCGTGAGATGGGCGACGAGCGCCGGCGTCTTGCGCTTGAAGCGTGGCGGATCGATGTCGAGCAGGGTGCCCCCGCCGATCGTCACCACCGGTGAGTACGAGCGGACGACGAAGCGGTCGCCGGGGAGCGCCACCAGCGGCGCCTCGAGGCGGAAGCGGGCGAGCGCACGCCCGCCCGGCTCCAGCTCGGGACGATCGAGGATGAGCACACGGGCCATGATCTCGCTCGTGCCCGTGTGAAAGCGCACGCGGTCGCGCGACTTGATGGGACGCGGCGCGTCTTTCAGCAGCTCGAGCGTGCCGTCCACCATCGACGACGACACGAGGCTGCCCACCATCCCGATCACGTCTCCGCGATCGACGGCCGCCCGCTCCAGACCCTGGAGATTCACCGCCGTGCGCTGCCCGGCAAGGGCGCGCGCCACCGGCTGCCCGTGCGTCTGGAGGCCGCGGATCTTCGCCTGCACGCCCCGGGGAAACACTTCCACGCGGTCGTCCACGGCCAGCGCGCCCGTCATGAGCGTGCCCGTCACCACCGTGCCGAAGCCCTTGATGGTGAAAACACGGTCCGTCGGCAGACGCGCGAGCTGGTCCGCCGCGCGCGGCGGCACGGCGGCCGCGAGAGCGCCCAGCGTGCGGCGCAGCTCGGGGATGCCCTCCAGCGTGCGCGATGACACGGCCACGATGGGAGCGCCGTCGAGGAAGGTACCGCGAACAAGGCCGGTCACGTCGTCGCGCACGAGCTCCAGCCAGTCCGCCTCCGCCATGTCCATCTTCGTGAGCACGATGAGGCCGCCCCGGATATGCAGGAGCGAGCAGATGGCGAGGTGCTCGCGCGTTTGCGGCATCACCCCTTCGTCGGCGGCGATGACGAGCATCGCGAGGTCGATGCCACCCACGCCCGCCAGCATGTTCCTCACGAACCGCTCGTGGCCGGGCACGTCCACGATCTCGATGGTGACGCCCTCCTCGTCGAGGAAGGCGAACCCGAGATCGATCGTGATGCCGCGCGCCTTTTCCTCCGGCAGCCGGTCGGTGTCCGTACCCGTGAGCGCCTTCACCAGCGACGTCTTGCCGTGGTCGATGTGGCCGGCGGTGCCGACGACGACGTGCCGCGCGGGACTCATTGGATGGGGGGCC
>JBBDXO010000051.1:0-1088 GCA_040902295.1 Candidatus Rokuibacteriota bacterium | reverse complement strand
GCGCTCGGCAGCCTCGCGGCAAAGCCGCGACGCTCCTCGATCCGCCGACCTGGGTCCGCACGTACAGGGTCCCTGCACCCCGAGGCCGCTCCCCGCTCGCGAAGATTCCGCGCTACGGTGTGGGCCCCGCGAGGAACGACCGCAGAATGGTGAGGAAGTCGTCGAGGCGGTCGTGATGCAGCCAGTGGCCGGCGCGGTCCACGCCCACCACGCGGGCGTGACGGAAGTGGGCGGCGCGGCCGTCGTCGACGGGATTGCCGGCCCAGCTTTCCTTGCCGTAGAGGATCAGCGTGGGGCACGCGATGCGCTCCCACAGGGCGTGCACGTCGCGCGTCGACATGTCGTAGGGCGGCCACGCGCGCACGTAGTTGTCGAACTTCCAGGAATAGGTGCCGTCCTCGTTCTGGTTGGCGCCGTGCACGGTGAGATGGCGCGCCTGCTCGGCGCTCAGGTGCGGGTTCTCCCCCTGCATCCGCTTGAACGCCTCCTCGATGGAGGCGTAGCGCCGCGGCAGCCGGCCCGCCAGCGTGCGCTGCTCGCGGATCCACTCGTCCATGCGCTGCGCGGCCGTCTTGGCGGCGCGCTCGGCCAGCGTCGCGACCGGCAGCCCGAGCCCCTCGATGGCGACCAGCCGGGCCACGGCGTCGGGATAGATGCCGGCGTACCGGAGCGCGATGTGGCCACCCAGCGAGTGCGCGACGATGGTGACGGGCGCCAGCCGCTGCTGGTGGATGAGCTGCGCGAGGTCATAGACGTAGCCCGCCATCCAGTAGCTGCCGTCGGTGGACCACTGGCTGTCGCCGTGGCCGCGCAGATCGGGCGCGATGACGTGCCACTCGTCGCGCAGCGCCGCCGCCACCCAGTCCCAGTTGCGGCAGTGGTCGCGCCCGCCGTGCACGAGCAGCAGCGGCGGCGCCTCCGGATTGCCCCAGTCGACGTAGTGCAGCCGCAGCCGCTGCGAAAAGAACGTGTGAGAGGTCGGCCCCGGTCTCGAATCTGCCATCGGCTCGCCTGCATGCTAGCATCCTGCCTACCACCGAGGAGGCTCTCCCATGCGCTACGAGATGATCTCGGCCGACTGTCACCTC
>JBBDXO010000050.1:4679-6869 GCA_040902295.1 Candidatus Rokuibacteriota bacterium | reverse complement strand
GACTCAATACCACCGCCATGCCCACACGACGACGAAGATCACCGCCGCCAGCGCGAGCGCGCCCGCGAAGAGCGCGCGGTGCCAGCGCACGGGCAGGCCGAAGTCCAGCAGGAGCGAGCGCACGCCGAGCAGCGCGTGCAGCAGCACGAGGGCGAGGAGGGCGGCCTGGACGCCGCGGCGGAACGGATTGTAGAGGTGGACGGCCACCACGACGAGCAACGCCACCGCGGCCGCCCGTTGCAGCAGCCACGCCCACATGCCCGGCCCCGTGGCACGCCAGCCCTCGGCGGTCGTCCACTCGCGGCGGAGGACCTTGCTCACCGGGCGCCGGGCGGCGCACCCATCATCGCCGCCGTCGCGATGTCGGCCGTCACGTCGCGCTGGATGGTGGGGTACATCACGATCTCCTGGAGCACGGTGCGCGCGGGCATGGTGGCGCAGAACATGATGGTGCGCGCCACGTCCTCGGCCTGCATCATCGTGGCGCGCGCCCTGGCGTCCGGGGGCAGCGGCCGCTTGTCGAGAATGGGCGTGTCCACTTCCGCGGGCATGATGGTGATGGCGCGGATGCCCTTGTCCCGGCACGTGACGTGGATGTTGGCCATGAGATTGCGCACGGCGGCCTTGGCCGCCCCGTAGGGCGCGCCCCCCAGGAGGCCCGCGCTGATCGCCGCCACCGACGACACGGTGATGATGGTGCCGCCCCCGCGCTCGATCATCGACGGCAGGACGGCCTGCGTGAGCGCATAGACCGCGGTCACGTTCACCGCGAACACGCTCTCCCAGTCCTCGCGCTTCACCCACCGGATGTGCCGGACCTTGCTCGAGTGCCCCGCATTGTTGACCAGCACGTCCACCCGCTTGTGGGCCCCAATGACGGCTTCGGCGAACGTCACCGCCTCCTCCGGCCGCTCCAGATCGACGGCATGCGCCGTCGCCCTCCCCTTGGCCTTCTCGATCTCCGACACGACGCGGTCGAGTGGCTCGCGCCGCCGGCCCGCGATCACGACATGCGCGCCCTCGGCTGCCGCCAGCAGCGCCGTCTCGCGCCCAATCCCCGTCCCCCCACCCGTCACGATCACGACCTGTCCTTCGAGCGCCCGCGCCATGCCAGTCTCCTCAGTCGATCAGATCTCGCTGACAACGCGCCACAGAATGGCCGCAAACCCCACCGGGAGCAAGCCGGGACGCGCGACGTCTGTTCGACCGCCATATGATGCCCGCACCGCCGCCGGGAGCGCGACGGCGGATCGGCTTCGGGGTGCGAGGACCCATGTCAATGGGGGGGCCCTTCGAGGCCCCCCATGCAGCCAATCGCCCAGCCGCCCTCGGTCGAGTCGGCCACCATCCACGTGGTCCCCGCACCCCGAAGCCGGTCCGCCGTCACGCTCCCGGCGAGAGGCACTACCGTCGGATGCCGATCTTGCCCGCCATGTCGGTGTAGCCCGCCACTTCCTTTTCGACGAAGGCCCGGGTGGCCGCGGCGTCCAGATAGTCGATGTTCATGTTGATGCGCTGGGCGCCGGCGAGGAACGCCGGATCGCGGGCCATCTCCGCCAGCGCGCCTTCCCACTGCTTGACGATCGGATCCGGCGTCCCCGCGGGGAAGGCGACCGCCGCCCACCACTGCACGCGCACGCCTTTCATCACGCCCTGCTCCTCCGCCGTCGGCACCTCCGGCAGCGCCTTGATCCGCGTCGGCGAGAGCACCGCGAGCAGGCGGATCTTGCCCGCCTGCACCATGGCGTTGGCTTCGGCCACGGAGTGGATGGCGAGCAGCACGTGGCCGCCGGCGAGCTTGGTCATGGAGTCGGCGGCGCCGGGGGTGATGACCATCTTCGTCTTCACGGGGTCCACGCCGATCTGCGTGAACCAGTCGTAGGCGGTGTAGCGCGACGGGCCCGCGGGGCCGACGCTCGACCACACGAGCTCGCCGGGATTGGCCTTCACCCACTCCGAGAACTCCTTGAAGCTCTTCCACGGCGCGTCGGCTTTCACGGCGAACACCATGGGATCGCGCACGAGCCGCGCGGCGTACTTGCGGTCGTCCAGCGTCAGGGGCGGGTTCTGCGAGGCGCCGATGAGCATCGAGGACGTCGTGTGGATGTCCATCAGCGCCGTGTAGCCGTCGGGGCGCGAGTCCTTCAGGGCCGCGCGCGCGCCGGTGGCGCCGCCGCCGCCCGGCTTGTT
>JBBDXO010000050.1:0-4579 GCA_040902295.1 Candidatus Rokuibacteriota bacterium | reverse complement strand
GCGAGTCCTTCAGGGCCGCGCGCGCGCCGGTGGCGCCGCCGCCGCCCGGCTTGTTGACGACGAGAATGGGCTGGCTCCACTTCTTGCCCATGTAGTCCGCGACGAGGCGCGAGATGAGGTCCGTCCCCCCGCCGGCGGTGAACGGCACCACCAGCTCGATGGGCTTGGTGGGGTACCCGCTCTGCGCGAAGGCGGCGGGAGCGACGAGGACGGCGGCCGCGAGGAGGGCGGTGGCCAGGCGTGCAACGGTCATGGTGTTCTCCTTGTCATGTGGGATGGCGCCTCAGAGGGACATCTCGGCGGCGGCGGTCTCCCGCAGCCGCCGGTTGGCGTAGCGCACGAGCACGAGGGAGGTCAACAGCAGGGCGACGGCGGCCAGGATCAGGGACAGCGACAGCCACCGTTGCACGAAGATGAGCGGGCTGCCCCCGCTCATCGACAGTGACTCCAGGAGGTTGGTCTCCAGCAGCGGGCCGAGGATGTAGGCCAGCAGCAGCGGGGCCAGCGGCCACTGGCCCTTGCGCAGGACGTAGCCGGCGAGCCCGCACACCAGGCTCACCGCCACGTCGAACATGCTGTTGCGCACGGAGTACGCGCCCACGAACGACATCAACAAGATGACGGGCCCGAGGATGCCGAAGGGCACCCGCGTCAGCCGCACCCAGATGCCCACGAGGGGCAGGTTGAGGATGAGCAGGATGACGTTGCCGATGTAGAGGCTGGCGATCACGGTCCACACGAACTCCGGATTCTTCGCGAAGAGCAGCGGCCCCGGCTGCAGGCCGTAGACCATGAGCCCGCCGAGCAGGATGGCGAGGGGCGCGGAGGCGGGAATGCCGAGGGCCAGGAGCGGGATGAAGCCGGCGGAGCTGGTGGCGTTGTTGGCCGACTCCGGCGAGGCCACGCCCTCGATGGCGCCCCGGCCGAAGCGCTCCGGATCGCGCGCGAGCTTCTTCTCCACGTCGTAGGCCAGGAACACGGTCACGCCCGGCGAGCAGCCCGGCAACAGGCCGAGGAGAAAGCCGATGCCCGTGCCCCGCAGGATGGCGGGCCACGCCTGCCGCAGGTCCGCCCATCGCGGCAGGACGCTGGTGATCCGCGCGGCGATGGCGGTGCGCGCCTCTTCGAGGCCGAGGAAGACCTCCGAGATGGCGAACAGCCCTACCACGAGGGCGATGAGATCGATGCCGCCCATGAGGCGGTCGTAGCCGAAGGTGAAGCGCGGCTCGGCCGTCGAGGGTCCCATCCCCACCAGCGAGACGAGGTAGCCCAGCATCGCCATCGACATGCCCTTGGCGAGCGAGGCGCCCGAGAGCGAGACGACCACCGTGAAGGCCAGGACCATGAGCCCGAAATACTCGGGAGGCCCGAAGCGCAGCGCCTGGTCGGCGAGCAGCGGCGCGAAGAAGGTGAGCGCGATGACGCCCACCGTGCCCGCCACGAAGGAGCCGATGGCGGAGATGCCGAGCGCCACCCCGCCGCGTCCCTGCTGCGCCATCGGGTAGCCGTCGAGGCAGGTGGGGACCGAGGCCACCTCGCCCGGGATGTTCAGGAGAATGGCGGTGGTGGAGCCGCCGTACATGGCGCCGTAGTAGATGCCGGCGAGCATGATGATGGCGGGCACCGGCGTCAGGATGGTCGTGAACGGAAACAGGATGGCGATGGCGGCGGTGGGCCCGAGGCCGGGAAGGACGCCCACCAGCGTGCCGAGCAGCGAGCCCATGAACGCCATGGCGAGGTTCGTGGGCGTCAGCGCAGCGGCGAAGCCGCTGGCGAGATGCGCGAGGACGTCCATCGTTCACGCGCCCAGCAGGCCGCTCGGCAGCGGCTGGAGCAGCCACACGCGGAAGAGCAGGTAGAGCGCGCCCGTGGTGACGGCGCCGAGCAGCAGGGCCACCGGCCAGCGATAGCCCCCCATGGCGCCGAAGAGCGCCACGGAGGCGACCGCGGTGGCCGCCGTGTAGCCGAGGACGGGCACCAGCACCGCGTACGCCACGAGGAGGCCGGCGCCCGCCAGCATCCGCGCCCGGATGGGCCCGCGCGGCAGTGCCACCTCCAGCGCGGGCAGGCGCGCCCACGCGAGCATGTAGAGGCCGAGCACGGCAAGCGCGACACCGACGATCATCGGGAAGGTGTCGTCGCCCACCACGGCCCCCGCCACGAAATCCGTGCGCAGGCGGTAGAGACGCCGCGCCTCCACCAGCGACACCGCCGCCAGCAGCTCGAGCACGCCGCCCACGACCATCGACTGGCGGCGGGACGACTCCACGTCAGTCACCGATCTCCACGCCGGCCGGCACGGAAGCGCCCGCGGGCGTGGCGCGCGTGAGCGCCACCGGCTGCCGCCAGACGCGGGTGGACCCATCTGCGCGCTGCAGGTGCACGCTGAAGAGCGGGCCGCCGTCCGGCGCGGGGCAATCGCGACGGAAGTGCGCGCCGCGGCTCTCGGTGCGCTCGCGGGCGGCGGCCACGATGAGGCGCGCCGCGACGAGCTGGTTGCGCACGCTCATCCAGTCCTGCCACGCCGTGTTCAGCGGGAGCGCGGGCGGCACGCCGATGCGCTCCGTGCGCTCCGCGAGCGCCTCCAGCACACCGAGAGCGGCGCGCAGGCCGCGCTCGTCCCGCACGAGCCCCGCGTCGTCCCACATCGCCTCGCGCAGCGCGTGCTGCACATCGTAGATCTCGGAGCCGGCGGCGCGCGCGAGCGGCGCGGCGAGCGCGCGCACCGAGCCCTGCAGCGCCGCTCCGCTCACGCGCGGCGCCGGCCGGCCCTCCACGAAGGCGGCCATGGCATCGCCGGCGAGGCCGCCGAAGACCGTCGACTCCGCCACGCCGTTGCCCCCGAGCCGGTTGGCGCCGTGCACGCCGCCCGTGTCCTCCCCCGCCGCGAAGAGCCCCTCGACGGCCGTGCGGCACTGCGGGTCGATGACGACGCCGCCCATCATGAAATGCGCGGTGGGTCCCACCTCCACCGGGGCGCGGGCGAGATCGCGGCCGAAGTCGCGGCAGCGCTTGACCATGCCGCGGAAGTTGCGCTCGACCACGTCCGCTCCGAGGTGCGACACGTCGATCCACACCCCGCCGTTGGGGGTGCCGCGCCCCTCGGCGATCTCCGTGAAGCACGCGCGCGACACGAGGTCGCGCGTGGAGCGCTCCATGCGCGCGGCGTCGTAGCGCTCCATGAACCGCTCCCCGCGCCCGTTGCGCAGGTGGCCCCCGGCGCCGCGCAGCCCTTCCTCCAGCAGCGCGCCCGTCATCAGCGAGCCGGGAATGACGAGCCCGGTGGGGTGGAACTGGATCATCTCCATGTCGCGCAGCGGCAGCCCCGCGCGCCACGCGAGCGCGATGCCGTCGGCCGACTTGTCGGCGGAGCAGGCGAAGATCCGGTACATGGTGGGGCCGCCGCCCATCGCGAGCAGCGTGGCGCGGGCGCGCGCGAGGTGGAAGCGGCCGGTGCGGACGTCGAGCACGAGGGCGCCCGCCGAGCGCCCGTGCTCGTCGAGCGCCAGCTCCACCGCCCGGCATTCCTCCAGCGCGCGGATGTTCGGGCGCGCGGCCGCCTGCTCGGCGAGCCGGTTCATGATCTCGATGCCGGTGAGGTCGCCCTTGTGGATGGTGCGGTCGTGCGTCTGCCCCGCGAACGGCTTCTGGTGGATGCGTCCCTGCGCCGTGCGGTCGAAGAGGCAGCCGTAGCGCGACTCCAGCTCCAGCACGCGGGCGGGCGCCTCCACCACCAGCGTGTGCACGAGCTCCTGGTCGTTGATCCAGCCGCCGCCGTGGAGGGTGTCGAGCAGGTGCGCCTCGAGGGAGTCGGGCGCGGTGAGCACGGCGTTGTAGCCGCCCTGCACCATGCGCGTGCAGCCGGCGCGGCCGAGCAGCCCCTTGACGACGACGCCGATCGACAGCGAGGGCGCGCGATCGGCGGCGTGGAGCGCCGCGCACAGCCCCGCGCCGCCCGCGCCCAGGATCAGGACGTCAAAGTCGAGGGTCTCGACGTCGAGGCCGTCGCCGCCGGTCACTTCGCCAGCATGGCGTCGAAGAGGGCCCGACCCCGGGGCCCCATCCAGCGCTTGGTGCCGATCGCTTTCGCGAGCAGCGTGCCGTCGCGGCCGATGAGAAAGACGGTGGGGGTGACGCTCACCTGGTACGCGCGCGCGGCGCTGTCGGTGGGATCGAGCAGCACGTCGAAGGTCACGCCGCTCTTACGCACCCACGCCGCCACCGTCTCCTTCGGCTCCTTCATGTCGATCGCGAGCACGGTGAGTCCGCGGTCCTTGTACGTGCGGTGCACCTGCTCGATGGTCGAGGGTAACTCCCTCGTGCAGTACGGTCACCACGTCGCCCAGAAGTAGAGGAGGACGGCACGGCCCTTGAGGTTCGCGAGGCTGACGGTCTTGCCGTCCGCGAGGCGCTCGAGCGAGATGGCGGCGGGCGTGCGGCCGTCGAGCGGCACCAGCTCCAGATCGAAGAGGAGGTCCTCCATCGACGCCGCGTGCGCGGGAGCGACGACGAGCAGCGAGAGGATGAGCGCGCGCCCCCACATGGCGCGTATCCTACTACACGGGCCGCGCCACCACCG
>JBBDXO010000049.1:0-6923 GCA_040902295.1 Candidatus Rokuibacteriota bacterium | reverse complement strand
GGCGGCCGGCGAGGTGCTCGATCTGCTGGCGGCACGACACGCCGGGCGCGACCACCTCCGTGTCGGCGGAGACGGCTTTCACCGCGGGCGCGAGGCGGCGGTTGCCGAGGGCCACCGACACGTCGTAGTGCTCGCGCTCGAAGCCGAAGGAGCCCGCCATGCCGCAGCAGCCGGAGTCCACTTCGCTCACCGTGTAGCCCGCCCACGTGAGCACCTTCACCGTGGGCGCGGTGCCCACGATGGCCTTCTGATGGCAGTGGCCGTGCAGCAGCGCCTTGCGTCCGTGGGCGGCGAAGGCCAGCTCGAGGCCCCGCTCGCGCTCCTGGAGGAGGAACTGCTCGAGGAGCAGACTGTGCGCGGCCACCAGGCGCGCGTCGTCGGTGCGCAGCAGGTCCACGTACTCGTCGCGCAGCGTGAGCAGACACGAGGGCTCCAGGCCCACGATGGTGATGCCGCGCCGGGCGTACGGGGCCAGGCGCGCCACGTTCCACTCCGCGTGCTCGCGCGCCTGGGTGAGCATGCCCTTGGAGATCATCGGGCGCCCGCAGCACTTGCGGTCGGCGAGAAGGACGCGGTAGCCCGCCCGCTCCAGCAGCGCCACCGCCGCGCGGCCGATGGCGGGCGCGTTGTAGTTGACGAAGGTGTCGTGGAAGAGCACCACCTCGCCGCGCGGCGCCGCCGGGGGCGCGCCGCGCTTGCGGAACCACGCCTCGAAGGTCTCGTCCGCGAAGGCCGGGAGCGGGCGTCGGCGATCGATGCCGGCCACCTTCTCGAGCAGCCACCGGTTGGGCGCCAGGTTCGAGAGCCAGTTCGACAGCCCGGGCGCGAGGGCCCCGAGACGGTTCAGCCGCGCGATGCCGCCGAAGAGCCGGTTGCGCAGGGGCAGGCCGTGCTTCTGGTAGTAGTGATGCAGGAACTCGTACTTCATCTTGGCCATGTCCACGTTGGCCGGGCACTCCGCCTTGCACCCCTTGCACTCCAGGCACAGGTCCATCACCTCGTAGAGGCGCGTGCCCGTGAACTCCGAGGACGGCAGCGCCCCCGACAGCACGGCGCGCAGCGCGTTGGCGCGGCCGCGCGTGGAATGCTCCTCGTCGCGCGTGACCATGTAGGACGGGCACATCGTGCCCTCCAGGCTCTTGCGGCACGCGCCCACGCCGTTGCACATCTCCACCGCCGCCGCGAAGCCGCCGCGCTCGGAGAAGTCCAGCAGCGTCTTCGGCTCCCACGTCGTGTAGGTGGCGCCGTAGCGCAGGTGCTCGGTGACACCCGGGGAGTCGACGATGTTGCCGGGGTTCAGCCGGTGGTCGGGGTCGAAGGCGTGCTTGAAGCGGCGGAAGGCCTTCATGAGGGTGGCGCCGTACATGCGCTCGAGGAACGGGCTGCGCGCGCGGCCGTCGCCGTGCTCGCTGGAGATGGTGCCGCCGAACTCGATGACGAGCTCGGTGATCTCGTCGGCGATGGCGCGCACCTGCTCGAGGCCGCGCGCGGTCTTGAGATCGATCACGGGCCGGATGTGCAGGCAGCCCACCGAGCAGTGGCCGTAATAGGCGCCGGTGACGTCGTGGCGCGCGAAGATGTCGCGGAAGCGCGGCACGAAGCGCGCGAGGTGCCGGGGATCGACCGCGGTGTCCTCCACGAAGGCGATGGGCTTCTTGTCGCCCTTCATGCCCAGCAGGAGACCGAGCCCCGCCTTGCGCAGCTTCCAGATCGACTGCTGCTCGCCGGCGTCGAAGGCCGTGTGCGCGGCGTAGCCGAACCCCTCGCGCTGCCGCCGGGTGTCGAGGGCGTCGATCTTGCCGCGCACCTCGGCGTCGCTGTCGCCCGCGTACTCGACGATGAGGATGGCGCCCGGATCGCCCTGCACGAAGCCCATGCGCTTGGACTGCTCGATGTTGTCGCGCGCGAGGTCGAGGATGAGCTTGTCCGTCAGCTCGACGGCGTAGGGGCCCGTCTCGAGGATCGACTGCGACGACTCCAGCGCCTCCTGGATGTCGCGGTAGTGGATGACCTCCAGCGCCGTCTTCTTCGGCCGCCGCACCAGGCGCACCTTCGCCTCCAGAATGGTGAGCAGCGTGCCCTCGGAGCCGACGACCACGCGCGCCATGTTCAGGGGGCCGTCCTTGACGAGCTCGTTGAGGTTGTACCCGGCCACGCGCCGCCAGTGCTTGGGGTAGCGGGCGCGGATCTCCCCTTCGTACTCGTCGCGGATGGCCCGCAGCTCGCGGTAGATGTCGCCCTCGAGCCCCGTGAGGCGGCACTTGGCCGCGAACTGGTCCTCGCTGACCTCGCCGAAGACGACCCGGGTGCCGTCGGCCAGGAGCGCGGTCATCTCGATGACGTGCTCCACCGTGAGGCCGTACGCGATGGAGTGCGAGCCCCCGGAGTTGTTGCCCATCATGCCGCCGAGGGTGGCGCGGTTGGACGTGGAGGTGTCGGGGCCGAAGAGCAGCCCCAGCGGCCGCACGTGGGCGTTCAGCTCGTCCTGCACGAGCCCGGGCTGCACGCGCGCCCACAGCTCCTCCGTGTTGACCTCCAGCACGCGGTTGAGGTGGCGCGAGAAGTCGATCACGAGGGCGTGGTTGACCGTCTGGCCCGTGAGCGAGGTGCCGCCGCCGCGGGAGAGGAGCGCCACCTGCCGCGTGCGCGCCAATTCCACCGCCGCCTGCACGTCGTCGGCGACGCGCGGGATGACGACGCCGATGGGCTCCACCTGGTACATGGAGGCGTCGGTCGAATAGAGGAGCCTGGAGGCGGGATCGAAGCGCACGTCACCGCGGACGACGCGGCGAAGTTCGTGCTCGAGGTCGTTCACGTCCGCTATTATACGCATGTGCGACGGTGGCTCTCGGTCGTCGGTGTGCTCCTGATCCTGGCCGGTGGCGCGGAGGCGGCCCCCGCCGCGCCGGGGTTCCTGCTGCACCTGCTCGACGGCACCCCCTTCGACTCGCGCGACTCCATCGGCAAGGAGATCCTCGTCCTGCGCTTCCAGGCCTCCTACTGCAAGCCGTGCGCGCGGGAGTCCGCCGCCCTCAACCGCGTCGCCGAGCGCTACAAGGACCGCGGCGTGCGGGTGCTCGCCATCCACGTCCAGGACACGGCGCGCGACGCGCGCGCCTTCGCCCGCGCCCAGAAGGCGACCTACACCATCGGCCTCGACCCCCGCCTCAGCGTGGGCAACCGCTTCGGCTTCCACGGCACGCCGTACACCGTCGTCATCGACCGCCGGGGCGAGATCGTGGCCAACGTGCACGGCCTGTCCGCCGTCGCGCGGCTGCCCAAGACCCTCGACGGCCTCCTCGCCAAGCCGTAGCTACGGCTTGAGCATCACCTTGATGGCGCGGTCTTCCTTCTTGTCGAAGATCGCGTAGCCCCTGGGCGCGTCCTGCAGCGGCATCGTGTGGGTGATGATCCGCGACGGCGTGAGCTTGCCGCGCTGCACGAGGGGCATGAGGGTCGTGATGTAGTTGCGGGCGTTGCAGATGCCCATCTTCAGCGTGAGATCCTTGAAGAACGCCTCGCGGGCGGGAAAGCCCATGCTCGGCTCCACGTACACACCCACGGACGACACCGTGCCCGCCGCCCGCACCGCCTGGATCGCCTGCGTGAACGGTGTCTCGTGGCCCACGCACTCCAGGACCACGTCGGGGCCGCGGCCGCCCGTGAGGCTGCGGAGCTGCTCGGCGGGATCGCCCTTGTCGAGGTTGACGGGCTCAGCCCCGAACTCTTCGGCCAGCTTCAGCCGGTAGTCCACGCGATCGACGGCGAAGACGCGCGCGGGCCCGAAGAGCTGGGCGGACTGCATCGCGAGCAGCCCCACCGGGCCGGCGCCGAACACGGCGACGGTATCGCCGGGCCGGATGGAGCCGCTCTCGGCGCAGAAGTAGCCGGTGGACAGGATATCGCCCAGGAAGATGGCGTCGTCGTCGGACATGGCGGCGGGCACCTTCTCGCACAGGTGGTCGGCGAACGGCACGCGCACGCGCTCGGCCTGCCCGCCGCCGAAGACGTGGCCGAAGCGCCCGCCGAAGACGGCCCGCCCGGTGGTCGTGCACTGCGTGGGCAGCCGGCGGCGGCACCACTCGCAGTGGCCGCACGACACGGAGAACGGCACCACCACGCGGTCGCCCTTGCGCACGGAGCGCACGGCGGCGCCCGCCTCCTCCACCACCCCCATGAACTCGTGGCCCATGAGCGCGCCCTTCTGGATGAGCGCCCCGCCGCGCCCGTGGTACTGGTGCAGGTCCGAACCGCACACGGCGCTCGTGGTGATCGTCAGCAGGACGTCGGTGGCATCGACGATCTTGGGATCGGCGACCTCTTCGCTGCGCACGTCGCTCACACCGTGGAACGTGATGGCTTTCATCGCTGTCTCCTACGACGGCTGCAGAATGTGGCGGCGATTCTCGCACGAAGCCCACGCCGCCGCCCAGCCGGCATTATCGGCCCGGAGTGGCCGGCGGCGGCGGTGTTCCGAGCGATCCCATCCAGGCGCGGACCTCCTCGATGAGCGTGCGCGGTCGCACGACACGCACGCCTTCACCCGAACGGAAGTGTCTGATGTTGTGCGTCACGAGGAGACGCGCTCCCGCGCCGATCGCGGCGGCGAGGATCGGGACGTCCTTTGGGTCGGCAAGCTCACGGCCTGTTCACGATCCCGTGATGTCGGACGGTGGATCTGGAGCGGAACCGCACGGAGGAACTCCTCGAAGAGCGGGGCGATCTCCGGCAGCTTGGCGGCCAGGTTCCGTCGGACCTCCATCACGGCGGCCTCGGGGAGCACCAGACGAAGGAGGCCCAGCTCACCGAGAATCAGGATCGCGTGGCTCGCGCCCGTGCGGGACAGCAAGCCGGCGATCAGAACGTCAGCATCGACACACACCGAGAGCGGCTCAGTCTTCGCGGGCGGGGCCCCCCAGATCCTTCAGCGAGAGCTTTCGCGCACGGCGCAGGCGCTCCATCTCGGCGGCAAGCCGTGGCACCACGAGCAGGCGGGGACTGAGGAGCACCGCCCCGTCGAGGTCGACCACCGTCAAGGGGTCTCCTTCACCGAGCCGGTATTTTTCACGCAGGGAGGCCGGCAGCGTCAGAGTCCCCCGTCCTCGAACCTGGATCGTCATGGTGGGCGTCATACGGATAATCAGTATATCAGGATTCCTGGTGAGTGCGCGTCACGCGCCCTCGTACGCCACGAGCGCGGCCGCTCCCCGCATGGTGACGGCCTTGTCGCCGGGCGCGATGACGACACGGGTGGCGGCCAGGCCCTCGACGAACGCGTACTGGCGGACGGCCGCGAGAAGCCGCGACTCCAGTGGCGCCAGCGACGCCACCACGCCGCCCGTGATGACGATGACCTCCGGATTGAGCGCGTTGACCACGGTGCCCACCATCGCGCCCAGCGCCTGCACGGCGTCGGCGACGATGGCGGCGGCGGCGGGCTCGCCATCCGCAGCGGCGCGGAACACGAGGGCGGGCGTGATGCCGGCCGCCGCGCCGCCCGCCATGGCGATCAGCGCCGCGCTCGCCCGCGCGCGCGCGGCATCCGTGATCCCCCGCCCGCTCGCGTAGAGGGCCAGGCAGCCGCGGCCGCCGCACCAGCAGGGCGGGCCGTCGAACTTCACCGGCGTGTGGCCCAGCTCGCCGCCGAATCCTCCCGCGCCGCGCACGAGGCGGCCGTCGAGCACGATGCCGGCGCCGAAGCCGGTGCCGGCGGCGAGGAGCACCGTGGAGCGGCTGCCCCGCCCCGCGCCGAACATCCATTCGCCGAGCGCCAGCGCGTTGCAGTCGTTGTCCACGAAGGCGGGCAGGCCGAAGCGCTCGGTGAGCATCGCGGCCAGGGGCTGGCGCACCAGCTCGGGGACGTGCGGCACGTGCTCGCCGATGCTGCGCGTCACCGTGTTCACCGGCCCCGGCACCCCCACGCCGATCCCGGCCACGGACGCCCCGCGGCGGCTGGCCTCGGCACGCAGGCGGTCGATGAGCTCGACGATGGTCGCGATGGCGGAGCCGGGCCCGTCGCGATGGGTCGGTGTCCGCTCCTGCGCGACGATGCGGCCTTCGCGGGTGACGATCCCGGCGGACATCGATGTGCCCCCCACGTCGACGCCGAGGAGCCACGACTCGTCGCTCATGCCCGCGGCCGGGCTACAGGTGGCCGAAGTGGCAGAGCGTGATGCCGGCGGCGGCGGCGGCGGCGCGGGCGGCGGGCAGGCCGAGGCCGATCATCTCGGTCTCGCGCTGGCGGCCATAGCGGCTGTAGGCGAGGTCGGCGTCGAACCAGCCGGGATGCGTCATGAACTCCGACACGCCCGCCGGCAGCGCCCGCAGGTGGGCGAGCGTGCGCGCCGGCGCCCAGTAGGCGCCGGGACCCGACTCGCCGAAGAAGTGATCGGGCGTCCTGAGGCCCGCGCTGCGCGCGCGCATGCGGGCGCTTCCGTCCTGGCTGCGCACGGCGAGGCCGCGCGCGCGGGCGACGTCGAGAACCACGTCGCGCACGGGCGCATAGAGGCCGACATGGTGGTGGCTGTCGAGGTGCGTGGGCGCCCGCTTGAACAGTTTTTCGAAGCGGTCGAGCTGCGCCTCCACCTCGTCGAGCACGTCGTCCTCGTCGGCCACCGCCGCCGCCCGGCGCGCGTCGCGCACGAAGCGCCCGCCCGCATCGACCAGCGAGCGGCCGCGCGTCAGCGGCGCGCCCAGCGTGAGGTTGACGTGCACGCCGAGGCCCAGCCCGCTGTCGCGCGCGCGGGCCACGAGGTCGGGCGCGATGCCGCCGGTGACGAGGACCGTGGTGCTGGTCACGATGCCGTGGCGGTGGGCGGCGAGGATGCCCTCGCTCACGCCGCACGTGAGGCCGTAGTCGTCGGCGTTCACGATGAGCCGGCGCGTCACGGCAGCCGTCCTTCGATGGCCAGCCGCTCCACGGT
>JBBDXO010000048.1:0-6948 GCA_040902295.1 Candidatus Rokuibacteriota bacterium | reverse complement strand
GCCACCATCCACGTGGTCTCCGCACCCCGACACCCGCCCACCCGCGCCTCACGAAGAATCCGCGCCTAAACGATCTCTTCCGTCACGGAGCGGGTGGCTCCGAAGGTGGGCACGATCGACGAGTGCTTGCCGGGGCCGCCCGCCACGACGACCATGAGGTCGTCGGGACGCGCGGCGATCGGCACCTGCGTGTCCGGCGGCCTGTCCGCGAAGCGGTCGGGCGTGATGGCGCGGAAGCGCTCGAGGTTCTCCTCGCTGAAGCGTGACAGCGGCACGCGCGCGGCCTCCCACACCGCCCGCCGCAGATCGTCCTTCGACCATCCCGAGGCGGCCACCGTCGCCGCATGCTCGGGACCGAGGAGGAGGAGCGGTTCGCCCCCCAGGTAGACGTTGTTGCTGCCGGTGGTGGCCGCCGTTCCCGCCAGCGCCCGCACGAGCGCCTCCGCCGTGGACGAGCCGTGATCGTTCACGTTGTGCGGCGCCTCCGAGCCGCACACCGTCACGCAGCTCTGCGAGGCGTCGAACCCGCGCTCTACGTGCAGCGGCGCCCACGGCGAGGCCGCCTCGTTCTCCGCCAGGCAGTACGCGAACTTCCCCGGATGGCCGAGCGTGGCGCGGTCTTCGCGGCCCGGCCGCGCCCCGCCGACATTCTGGAGCACGAGCCGCACGGAGCGGCCGATGACGGCGTTGGCACGGTGGCCGTTGCCGAGCGCGTTGGCGCCGGCGGCGATGCCGAGCCGCCGCACGATGGGACCGTTGACGATGATCAGCGGCGTGCACGGGTGCGTGGTCGTCTGCACCGCGTTGAGGTTGAACTGCGGGCGGGCGAGCGCGCGCACGGCGGCCACGATGACGGGCATGTGCTCGGGACCGGCGCCGGCGAGGGCGGCGTTGACGGCGATGAGGCCCAGGCTCGCCACGCCGTCGAGCGGCGCCAGCGTGGCGACGATGTCCTCCGCGGCGCGGCCCGCCAGCAGCCGCGCCACCCGCGCCGCGGTGGGCGGAAGCACGGCCATGCCGTCGGACCATTCCTGGGCGGCGGCGAACTCCTGGAAGGCGTCGAGATCGTCGGGCGCGTTGATCTCGCCGGGCCGCGCGGCCCCGTCAGACGCCGGCGGCGAGGGATCGCGCGTGAGGGCCTCGAGCACCTCGTCCACGATCGCGGCCGCCCGCGCGGCCACCGCCGCCGGCTCCACGCCGCCGATCGGGTGCGACACGAGGGCGACGGGCAGGTGCGGCAGCGCATGCGCGGCGGAGGTCGCCCGCGCGAGCGCGATGAAGGCGTCGGTCCCCAGCACGACGGAGGGCACACCGCGCCCTTCCGCCTGCGCCGCGTCGTGGATACTCCACGACGTGCAGGAGCCTCAGTCGGCGGAGCCCGTGAGCAGCACGTCCGCGCGCGCCACGATGTCGTCCATCATGGCCGCCGGATGCGAGGCGCCCGGCTTCTGCCAGCGCACGATCGCGGCCGCGCCTTCGCGCGCGGCGATCAGCTCGGCCACCCGCCCGAGCAGGACGCCGGCATTGGGCTTCGAATTGTCGAGCACGCCGATACGCAGGCCGCGCAGGCTGCGCGGGCGCGGCGCCAGCGGCTTGGGGCCGGACGAGGCAGACGAGCGGGCGCCGAGCGGGTTGAGCACGTTCATGACCGCTCGGGAGTATAGCCGGCCGATCCCGTCTCCGCCATGAAGGCGCCGAACACGCACGCCACCGCCTGCACCGCCCCCGCCACCACGAAGGCGGCCGCGAAGCTGCCCGTGAGGTCGAGCACGCGCCCCAGCACGATGGGCAGGATCATGCCGCCCACGAAGCACGCGGCGTTGGTGACGCCGGCGGCGGTGGCGGCCAGCTCGCGCGGGAACATCTCCGACACCATGACGAAGGGCAGGATCAGGCCGCCGATGAGGATGCCCGCCACCACGGCCACCACCGCCGCGCTCGCGGCGCCCATCCAGCCCTCGCCGAGCGCGAAGACGAAGCAGACGAGCACGGAGGCGCACTGGCTCACGACGTAGATCGGCTTGCGACGGCCGAGGCGATCGGAGAGCACGCCCGCCAGCGGCCACGACAGGATCGTGCCCGCCGTGATGAGGCCCGTGATGACGCCCGCCTGCGTATCGGACAGCTCGATCCGCCTCACGAGAAACGCGGGCAGGAAGGTCACGAAGCTGAAGTACCCGCCGTAGGAGAACGTGACGGACAGGTTGAGCGTCCATACCGGCCGGTGCGCGAGCACGCGCAGCACGCTGCCGGAGCGGCGCCCGGCCGGCGCCGGCGCCTGCGCGTCGCGCGGCAGCGCGAGCACGATGAAGAGCAGCGTGACGAGGGCGGGCAGCGCGAGGGCGCCGTACGACAGGCGCCAGCCCCACGTGGCGGCCAGCCACGGCACGAGGATCAGCCCCAGCGTGCCGCCCACGCCCCCGCCCCCGGACATGAGGCCGGTGGCACGGCCGCGCTCGGCCACGGGAAACCACTCGGTGATCAGCCGCATCCCCGGCACCCATACGGCGGCGGCGCCGAGGCCGACCAGACAGCGCGCGGCGACCGACTCGCCGTACGTGCGGCTGGCCGCGAAGGCGACGGCGCCCACGGCGAGCAGGGCCATGCATCCGATCATCACGCGCCGCGATCCCCAGCGGTCGGCCACGATGCCGATGGGGATCTGCGCGAGCGCGTAGGTCCAGAAGTACGCCGTCTGGATCGTCCCTGCCGCCGCGTACGTGAGGCCGAGGTCGCCCACGAAGGTGGGGATCAGCGGCGCGAAGGCCATGCGATGCACGTGCGTCTGCATGAAGCCGACGACGGCCACCGCGAGCACGATCCACCGGTAGGGCGGCGCCCTCACGCCGGCGGCGCGCTCCGCCTGCCAAGGACCGACAGCGCCGCCGCCACCGCCACCAGCGCCGCCGCGCACGTGAACGCATCCGCGAACGCCTGCGCGACGCCCACCGTACCGCTCCGCCAGGCGAAGACCTGCGCGAAGGTGGCGACGCCGAACACGGTGCCGAGCGTGCGGGAGAGGAAGGTGAATCCGCCCGCCGCGCCCTGGTGGCCCGCGGGAAAGGCGGCCATGACCAGCGCCATGTTCGGCACCTGGAAGACACCGAGCCCGAAGCCGGCCAGGAAGAGGGCGGTGGCCAGCAGCACCGTGGAGGCGGGAGCCTGGCCGAGGAGCAGGAGGCCCAGCGCCTGCAGGGCGAGACCCACGCTCGCCGGCCATCGAGCGCCCCACCGGTCGGCGATCCTGCCCGAGAGCGGGGCGGCGATCGTCGTGCCCAGCGGCGTGAGCATGAAGAGCAGGCCCGCGGTGGCGGTGTCGAAGCCGCGCAGCGTGACGAGGTAGAAGCCGGCCAGCATCCAGATGGCGAAGATGCCCGCGTTCGCGAAGAATGCGAGCGCGCCCGCCCACAGCACGCGCGCGCGGAGGACGTCGCGCACGGCGACGAGCCGCTGCGTCGGCGGCACGCGCTCGCCGCGCAGCGCGGCCAGCGCCAGCGCGAGCACCGCCACCGCCATCGGCAGCCGCACATGAAAGATGGCGCGCCAGCCGAACGCTTCCACGAGCGCGCCCGCCAGGAGCGGCCCCACGCTGTGCCCGAGGCCGAGCGCGGCGGTCATGACTCCGAGCGCACGGCCGCGCGCCTGCGGCGCCACCGCCCCCGTCACGATCCCCGGCGCCGTTCCGTACACGAGGCCGCCGCCGAACCCCTGCACCACGCGCGCGGCGAGAAACCAGCCGAAGTCGGGCGCGAGGCCCGCGAGCAGGAAGGCGAGGCTGCTCACCCCGAGGCCCGTGGCGAACACCCGCCCGTGGCCCACGCGGTCGGCCCACGCGCCCCCGGCGAATGACGTGATCGCGTACGTGAACACGTAGGCGATGATCACCCACCGCATCCGCTCCGGCGGCACGCCAAAGCCGGCGGCCATGGCCGGCAAAGCGATGTTGACGGTGGAGTCGAGCGACACGACAAACACGCCTGCGGACGCGATCCGGCTCACGCTCACCGGCGTATTCTGTCACGGCGCGCGAGCGATGCTTGCAATGCGCGCTGCTTCCGCGATACAAGATCGCGCCATGGACATCAAGCCCGGCACCACGCACGAGGTCTCGTGGACGGTCACCCCCGAGCGCACCGCGGACGCCATGGGCAACCACGGCGTCACGGTGTTCGCGACGCCCTTCCTGATCGGCCTGCTGGAAAACGCGGCGCACGGCATGATCGGGCCCCTGCTGCCGGCGGGCGCCTCCACGGTGGGCACCATGGTGGAGATGAGACACCTCGCCGCCACGCCGGTGGGCATGACCGTGCGCGCGAAGGCCACGCTGCTGGAGACCGACGGCCGCCGCTACCTGTTCACGGTGGAAGCGTGGGACGCCAAGGAGAAGGTGGCCGAGGGCCGTCACGAGCGCTTCGTCGTCGCGGATCTGGCGACGTTCCTCGCACGCACCATGAAGAAGGCGGAGGGCTGATGCCCATCACGATCAACACGAGCCTGGTCGGCAGGGAGTACCCGCCCTACGCGGTCACCGTGGAGCGGGTGAAGATCAAGGAGTTCGCCCGCGCCATCGGCGACCTCAACCCGCTCTACCTCGACGACCGCATCGGCGCCGCCTCCCCGTGGGGCGACATCATTGCGCCGCCCACCTTCGCCATCACCCTCAAGGACGAAACGGCGGACACGGCCGCCTTCCTCAAGGAGCTCGGCACGGAGATCTCGCGCATCCTGCACGGCGAGCAGGAGTTCGAGTACTTCCGCCCCCTCATGTCCGGCGAGCGCTACCTCTGCCGCACCAAGGTGGTCGACATCTACGAGAAGACCGGCAAGAGCGGCCCCATGGCCTTCGCCGTGCGCGAGACGTCCATCACCGACCGCGCCAACGAGGTGGTCGCCCTCGTGCGCCAGGTCACCGTGGTGCGCCTGTGAAGTACGCCAAGGTTTACTTCGACGACGTCACGGTGGGCGACGAGCTGCCCCCGCTCGTGAAGCCGGCCATCCAGCAGATTCAACTGACCCGTTACGCCGGTGCCTCCGGCGACTTCAACCCCATCCACCAGGATGCGGAGTTCGCGAAGGCGGCCGGGATGGGCGACGTCTTCGCCCACGGCATGCTCTCCATGGGCTTCGTGGCGCAGGCGGTGACCGACTGGGCGGGCGCGGGCACCGTGCGCAAGATCGGCGTCCGCTTCGCCGCCCTCGTGCGCTTGAAAGACACGGTCACCTGCCGCGGCCGCGTGCTGTCGACCTCGACCAAGGACGGCGTGAATCTCGTCGAGGTGGAGATCTGGGCGGAGAACCAGCGCGCGGAGAAGATCGTGACGGGGCGGGCGACGGTCGCGCTGCCCGCGCGCGCGTAGTCCTCCGGGAGTAAGGAGTACGGGGACTGGGCCAGCCTCTCACCTGTTGTTCTCCCTGTCTCCTGGGCCTCTGGACTACACTGTCACCCATGTTTCCCGGGGCCGACGACTGACGATGGACAACCACTTCTTCGATCGCCCGATCCTGAACTCCCCCTACGTGTACCCGGCACGCCACTGGGAGCTCGACGCGGAAGGGCAGCCGACGGGCCGGATCACCGAAACTCGTCGCAAGGCGGAGTTCATCACGCCCATCCCGAGGCCGAAGAAGCACAAGAGGAATGCCGGCCAGGAGCGGTTGGTCTTCGACGAGGGCGCCGGCGTCTCGACCGCCATGCAGCAGTACGACCCGACCCCGATCATCAACGAGCTGCGCCACCGCGTGGACCAGTGGCGCGGCATCAGCAACGCGAGCGCGTGGGGCGTGACGCCGGAGACGGCCCGGCTGCTCCAGCACTGGCGTTACCACGGGTTCGGCAGCGTCCGGCCCTTCTTCTGCCAGATCGAGGCGGTGGAGACCGCCATCTGGCTCACGGAGGTGGCACCGAACGAGCGACAGGGCAAAGGCTTCCTCGAGCACCTGGCCAACGCCAACAATGACGCCAACCCGGAGCTGATGCGCCTGGCGCTCAAGCTGGCCACGGGTGCGGGCAAGACGACCGTGATGGCGATGATCATCGCCTGGCAGACGGTCAATGCCGTCCGGCGGTCGCAGAGCAAGCGATTCACCCGCGGCTTTCTCATCGTCACCCCCGGCATCACCATCAAGGACCGACTGCGCGTGCTCTACCCGTCGGACCCGGACAGTTACTACGCGAGCCGCGAGCTGGTGCCGGCCGACATGCTGGAGGACGTCAAGAAGGCCAAGATCGTCATCACGAATTACCACGCCTTCAAGCACCGGGAGCAGGTGGAGCTGTCGAAGGGCGGGCGGGCGCTCCTCCAGGGCCGCGTCGACGGCGACCTGGACACGCTGGAAACGGACGGACAGATGCTCCAGCGCGTGATGCCGGAGCTGATGGGACTCAAGAACATCCTGGCCCTCAACGACGAGGCGCACCACTGCTACCGCGAGAAGCCGCGCGACGATGACGAGGACGAGGACCTGAAGGGCGACGACCGGAAGGAGGCCGAGCGCAACAACGAGGCCGCCCGCCTCTGGATCTCCGGCCTGGAGGCGGTGAACCGTAAGCTCGGTCTGGCACGCGTGCTCGACCTGTCCGCGACGCCCTTCTTCCTGCGCGGATCCGGCTACGCCGAGGGGACGCTCTTTCCGTGGACGATGAGCGACTTCTCGCTCATGGACGCCATCGAGTGCGGCATCGTGAAGCTGCCGCGTGTGCCCGTGGCGGAGAACATCCCCGGCGACGAGATGCCGATGTTTCGCAACCTGTGGGAGAACATCCGCAAGGACATGCCGAAGAAGCGTCGCGACAAGGCCGAGGGACTCGACCCTCTCGCCCTCCCTACCCGCCTGCAGACAGCGCTGCAGGCGCTCTACGGCCACTACGAGAAAACGTTCAGGCTGTGGGAAGAGGCGCGGATCTCCGTGCCGCCCTGCTTCATCGTCGTCTGCAACAACACGTCGGCG
>JBBDXO010000047.1:5437-7017 GCA_040902295.1 Candidatus Rokuibacteriota bacterium | reverse complement strand
CGCCCCGGCGAAGCCGGGGCGCTCCTCGATAACCGCCGGCAAGGCGAGGCGCGCGTCGGTCCCCGCGGTCCCGGCGAAGCCGCGGCGCTCCTCGATAACCGCCGGCGAAGGCGAGGCGCTCGTCGATCACCGGCCCCGGCGAAGCCGCGGCGCTCCGTGATGGCGGCGTCAGCGGCGGGCGGGAACCACAGGCGGGAAGACGAGGTAGCTTGTGAGCCAGCCGGTGAGGGCGGCGAGGACGATGGAGCCGGTCCAGAGGGGGACGGACCACCAGACGCCCTTGGTGAGGGCGACGCCGGCGAAGAAGCAGGCGTAGTACACGGCGGGGACGAGGAGGGCGAACACGCGCAGGCGGGTGAGGCCCGGCGCGGTGCCGAGCCTCCGCACGAGCGCGTCGATGGCCACGCCGGCGACCGCGATGAACGGCACGAGCACGAGCTGGTCGCGGGCGAAGCCGAGCATGAGCGCGTTCAGCGTGAGCGCGATCGTGAAGCCACCCGCCGGCAGCCCGTGGCCCCACCGCCGCACCAGCAGGAGCACGAGCCCGGTCAGCACGGCGGACTGCAGCAGGATGGCGCCCACACCCATGCCGTGCGCGATGAACAGGCTGCCCATGAGCCCGTTCGGCAGCGCGACGGGATCCGCCGCCACCACCGGCAGGCCCGTGACCGTGGGCTGGTTGCCGGCCGCCGCCCACGGCCGGGAGAGCGGGTGCATGTACAGCGTCCAGAACGAGATCGACGAGAGCAGGAACGACGCCGACAGCATCATGGGCATCGCGGTCCGCCACGAGCCCGCCTGGGTGCGCCGCCAGCCCGAGCGCAGCGGGCCCGTGAGCATGAGCGTGGAGCCCACGGCGAGCACCAGGTGACTGGGGCTCAGCAGCGTTTCGACGTCCGCCTCGATGCCGAAGATCATGTGCCAGATCATGTCCAGCACGCCGCCCAGCAGGAAGACGAGGGCGCCCACGAGGGAGAGGTCGTAACCGGCGGGCAGCGCCTCGTTCCACGCGCGCCCGGGCACGCGGCGGCGCAGCAGGGGCGCCGCCGTGAGCGCGGCCACGGCGAGAAAGCCCGAGTAGAGCACGGCGTGCCACGGCGTGAGGAACGACTCCAGCTCCGTCAGATGGACGTGCGCCCACGCATCGAGATAGGCGCCCGCTTGAAACCAGGCGCACAGCGCCACCATGAGCCAGTCGTAGCGCAGGCTGGCGGGCGCGGCATGAGGACCCCGATCGGGTCCCCACGCCGTCGCGCGCGGCGGCGCGGCCGCGGCCGGCCGAGCGGCTCTCACATCTGGAACATGGAGCCGAGCTTCATCGCCAGCCCCATGTCGCCCTTGACCTTCAGCTTGCCCGACATGAAGAGCATCTGGCCGGACTGCTTGCCCGACAGCATGTCGAGCCAGTCCTGCGAGGAGATGTTGAGCGTGAGGTTGGGCGTCGCCGCGGGGCCGGGCGTCACGGTGCAGGCGCCGTCCTTGATGACGGCGTGCCACGTGCCGCCCCCCTCGCCGCTCACGTCGTACTGGATCGTCGCGTTCGTGCCCGCCGCCTTGTCGGCGCGGAACCGGCTGCCCAT
>JBBDXO010000047.1:0-5337 GCA_040902295.1 Candidatus Rokuibacteriota bacterium | reverse complement strand
GTCACCGTCAGGACGGCGCCGGTGATGTAGCGGGCGCGCTCCGAGCACAGAAAGGCGATGGCGTTCGCCACGTCCTCGGGCTCGCCTTCCTTCTGCATGGCCACGCGCTTGACCATGCGGTCGTAGAGGGGGCTGAGGCTGGCGTTGGGCGCGATGATGCCGGGGGCCACGGCATTGCAGGTGACGTTGTAGCGGGCGCCCTCCAGCGCGACGGACTTCGCGAAGCCGATCACGCCGAGCTTCGTCGCCGAATACGCCGTCTGGCCGAAGCCGCCCATGAGGCCCGCGATGGAGGCCATGCACACGATGCGCCCCCAGCGCCGCTCGCGCATGGACGGAAACACCGCGCGCGTGACCTTCATCGTGCCCGTCAGGTTGACGGCGAGATTGAACTCCCAGTCCTCGTCCTTCATGTCCTTGAGCTGGCCCACCGTGTAGATCATGCCCGCGTTGTTCACGCAGATGTCGACGGGCCCGAGGTCCTTGTCCACGCGCGCCACCACGTCCGTCACCTGCGCGGTGTCGCGGATGTCGCAGCCGTAGCCGCGGGCGGCGCCCCCGCCGGCGACGATCTCCTTGGCCGTCTCCTCGGCGCCCTCGGCGTTGAGGTCGACGATGGCGATCCTGCAGCCTTCCGCCGCCAGCGTGAGCGCGTCCGCCTTGCCCAGGCTGCGCGCACCCCCCGTGACGAGCGCCACCTTGCCGCGAATCCCGAGGTCCATGGCCTATTTCCCCTTGAAGTCGGGCTCGCGCTTGGCGAAGAAGGCCTGGATGCCCTCGGAGGCGTCCTCGGTCTTCAGCGTCTTCAGGAAGGCGCGCACCTCGATGTCGAGCGCCTTGTCCATGGGCGCCTCCAGCCCTTCCTCCACCGCCTCGATGGTCAGCGCGGTGGCCAGCGGCGGCCGCCTGGCGATCTGCCGCGCGAGCGCCCGGGCGTCGTCGAGCGTCTGGCCGTCCTTGCACAGGCGGTTGACGAGACCGAGCGCCAGGCACTCCTGCGCCGGGATCTGCGTGCCGAGGATCAGGAACTCCAGCGCCTTCGTGCGGCCGATGAGGCGCGGCAGCCGCTGCGTGCCGCCGTAGCCGGGAATGATCCCGAGGTTCGTCTCCGTCTGCCCCATGCGGGCGCCTTCCTTCAGCAGGCGGAAGTGGCAGGCCATCGAGATCTCGCAGCCGCCGCCGAGGGCGTGGCCGTTGATGGCGGCGATGACGGGCTTGGGAAAGCGCTCGATGCGGCGCAGCACGCCGGTGCCGAAGCGGATGAACGCCTCCACGCTGCCGCCCGCAAAGGCGGAGCCGAGGTCGGCGCCCGCGCAGAAGATCTTGTCGCCGCTTCCGGTGATGATCAGCGAGCGCACGTCGGGGTCGCTCTCCACCGACGTGAGCGCGGCGTTCAGCTCGGTCATGAGCGCCTCGCTGATGGCGTTGGCGGGCGGCCGATTGAGCGTGATGACGAGGAAGGATTCCTCGCGGGTGACGAGCAGCGTCTCATACGCCATCGCGGCTGACTCCTTTGATGAAGATGGCGGCCACCGCCTCCGCGGCGTCGGCCAGCCGGTACGCGCGCTTGCCGAGCACCCACGAGGTGGCCACCTGGTCCATGGCGCCGAAGAGCACCTTCGTGGCCACCTTGACGGGCAGGTCGTTGCGGAGCTGGCCCGAGGCCACCCCCTCGTCGAGCACGGAGCCGATGAGGTCGAAGTACGCCGAGACCTCGTGCGCGGAGGCCCCGCGGAAGAACTTCTGGCCCTGGCGCAGCTCCACCTGCACCACCTCGGCAAGGGCGGGGTTGGATTCGAGCACGGTGAAGTGCAGGACGACGAGCCGGCGGATCTTGTCGATGGGATCGGTCACGCCGGCAATCTCACGCCGCACGTGCGCGACCCACTCCGCCATCTTCTCGCGGAAGAGGGTGACGAGGATCTCGTCCTTGGTCTTGAAGTAGAGGTAGATGGTGCCGCTCGCGATGCCGGCCTCGCGCGCGATGTCGGAGACGCGCGAGCTGTAGAAGCCGGTGCGCGCGAAGACGCGGATGGCCGCGTCGATGATCTGCTGATGCTTGTCGGGATCTCGCACTCAACGCTCCGTCAGTCGTGCACGGTTGACTGAACCGCCGTTCATTCTACGGGCCGCCCGGAAAGCGTGTCAACGCGTGATAGAGTCCGGGCCCATGGAGATCAAGTACCGCGTGGGCGTGATGCCGGGCGTGTGGCCGGCGGGGCCCGACGGGCGCGACGTGCTGTGGAAGATCGTCGACGTGTGCGAGCAGACGGAGATCGACTCCATCTGGTTCTCGGAGCGCCTGTCGTCGCCCCTGCCCGTGCCGGAGCCGATGGTCACCATGGCCGCCGTCGCCGCCCGCACGAGCCGGCTGAAGTTCGGCCCCAGCGTGTTCATCACGCCCTTTCGCTCCCCCGCGCTGCTGGCGCGCGAGATCGCGATGATCGACTACCTCTCCGGGGGCCGCATGCTGCCGGCCTTCGGCATCGGCGTCGATCAGCCGCGCGAGTTCGAGGCGGCGGGCGTGCCCTTCAAGGAGCGCGGCCGCCGCACCGACGAGGCGATCGCGATCATGCGCCGGCTGTGGGCGGAGGACGAGGTGACCTTCGCGGGCGAGTTCTGGAAGCTCGACCGCATCACCGTGCTCCCCCGGCCCGTGCAGCAGCCGATGCCGCTGTGGATCGGCGGCAACAGCGAGGCGGCCATGCGCCGCGCGGGCCGGCTCGGCGACGGGTGGATCCCGTCCTTCATTCCGCCCGACCGCTTCCGCGCGGGGGTCGAGCGCACCCACGCCTTCGCCGCCGAAGCGGGACGCACGGTGCCCGCCGACCACTTCGGCTGCCTGATCTACTACTGCCTCGACCGCGATCCCGCCGCCGCGCGCGCCACCGCGGCGCCCTTCCTGCCGCGCGGCCGCGTGGACCCCGCCACCCTCGAGCGCTGCACGGCCTTCGGTCCCCCGGCGCTGCTGCGGGAGCGGCTGGAAGAGTACGTGGCGGGGGGTGGCTCCAAGTTCATCGTGCGGCCGATGTGTCCGCCCGGGCAGATGATCGAGCAGCTTCAGTGGCTGGCGGAGGAGGTCATCCCCGCCTTCCACCGCCGCTGAGGATCGCGATCAGCAGCTCGGGATCGATGTTGCCGCCCGACAGCACCACGCCCACGCGCGCCCCCTTCGCCACCGGCAGCCGGCCCACCAGGGCCGCCGCCGCGGCCACCGCACCCGTCGGCTCCACGACGATGCGCCCGCGCAGGGCGAGGAAGCGCACCGCGTGGCGGATCTCGTCGTCGCTGACGAGGACCACGTCGGTGAGGGTGCGCTTGAGGATCGGAAAGGTGAGCGCGCCGGGGATGGTGACGCGGATGCCGTCGGCGATGGTGGGCGGCGGCTCGATGGCCACGCGCGCGCCCTTGCGCAGCGACAGCAGCGTGTCGTTGGCGCCCTCGGCCTCCACGCCGAACACCTGCATGCCGGGGAAGAGCGCGCGCGCCACCGTGGAGCAGCCCGCCATGAGCCCGCCCCCGCCCACCGGCGTCACCAGCGCATCGAGTGACGGCACGTCCTCCAGCAGCTCGAGGGCGGTCGTGCCCTGCCCGGCCATGATCGCGTAGTCGTCGTAGGGCGGCACCAGCACGCGCCCCGTGTCCGCGGCGAGGGCGCGCGCGATCGCCTCGCGGTCGTCCTTCAGACGGTCGTAGGTCACGATGTCCGCGCCGTAGTTGCGCGTGGCTTCCACCTTGAGCGCGGGCGCATCCGTGGGCATGCAGATGACGGCGGTGGTGCCCACGATGCGCGCCGCCAGCGCCACCCCCTGCGCGTGGTTGCCGGACGAGAAGCCCACCACGCCCCGGGCGCGCTCGGCGTCGGTGAGCGTGAGCAGCTTGTTGAGGGCGCCGCGGATCTTGAAGGCGCCCGCCCGCTGGAGGTTCTCGCACTTGAAGAACACCTGCAGCCCGCTCGCGTCGTCGAACGACTGCGACGAGATCACCGGCGTGCGGTGAATGCGGTGGAGCAGGCGGCGGGCGGCCGCCTGCACGTCGTGAATGGTGAGCGCCGAGTCCGCCATATCGAGGCGAGTATACTGCCCCCATGCGCCGCCCCGCCGTCCTCGTCGCCGCGCTCCTCCTGGCCCTGGGCGTGGCCGGCTGCTCCGTGATCTCCGTCGACCTGTCGCCCCGCATCCGGCCGCTGGAGGAGCAGAAGGTGGAAGGCCGCGGCGCCGCCAAGATTTTATTGATGGACGTCTCCGGCTTCCTCAGCGACGAGGCGCCGTCGGGCCTGATCAACATCGGCACGCCGCCGCCCACGGTGCCGCCGCTGGTGCGCCTGCGCGAGGAGCTCAAGAAGGCGGCGGACGACGGCAACGTGAAGGCGCTCGTCGTGAAGATCAACACGCCCGGCGGCACCGTGACCGCCTCCGACATCATGTACCGCGAGGTGCAGAGCTTCCGCCAGACGACGCAGAAGCCCGTGATCGCAATCATGATGGACGTCGCGGCGTCCGGGGGCTATTACCTGGCGCTCGCCGCCGACAGCATCCTGGCGCATCCGACGACGATCACGGGCTCCATCGGCGTCATCATGCTCACGCTCAATGCCGAAGGCTTGCTGCAGAAGATCGGCGTGGGCGCCACCGCCATCAAGTCCGCCGAGCGCAAGGACATGGGCAGCCCCTTGCGCAGCCTGCTGCCCGAGGAGCGCGCGATCTTCCAGTCGGTCATCGACGACTTCCAGCGCCAGTTCCTCGCCAAGGTGACGGACCGTCGCCGCCTGCCCGCCGAGGTCGTGCTCCGGCTCGCCGACGGCCGCGTGTACACCGCGCAGCAGGCGCTCGAGCACAAGCTCATCGACCGCATCGGGTACGTGCCGGACGCGCTGGAGGCCGCCCGCAAGGCGGTGGGCGTCGAGGAGGCGACGGTGATCGTCTACAAGCGCCCGCGGCAGTACCGCGCGACGTACTACGCGACGGCGGAGAGCCACCCGGGGGGCGTCGAGGCGAGCCTCTCCCATTTCGGCGCTCTCATGGGCGCGGGACCGCGCTTCCTCTACCTCTGGGCGCCCTGAGCCTCGGGCGGCGCCGGCGCGTAGCCGGCGCAGCGGACGACGGGCAGCGGCGGGTACTTCGGAAAGCGCGCATCGGTGGCAGACAGGCCGCACAGCACGAAGGTGGAGCCCTTCGCCGACGTGATGCGCCGGGCGTGGGCGCAGCGCGCGCAGAGCCCCGTCAGCGCCCCTTCCACTCCGGCTCGCGCTTGTCGAAGAAGGCCGCGATGCCTTCCTTCGCATCCTCGGACAGCCCCACGAGCGTGATCAGCTCGCGCAGGTAGCGCAGCGCCTTG
>JBBDXO010000046.1:5293-7042 GCA_040902295.1 Candidatus Rokuibacteriota bacterium | reverse complement strand
GAGTCGCGGCAGCACATGCTCGACGCCGACTATCTCTCGCGCTGGTACCCGGCGCGCGCGGCGGAGCGCCGCGACTACCTCACGCGCATCGGCAAGGCGTCGCCCTTCTGGCTCGGCACGCCGGCGCCGGGCGCCTGACCCCCCACCGACAATGGAGACGACCATGACGGACACGGCGTACACGCTCGATCGCTTCCTCGCCGACACGCGCGCCACCATCAAGGCGAAGGGGATCCCCTCCGGGCTGGCGGAGATCCGCGACCACCTCGAGAAGCTGCTCCACAACCCCGAGCTGCTCACCAAACATCTCGGCGACCCCGTCCCCTATGCCGAGCGCACGACGATCGGTCACGATCCGGAGACGGACGTCCACGTGCTCGTTCACGGCCGGGACAAGGCGGGCGCCTCGTCCGTCCACGATCACGGCCCGTGCTGGGTCATCTACGGCAACTACAAGAACCCCACCCGGATGCGCCGCTGGCGCCGCCTCGACGACGGCAAGACACCGGGGCACGCGGAGCTCGAGCTCCAGAAAGAGTTCCTGAACGAGCCCGGCCACGCGGCCGTCTTCGCGCAGGGCGACATCCACTCCATCGAGTTCGGCCCCGACACCTTCTTCATCCGCGTCACCGGCGGCGACGTCGAATCCAAAGAAACCTTCCGCTTCGACGTCGCGAAGAAAACCGTCGAGGTCGCAAACCGCGCTCAGGGTCAACGCTGACCTGGGGTTAGGCTTTGACTTCTTAACATCTCGGCTTCAGCGGGGCGTTCGGCGGGGCCGGGTCGGGCTCAGGGCTGCGAGGACCACGTGGATGGTGGCCGCATCGGACCGAGGGCGGCTGGGCTCCATCGACACGCCTTGTCCGGGTCTGGTGAGTGGGGAACGGGTCCCTGCACCCCTGAGCCCGACCCGGCCCCGCCGAACGCCGGCGGACGCTCGCTCTCTGCCTCGTTCTCTCTTCTCTGTCGTTCTCTTTAATGTCCGCTACGGAAAGAGGCGGTCGCCGTTGCCGTATGCGATTTTTTCGGCGACGTCGCGGGGGAGTTGGCGCAGCCAGGTCTGGACGGCGGCGGTGACTTCGGGGATCGATTCCCAGCGGGAGGTGACCCAGGTGTCGGTGCCGACCATGAAGCGGTCGGGGTGGCGGATGAACAGGGCGCGCCACGCGGGGTCGAGGGTGCCGCCGGGGGCGACGTCGGAGCGCAGGGCGAGCTCGACCCACAGCAGGGGGTAGCGGTCGAGGAGCCGGCCCACGGTGGCGGCCGAGGACGACATCCCGGCGTGCGCCCACAGGATCCGGGTGCTCGGATAGGTCGTGAGCATCGCCTCCACCGCGGTCTCGTCGATGTGGCACCACATGTAGAGATTCTGCTGCGCCGCCAGCTCGGCGAAGCGCTTGAGCGTGGGGGCGGTGACGTCGGCGGCGCCGAAGTGCGACTCGCCGATGCCGCGATAGATGCCGCGCTTGAGCCGCTCCTCCACGTACGCCTGCACGGCGGGGTCGCGCGTCCAGGAGCCCATGTCGTCGCGCGTGCGGTACGGGCGCAGGAAGGGCACGATGCCCTTGGGCGCGCGGTCGTAGAGCTTGAGCGTGCCGTCGTCCGGCGTGCTCGACACGATGGCGCGTCGCACGCCCGACTGCGCCAGGATCGACAGGATCCGCTCCGGCGTGTACACATCCCAGTCCGGACGGCTGTAATGGATGTGCGCGTCGAAGAGCGGCAGCGGCTGCTGCGCGGCGGCGGGCG
>JBBDXO010000046.1:0-5193 GCA_040902295.1 Candidatus Rokuibacteriota bacterium | reverse complement strand
CGTCCGCTCCAGGGTCAGGAGCTGCGTCTTCATGGCGGCGCCGAAGGCGTAGTGGCCCCAGGTGCCGTCGCCCCGGATGATCCGGTGACAGGGCACGATCACCGGCACGGGATTGGCGCCGAGGGCGTTGCCGACGGCGCGCGCCGCGCGCGGGTGGCCGATCCCCCGCGCCAGCTCCGCGTAGGACCGCACCTCGCCGAACGGAATGCGCGCGGCCTCCTCCAGCACCCGGGCCTGGAAGGCGGGCGCCCGCGCGAGGTCGACGGCGACGGAGAAGAAGGCGCGGTCGCCCGCCAGGTACTCGCGCAGCTCCTCGCGGGCGCGCGTCACGTGCCGCCGGCCGCGGGCGGTGGCCGTGTCGGCGCCGCGCCGGTGCTCCAGCCGGCACACGCCGCGGTCGGTGGCGTCGAAGCGGAACTGCGACGCCAGCGCCGCGAGATCGACGGGCGCCTTCTGCCACCCAGCCCGCAGACGGCCCACGAGGCCCGGCGGCGTGGGCGCGGTGAACAGCTCCCGGAGCGTGGCGTCACTGCGATCCATCGTCGTCCCCCTTCTTCAGCTCGCGCGCGAGAATGCTCTTGCCGCGCGCGAGCTGACTCTTGACCGTGTTCACCGAGATGCCGCGGATGGCGGCCAGCTCCTGGTAGGACAGCCCGTCGACGTAGCGCAGCGACAGCAGCAGCCGGGCCTCGCGCGGCACCGCCTCCAGCGCGCGGGCGAGGTCGACGTCGGCCGCGGGATCGCGGCTGGCACGGGCCTCGGGCGGAAGGTCCGGCTCCACGCGCACGCGCCGGCGGCGCAGCTCGTCGATGCAGACGTTCGCCAGGGCGCGGTAGAGCCACGTCGACACCGCCCACCGCGGTGAGTACGACGCCCGTCCCGCAAAGCACTTCATGAGCGCCCGCTGGACGGCGTCCTCGGCGTCGGCGCGGTGGCCGAGCATGCGGTAGGCCACCGCATAGAGGCGGCCGGCGTACTCCTCGGCCAGCCGCCCGAACGTCCGTTCGTCGAGGGCCATGATCGAACAGGTATACGCGGCGGGGGCGCCGAACGGGTGGAATCGATTCCGGCCCTCATGAACGGGCGCGGCGGAGGAGGGCGCGGCAGTGGGTGACGAGGGGGGCCATGGCGAGGTCTTCGGCGATCTCCTGGGCCTCGTCGGCGGCGGTCTCGGCTTCCGCATGGTGGCCGCGGGCGAGGGCGACTTCGGCCCGGAGGACGAGGAGGTGGGCCTGGGTGGCGCGCGCGGACTGGCGCTCGGCGTACTCCAGGCCGAGGCTGATCGCCTCGTCGGCGCGGTCGAGGTCACCGTCGGCGAGCCAGGCGCGCGCGATGATCAGCAGCTTGAGCCCGCGCATGACGGCGACGTGGGCGGCTTCCTGCAGGTCGATCGACGCCTGCGCGGCGGCGCGTGCGTCCGCGGGGCGGCCGGCGCGCAGGTAGGCGCCGGCGAGGCGGCGCAGGATGTTGACGGTCTGGCCGACGAAGCGCTTGTCGCGGCTGGTCTTCAGGGCGTCCTCGAGGAGGGTGATGGCTTCCGGCACGGCACCGGTGTGGGCGAGCACCATGCCGTGGTAGCCGGCCACGGCCATCTGGCTGTAGAGATGGCCCGCCTCGCGGGCGACCTCCGCGCCGCGGCGCACGTGCTCGAGGGCGGCCGTGGTGTCGCCGAGCTCCAGCAGGCATTCGGCGGCGAGCGCGCACGCGCCGGAGTACGGCAGCCCGGAGAGGCCGAAGCGCTCGTGCCTCAGGCCCGCGTCGAGGATGGTCATGACGTCGGTGTAGTGGCGCAGGGCCTCCGTATGGCGGCCGATGGCGGAGTGCACGTGGCCCAGGTAGAAGAGCGCGGTCACCCGCAGCCCGACATCGTTGCGCTCGGCGGCGCTCGCCAGACAGCGCTGGCCGTAGTCGAGGGCGAGGTCGGGCTCGCCCCTGGCCCAGTGGTATTGCAGCAGGAAGGCATAGATGCTGTCGAGCGGCTCGTGCAGGCCGTGGCGTGCGGCGAGCGCCTCCGCTTCCTTGTACAGCGCGAAGAGCCGGTCGGGATGGCCGCCGCGCCAGAGCGGGGCGCGCATGGCGAAGCGGATCTCGATGCCGGCGCGTGCCGTCTCCACCGTCTCCGGCAGGTGGCCGAGGGCGCCGAGGGCGGCTTCGTAGAACTCCACCGCCTTGTCGTCCACGCACAGCGCGGCGGCGCGCTCCGCCGCCTCCCGGGCGTACGGGACGACGCGCTCCCACACTTCGCCGCGCGTGAAGTGATGCACCAGCTCCTCCGCCCGCTCCTCGAGGCGTCCGGCGTGGATCTCCTCCAGCGCGCGCCCGATGAGCGCGTGCAGGCGGCGCCGCTCCATCTGCAAGAGTGACGCGTAGGCGACGTCCTGCGTGAGCGCGTGGCGGAAGACGTACTCGAGGTCGGCGGCGCCGATCCGCTCGTAGATGAGCTCGATCCGCTTCAGCTCGGTCAGGCTCTGCTCCAGCCGCTCGTGGGCGTGGCTCACCCGGCGCAGCAGGCCGAGCGCGAACTCGCGGCCGATGACGGCGGCCGTCTGCACGGTGCGCTTCTGCGCCTCGTCGAGCCGGTCCAGGCGCGCGGCGATCACGTCCTGCACCGTCTCCGGCACCATGATGGCCGACGCCGGACGCGAGAGCACGAGCGTGCCCTCGCGCGCATGCACGGCACCCGTCTCCACCAGGGCGCGCCCGATCTCCTCCAGGAAGAAGGGATTGCCCTCCGCCTTCGCCGCGATGGTGGCGGCGAGCTCGGCGGGCAGGTCGGCCACGCCGAGCGTGGCGCGCACGATGCCGAGGGCCTCGTCGTCGCCCACGGGCTGCAGCGCCATCCGCCACTGGTTCGTGCGGTCGCCGAAGGGCTGGCGGTACAGCGGCCGGTAGGTCACCACGAGCAGCACCGGCATGCCGGGCAGGACGTCGGCAAGGGCGGTGAGGAAGTCCTCCGAGGCGGGGTCGATCCAGTGGGCGTCCTCCACGACGAGCACGAGCGGACGCCGGCGGCTGCCCGCCGCCGCGAGGCGCTGGATGGCCTTCACGATGCGGTCGCGCCTCAGCCCGGGGTCCATGGCGGGCACGGCGGGGTCGCCCGGGTCCACCGCGAGCAGGTAGCGCAGGTAGGGCTCCGCGGCCGCCGCGTCGGGCCCCATGACGGCGATCCCGCGCTGAACGTTCGCGATCACCTCCGCCTCGCCGTCGGCGTCGCCGATGGCAAAGGCGCGCCGCAGCATGTCGGCGATGGGCAGGAAGGGAATGGACTGGCCGAACGAGATGCAGGCGCCCTCGATCCACGTGGCGGTGTCGCCCACCTCCCGGCGCAGCTCCAGGAGCAGGCGCGACTTGCCGATGCCGGCGTCGCCCACCACCAGCGCGAGCTGCCCGCGCCCTCCCTGCACGGCGGTCCATGCGCGATCGAGCGAGGCGAGCGCGTCGTCCCGGCCCACGAAGGGCGCCAGCCCCTGCGAGGCGCGCGCGGCGAGGCGCGAGACGCGGCGCCGCGCGCGGCCGAGCGCGTACGCGGCCACCGGCTGCTCCCGGTTCTTCACGGCGAAGGTGCCGAGCGGCTGCAGCTCGAAGTAGGGGGCGATGAGCCGCTCGGTGGCCTCGGCGATCACGATCTGGCCGGGCTCGGCGAGCTGCTGCATGCGGGCGGCCGTGTTCGTGATGTCCCCCACCGCCGTGTAGTCCATGCGCAGGTTGTCGCCGATGGCGGCCACCACCACGAGCCCGGTGTTGAGGCCCATGCGCACGCGGAAGTCGACGCCGCGCTCGCGGCGCAGGCGCTCGCGATAGGCGGTGAGGGCGGCCTGCATGGCGAGCGCGGCGTGCGCCGCCCGCTGCGGATGGTCCTCGTGCGCGACGGGGGCGCCGAAGAGCGCCATGAGGCCGTCGCCGAGGAACTGGTTCACGGTGCCCTCGAAGCGGTGGATCCCGGCCAGCATCACCTCGAAGCCGCCGTTGATGAGGCCGTGCACGTCCTCGGGATCGAGGCGCTCGGACATCGACGTGAAGCCGGCGACGTCGGCGAAGAGCACCGTCACCTGCTTGCGCTCGCCCGACAGGGCGGAGCGCTCCTTGAGGATGCGCTCGGCCAGATGGGGCGGCGTGTAGGCGTGCGGCGAGGCGAAGCGCTCGCCGGCGGGGCCGGCGAGGGCGGTGCCACACTCGCCGCAGAACTTCTTGCCCGCCACCACCCGCGCGCCACACCGGGGGCAGGCGCGCTCGAGCGAGGCGCCGCACTCCTCGCAGAACTTGACGCCGTCCCGGTTCTCCGCCCCACAGGCCGTGCACAGCATGCCCGTCATCTTACAGGCGCCCCGTGGCAGTATAGGCGGCGCCGTGTCGCGACGGCGAGGAGGCCATGATGAATTATCGTCCGGTGGAAGGGTGGGGGCGGCTGCCCGAGGGGTATACGTTCGTGGAGGCGACGAGCGTCGCCGTGGACGCCAAGGACAACGTGTACGTCTTCAATCGCGGCCGGCACCCCGTGATCGTCTTCGACCGCGAGGGACGGTTCCTGCGCGCGTGGGGCGAGGGTGTGTTCCGGCGCGCGCACGGCATCACCATCGGGCCCGACGGCTCGCTCTGGCTGACGGACGACCTGCACCACACCATTCGCCAGTTCACGCCGGAGGGCAAGCTCCTGCTCACCATCGGCGACCCGGACACGCCGTCCACGCTGTACGGGGGCAAGCCGTTCAACCGGCCCACGCACGTGGCGCTGTGCCCGCGCACGGGCGACGTGTACATCTCCGACGGCTACGGCAACTGCCGCGTGCACAAGTTCGATCCCAAGGGGCGGCACATCTCGTCGTGGGGGGAGCCCGGCACCGATCCCGGCTGCTTCAACGTGCCCCACAACATCGCCACCGACGCCGCCGGGCTCGTCTACGTCGCCGACCGCGAGAACCACCGCGTCCAGATCTTCGACGGCAGCGGCCAGTACCTCGCCCAGTGGAACAACCTGCACCGGCCCTGCGGCCTCGCCGCCGACGCCCGCCAGGGCGACATCTTCTTCGTGGGCGAGCTGGGCAGCGACCTCGCCGTCAACGCGGCCACGCCGAACATCGGCAACCGCGTGTCGATCCTGTCCATCAAGGGCGAGCTCATCAGCCGCGTGGGCGACCGGGTGGGCGGCGAGAAGCCGGGGCAGTTCGTGGCGCCGCACGGCGTGGCCACGGACTC
>JBBDXO010000045.1:0-7096 GCA_040902295.1 Candidatus Rokuibacteriota bacterium | reverse complement strand
CTCAGGGATTTCCCATGTGCGGCATTCCGTGGGTCAGCGCGTAGTGCAGGAGCGTCATCTTCGACACCGCCTCGGTGATCTCGTCCTGCACCGCCATCCGGACCGCCTCGCGCAGGGAGACCACGGAGCGCTCGATGAACTCGTCGTCGTCGGCGGGCAGGGGATCGGGGGTGAGGCCGGTGGCCACGTAGCAGTAGGCCTCCTCGTCGAGGTAGGCGTTGGACGGATGGAAGCGCGTGAGGAAGGTGATCGCCGCCGCCCGGTAGCCCGCCTCCTCGCGCAGCTCGCGCTGCGCGGCGGCCTCGGGGCTCTCACCGGGGAGCGCGCCGCCGCCGGGCAGCTCCCACGACAGCCCCCGCTGGAGGTGGCGGAACTGTCGCACGAGCAGGACGCGGCCGGCGTCCACCAATGGCAGGACTCCCACGGTGATGCCGACGGCCAGCACCGGGTACACGACCTCGCGGCCGTCCGGCAGCCGCCAGGTGTCCTCGCGAAGGGTGAGCTTGCCGCGCGCGTACCGCGCCACGGAGGTGCCGGCAATCCAGGGCCGCATGGCCGCGAAGTATAGCAACGACGGTATGTTATGGTAGCGAGGATGGCCAGGGAACGTCAGCCCGACGCGCTCATGAAGAAGCTGCTGCAGACCATCGAGGTCTCGCTTGCCGCCACCGAGGCCGCGCGTGACGCCGTGCAGGAGATCCTCAAGCGGGGCGCGGACACGGGCATCTTCTTCTCGGGCTCCCGCAGCCGTGGCGCCTTCTCGACGGAGCTCACGTCGCAGGACAAGGAGTTCCTGCGTGCGGTCTCGATCAAGCCGGAGCGCTGAGCCGATGCGTGTCGCCGTCTTCCTCGTCTGGGTGCTCGCCTTCGTCGCGATGCTGGCGCCGTTCCTGCGCCGCGGCGCTGTCGGCGGCGCCGCCAAAGCCCCCCGCGCGCTGCGCGACGAGCTGGTCAAGGATCCCGTCTGCCAGACGTACGTCGTGCGCTCCCGCGCGGTGAGCCGGGGCGACGTGGCCTTCTGCAGCGCCGATTGCGCCTCCCGCTACGCCGCCCGCTGACCCGCCGCGCCGCGTGACCCACCGCGATCCCTGGCGTGAGGTCGATGCCCACGCCGCCCCGAACATCGCCAAGCTTGCCCAGATGCTGGAGGCGCGCGGCCGTACGCCCACCCAGCGCCGCCTCCGCCGTCGCTTCCTCGGCTTCGTGCCCATCCGGCCCGGCGCCCACGTGCTCGAGGTGGGCTGCGGTACCGGCGTGGTGCTCCGTGATGCGGCCCGGATGGCGGGCGCGCGCGGGCGCGTGACCGGCATCGATCCCAGCCGCGAGCTGCTCAAGGTGGCGCGGTTGCTCTGCGCGGCCGCGCCGGGCCACGCGCCCATGGTCGTCCGCGAGGGGGCGGGCGCGACGTTGCCCTTCGGGGCCCACCGCTTCGACGTGGCGCTCGCCATCACCGTCATCCTGCACGTCGCGGAGCCGCTCGCCGTCGTGCGCGAGATGGTGCGCGTGACGCGCAAGGGCGGCCGCGTGGGGCTGCAGGACCAGGACTTCGGCGTGATCGCGGTGGCGCATCCCGATCATGCGCTGACCGACCGCATCATGCACGGGGTCGCGCGGCACATCTACGAGGAGCCGTACAGCGGGCGCCGGCTGCCCGGCCTCCTGCGCGCGGCCGGGCTGCACGACGTCCGCCTCCGCACGGACGTCTACCAGGACACCGCGCTGGAGCCGTTCAGCAAGATCTTCCTGGAGCGTCGCGCGGAGAACGCCGTGCAGTTCGGGATCGTGGACGAGCCCACCGCGCAGACGTGGCTGGATGGCTTCACGACGCTGGTGGCCGAGGGCGGCTTCGTGCTCACCATGAATTACTACGGGGCCGTCGGGGAGAAGCGGTGAGGGTGCGCATGCGCAGATCGGCCCGTGTGCTCGCCCTCCTGCTGCTGGCCTGCGCGTGCTCGACGATGGCCACCGCCGCCTCGCCGCCGGTGTTCGACGGCGCCGCCGCGCTCCGCCACGTCGAGCGCCTGGTGGCATTGGGCCCGCGCCCGGCCGGTTCCGAGGCTTCCGCCCGCGCGCGCGCGTACATCATCGCGGAGCTGAAGAAGGTCGGCGTCACCGGCCACGCGCGTCCGTTCCAGGCCCGGACGCCGCAGGGGATCGTGGCCATGGCCAACGTGGTGGCGGTGGTGAAGGGCCGCCGTCCCGACGTCATCATGCTCGCGGGTCACTACGACACGAAGGTGTTCAAGGACTTCCGCTTCGTGGGCGCCAACGACGGCGGCTCCAGCACCGCCCTGCTCATCGAGCTCGCCCGCCGGCTGGCGGCGAGGCCGCAGGAATACACGTACTGGGTGGTGTGGTTCGACGGCGAGGAGGCGCTGGAATCGTGGACGGAGCGTGACAGCCTGTACGGCTCGCGTCATCTCGCCGCCGAGCTGCGGCGCACGAGCCGGCTGCCGCGCGCGATGCTGCTCGTGGACATGATCGGCGACCGCGACCTCGTCATCCGCCGCGAGGCCACCTCCACGCCGTGGCTGACCGACATCGTGTGGGCGAGCGCAGCCCGGCTCGGGTACGGTGCCCATTTCCACGCCGACGCCATGGCCGTCGAGGACGACCACGTGCCCTTCCTCCGCGCGGGCGTGCCGGCCACGCTCCTCATCGACTTCGACTACCCGCCGTGGCACACCGCCGAGGACACCGTCGACAAGGTCTCGGCGCGCAGCCTGGCCGTGGTGGGCGAAGTCCTGCTCGACGCGCTGCCCGGGGTGGAGCACTACCTGTCCCGCTCGCGCTGAAAGAGGCGGAGGGTATAATCCCGCCATGCCACGCATACGCGAGATCGAGGAGCCCGGCGACGACCCCATTCTGAACGATGTGTTCGCGAAGGAGCACGAGGCGTTCGGCTACGTGCTGAACCCCACCAAGGTCCAGGCCCACACCCCCGGCATCATGAAGGCGGCCAAGCAGCTGTCGGCGGCGGTGGAGAAGTCGGGCCTGCTGGCGCCGCAGCTTCGCTCGCTGGTCTACCTGCGCGTGGCGCTCATCAACGGCTGTCCCTTCTGAATCGACATCAATGCATCCCGTGGGATGCAGGCGGGGGCGGCCGAGGACAAGATCCGTGACGTCGCGCGCGCGGCGGAGAGCCCGCTCTTCGCCGACGACGAGCGCGCCGCCCTCGAGTTCGCGGAGGCGATGACGATCACCGGCCAGAAGGTCTCCGACGCGCTCTTCGCGCGGGTGCGCTCGCACTTCTCGGAGGCCCAGATCGTCGAGCTGACGGCGGCCGTCGCCCTCGAGAACTTCCGCTCCAAGTTCAACGTGGCGCTGGGCGTCGAGGCCCAGGGGTTTTGCATCCTCGAGTCGTGAGAGAAGGAGACTGGCCATGGCAAAGCTGCGCCACGTCGCGATGGTCGTCGAGGACATGGAGAAGACCGCGACGTTCTACGAGCAGTCGTTCGGGATGACGCGCGTGCGCCAGACGGACACGGCGATCGGGCTCTCGGACGGCGTGGTGAGCCTCGTGATCATCCACCCCTCCAACGTCAACATGAAGGGCGAGAGCCGCCGGGGCTTGCATCATCTCGGATTCCTCATCGACGACATGGAGGCGGTCGCCGCCGCCGTCGAGGCCAACGGCGCCGTCTACAGCGGCGAGATCCTCGGCGCCGGCCGGGGGCCCATGACCGAGCGCAAGTATCTCGACCCCAACGGGCAGATGTTCGATATCACGACCGCCCAGCATGCGGCGGAGACGTGGCACATCGACGTGCGAACGTAGGCGAGCAGCCACGCCCGCCCCGGCCACGTCGTGGTAGGGTGGCGGCCATGCCGGTCACGCGGTTCGACATCACGCGGCGCCGCCCCCTCGCCGAGGGGCGCGCCTTCGGCGCCGTCGGCCCCTACGAGGAGCTGAAGGGCCGTCTTCACTTCACCGTCGATCCCGCGCACGCCGCGAACCGGGCGATCACCGACCTCGCCCTCGCCCCCCGGGACGCCGGCGGCCGCGTCGGCGTCGCCGCCGACGTCTCGCTCCTCCTCCCCGTGGAGCGCGTGAAAGCCAGCGGGCGCGTGCTCATCGACGTCGTGAACCGCGGCCACACCGTCTCCGTCCCGAACTTCAACCACGCCACCCGCCCCACCCTCGTGCCGGGCGCGGATCCGGATCCGCCCCTCGACACCGGCGACGGCTGGCTCATGCGCCACGGGTGGATGGTGCTGTCGTGCGGCTGGCAGAGCGATCTTCCGCCGGACGTGCCGGGCCTTCTGCGCCTGCACGCGCCGGAGGCGCTCGCTGCGGGCGGCCGGCGCCTCACCGGGCGCGTGTACGTCCAGCTCCAGGCGCCCGTCGACGTCGACGCGTTCATGCTGTCGGACCGCGGCCACGAGCCGTACGACGCGGCGGATCTCGCGCAGCCCGACGCCGTGCTCGTGGTGCGCGACCAGCTCGACGGCGAGGTCACCGTGATCCCGCGTGAGCAGTGGCGCTTTCGTGATCGGCGGCACATCGAGCTCGACGGCGGCTTCACCCGGGGACGCATCTACCAGTGCGTGTACACGGCGGTGGGCGCGAAGGTGCTCGGGCTCGGCATGGCCGCGCTCCGCGACGCGGCCGCGTGGATGAAGTATGGCGGCGCCAGCGAGGGCCATCCCGCGCCCGGCGCCGTCCACCGCGCGCACGGCTACGGACGATCGCAGACGGGGCGCCTGCTCCGCACGCTCGTCCATCACGACGTCAACGCCGACGAGGCGGGACGCCGCGCGTTCGACGGCCTCATCGCCAACGTGGCGGGCGCGATGCTGGGCGAGTTCAACGACCGCTTCGGTCAGAACTCCAAGGACCGGCCGTCGATGATGGACCGCCTGGAGCCGACGCACGTGGAGCCGCGCGGCGGGCTGAAGGTCTTCTACACCAACACGTCGTTCGAGTATCACCGCGGCGATGCCTCGCTGATCCACACCGACCACGCGGGCATGCGCGATGAGGAGCCGGGCCCCGGCGTGCGCGTCTACCACTTCACCGGCACCGAGCACGGGACGGGCCTCTGGCCTCCGACCGACACCACCACCGTCGCGGCCGACCCGCGCGGCTGGCCCGAGCGCTCCCGGCACATCCGGTCCGTCGTGAACTACGGCCGCCTGCTGCGCGCGCTGCTCGTGCATCTCGACCGCTGGACGGCGGATGGCACCGTGCCGCCGCCGAGCCGGGTGCCGCGGATCGCCGACGGCACCGCGGTCGATCCGTCCGATCCCGGCAAGTTCTTCGAGCGCATCCCGGGCGCCCGGTATCCGATCCATCACGACCGGCCGCAGCGCCGCGACTTCACCACGCTGCCGCCGAAGGAGGGGCCCACCTACGGCACGCGCGTGAGCGCGGTGGACGACGACGGCAACGAGCGCGCCGGCATTCCGGTGCCCGAGGTCACGGTGCCGCTCGCGACCCACACCGGCTGGAACCTGCGCCATCCGGACATCGGCGGCGCCGACCAGATGCTCTACTTCGCGGGCGCCACGCTGCCCTTCGCGAAGACGCGCGGGGAGCGCGAGAAGGCGGGCGACCCGCGCCCGTCGATCGCCGAGCGCTATCGCTCGCGCGACGACTATCTCGCGCGCGTCCGCGAGGCGGCGACGGCGCTCGCCGCCGCGGGGTACCTGCTGGACGAGGACATCGACACGTCGCTCGTCCACGCCGGCCGCTTCTGGGACGCGTGGGGAGCGCCATGAGGCGGCACGCGCGCGAGTTGCGTGCCGTGCCGGGTTCTGCCACGATTCGTGCCGGCGTGATCCCTCCTGCCGTGGTGACCCTCGTCTGAAAGCGGGCGTGTCGCTCAGCGGCCATCACGCGCTCGTCCTCACGATGTTCTTCGGTTCGTTTTCGTGGTCGTTCGTGTACATCAGCCTGCCCTTCCATATCCAGGCGATCTCCACCTGGGACGCGGGTGCCACGCTGCGATGGACGGGCTGGATCCTCGGCATCACGCCGCTCGTGACGGTGGTGACGGCGCCGCTGTGGGGCCGCCTCGGCGGCAGCGGCGATCCCAAGACGCTGTACGCCCTCGTGCAGGCGGTGCAGGGCGTCGGTTTCTTCGGCATGGCCATCGCCCGCACGCTGCCGGAGCTGTTCCTGTCGCGCCTGGTGCTCGGCGTCATGGGCGCGGCGTCGACCTTCGCCTTCATGAGCGCGGGGCGCTCCGCCGACATCCGCGAGGTGCGGCGGCAGGTGGCGGCCGTGCAGTCGGCGATGACGGTGGGGCAGGTGATCGGCCCCCTCGCGGGCGCCATCGCGGCCGCGCGTCTCGGCTTTCAGGAGTCGTTCGTGCTGGGAGGGCTGGTGCTCGTGGCCTGCGGCGCGCTGGTGCACTGGGGCGTGCCGGCGGCGGGGGCGCGGGAGGAACGGCGCGCCGCCGCCGGGCCGACGCCGTGGCGCGAGGTGATCGCGGTCGCCCTCCTGCTACTGGCCGGCTCCACCCAGATCTTTTTCCTCACCGCGATCCTGCCCCAGGTGCTGCCGCCGCTCGGCGTCGACCCCGCGCGCATGCTGGAGGTGGGGGGCTTCGTCATCTTCGCCTCCGGCGCCGCCGCCGCCCTCGGCTCCCTCCTGGCGCCGTGGCTCAGCGAGGCGTGGCCGGAGCATCGCCTCATCGCGGTGCTGCTGGTCGCCTCGTCGCTCTCGGTGGCCGCGCTCGCGCTCGTGGACTCGGTGTGGCTCTACGGCGCGCTGCGCTTCCTGCAGGTGCTGTTCATCGCACCCATCTTTCCCATCGTCGTCTCGCGCGTCACGCAGTCGGCGGGCGGGGCCGCCATCGGCCTCATCAACTCCGCCCGCATCGGCGCCGCCTTCATCGGCCCCGTGATCGCCACCACCACGCTGGCATGGACGCCGCCCGCCGTCCTCTACGTCATCCTCGCCGCCATCGGTCTCGCCTGCCTGCCCCTCACCGCCGTGCGCGCCCCCAGCAGGGCGCGATGATGACCGCATGATCGAGGAGCGCCACGGGTTCCGAGCGTTGGGGGGTGTGATCGAGGCGCGCCACGGCTGTGCCGGGGCGCGCCGAGCGTTGGGGGGTGTGGGGGGGCAAGTCGGGGGCCCCCCCCGAAA
>JBBDXO010000044.1:5684-7097 GCA_040902295.1 Candidatus Rokuibacteriota bacterium | reverse complement strand
GACCGGCTTGATGGGCAGGCCCGCGTGCAGCGTCGGCTCTCTCATGGTGCCGTCCCTGTCTCGAGGAAGCGCGCGATGACGGGCGTGATCTCCGGGGCCCGCTCCTCCATCGGCGCGTGGCCCACGTCCGGCAGCTCGACCACCTCGGCGTCGGTGAAGAGGCCACGCCAGCGCGGCAGGCACCGGGCAAAGGCCGGATCCTTCATCCCCCACACCAGCAGCGCGGGGATGCGCGCGATGCGGCTGCGCCGCTGCCACAGGGTGCCATACCACGAGCTCGATCCCAGCAGCTCGCGTGCGTAGATCCAGGTGGCGTGCCGCGCCGCCGGATCGCGCAGGGGGCCCAGGTACTGCGCGTGCGCCTCCGGAGTGTAACGGCGGCGGTCGCCGAAGGCGCGACGGAAGAGCACGTTCACGGGGAACGCGGAGTGCTCGTAGAGGACGCGTCCCAGCCGCCCGCCGAGCGCGCGCCTGATCCACTGCATCTGCCGGTCGCCCGCGAGCGACCACATCCACGTGTTGAACAGCACGAGCCGGCGCACGTTGGCGGGATGCTCGATGGCGTACGCGAGGCCGATGGGCCCGCCGAAGTCGTGCACCATCAGCGTGACGTCCTTGAGCGCCAGCGTGTCGATGAGCCGGGTCAGTCGCTGGGCCTGGTCGTCGGGGCGATATGAGGCGCCGGTGGGCTTGTCGGAGAGGCCGAAGCCGAGCTGATCGGGAACCACGCAGCGATAGCGATCGCGCAGCCCCCTGACGAGATCGCGGTAGAGGAACGACCACGTCGGTGTGCCGTGCACCATCACGATCGGCGGGCCGCTCCCCTCGTCGACGTAGCGCATCGTGCCCGCGCCCACGTTCAGCGCCCGCGACTCGAAGGGATAGCGCTCGCGATCGACCCACGCCGGGATCACGCGGGCTCCTTGAAGGCAGCCACGATGGCCGGCAGCGGCGTGCCCATCGGGAACACCCGGCTCACGCCGAGCGCCAGCAGCGCCTCCACGTCGCGCGGCGGGATGGTGCCGCCCACGACGACCCGGATGTCGCCCGCCTTCTGCGCCTTGAGCCCCTCGAGCACGCGGCGGGACAGCATCAGGTGCGCGCCCGACAGCACCGACAGCCCGACCACGTCGACGTCCTCCTGGATCGCCTCCTGCACGATCTCGTCCGGCGTCCGCTTGAGCCCCGTGTAGACGACCTCCACGCCCGCGTCCCGCAGTGCCTGCGCGACGACCTTCGCGCCGCGGTCGTGGCCGTCGAGGCCTGGCTTGGCGATCAGCACTTTCATGCGCGATCTGTCGAACCGGCGTGCGTTCGGCGGTCGCGGCTCGGGCTTGGGGGGGCCGGCGACCACGTGGATGGTGGCCGAATCGGACCGAGGGCGGCTGGGCGATTCGTTACATGGGGGGCCTC
>JBBDXO010000044.1:0-5674 GCA_040902295.1 Candidatus Rokuibacteriota bacterium | reverse complement strand
GGGGGCCCCGGGCGGGCCCCCCAAGCCCCCCGCGCTCGGCAGCGCCGCGGCACAGCCGCGACGCTCCTCGATCCGCCGGCGTGGGGCCGCGTCGTACAGGGTCCCGGCCCCCCCAAGCCCGAGCCGCGCCCGCCGAACGCACGCCGGCCGCGGTCATGCGAGGGTGAACGCCGGCAGCCAGCGTGGCTCGTCTTTGGGACCGTTCGCGATCTTCATCGGGGCCAGGCGCACGCGCGTACCGATGGCGAGCGTGGTGGGATCGGCGCCGGTGACGACAGAGAAGATCCGGTGGGCGCCGACCGTGATGATGGCGAAGACGCGGGGGGCGTCGAAGCCTGATGGGAGGCCGGTCTCCTGGACGGTGAAGCCGTGCACGGTGCCTTCCGTGGGCAGGTCGATCCATTCGAACTGGTCGCTCGTGCAGTCGGGGCAGAAGCCGCGGGGGGGCCACGCGGTGCGACCGCAGCCGGAACACTTCGTGGTGGCGAGCCGGCCCGTGGCCAGGCGTGTGTAGAACTCGTGGAGCCGGGTGTGCTCGGCGCTTTCGAGCGGGAAGGGGTCGGTGGCGCGGAGGTAGGCGGCCATCACGCGCCGTCGCGGCCGTAGATCATCACCACGTGCTCGCCCATGCCGCTGTTGTTGTGCGTGAGGGCGACGGCGGCCTCCGGCACCTGGCGCGCGCCCGCCTCGTCGCGGAGCTGGACGAAGACTTCGGCCGCCTGCGCCACGCCCGTGGCGCCCAGCGGGTGGCCGCAGCCGATGAGGCCGCCGCGCGGGTTGACGACGACGTCGCCACCGTAGCCGCTGCGCCCGGCGGCCACGAACGGCCCCGCCTCGCCTTTCTTGCAGAACCCGAGCTCCTCGTACGCGATCAGCTCGGCGATGGAAAAACAGTCGTGCACCTCGGCGAGGTCGATGTCGCCCGCCGCCACGCCCGCCATCCGGTACGCGGCATCCGCGGCACGCTTCATGGCGGGCCAGTGCGCGTAGTCCTCGGGCAGCGAGGTGAGCTGAAAGCCGTCGAGCGCCTGGCCGGTGCCGCGGATCCACACCGGCGTATCCGTCAGCGTCCGCGCGCGCTCCTCGCTGGCCACGAGGACCGCCGCCGCCCCGTCCGTGATGGGCGAGCACATGAACAGGCGCAGCGGGCTTGCGATCATCCGCGAGCACAGCACCTGGTCCAGCGTGGCGCCCTTGTTGAAGTGGGCGTTCGGGTTCCGGGCGGCGTGGTTGTGGTTCTTGACGCCCACCAGCGCGAGCTGCTCCTCCGTCGTGCCGTACTGCGCCATGTGGCGCTGGGCGGCAAGGGCAAAGCACGGCGGCGCCGTGAGCCCGAAGGCGGCCTCCCACTCGCGGTCGACGCCCGTGCCCATGTTCAGGATGGCCTCGTCGCCGCTGGGCTGGTTCAGCTTCTCGACGCCCAGCACCATCACGAGGTCGGCGAGGCCGGCCGCGATGAACGCGTAGGCGTAGCGGATGCCGACGGTGCCGGAGGCGCACATGTGCTCGGTGCGCGCGCTCAGCACGCTGGGCCGGATGCCGAGCGCCTCCGCGGCCATCGACGAGATGTGGCTCTGGAACGCCGTCCGCTCCGGCATGACCGAGCCCACCACGAGCCCTTCCACGTCCTTCGGCCGGATCGCGGGCAGGGAGTCGAAGCACGCCTTGCCCGCTTCCCAGATGAGGTCGCGATAGCTCGCCTTGCGCACCCCGAACTTCGACACCCCCGCGCCCACGAGCGCCACCCGTGTCATGACCTCTCCCTCATTGAAACGCCGTGCCGCGGTCCCAGTCGAGGTCGCGGCCGATGACGACTCTCAGGATCTCCGAGGTGCCGCCCCCGGGCAGCAGGAATCGGGCATCGCGGAAATACCGCTGCACCGGGTACTCCATGGCGAGGCCGTAGGAGGCGAAGATGCGCGCCGCCTCGTCGGTCACCTTCACCGCCGCCTCGGAGGCGAAGAGCTTCGTCATGGCCGCCTCCCGCCCGACGGCGTGGCCGGCGTCCATGCGGGCGGCCGCCTGGTACGTGAGCAGGGCGGCGGCGTGGATCGACGTCAGCATGTCGGCGAGCTTGAACGAGATCGCCTGGTGCTCGCCGATGGGCTTGCCGAAGGCGACGCGCTCGCGCGAATAGGCGAGCGCCGCGCCGTACGCCGCGCGCGCGAGGCCGACGGAGAGCGCCGCCGTCATCACCCGGATCTCCGAGAGAATGGTGGAGATCTTGTCCACGCCGCCCGTCTCACCCCCGAGCAGGTGGTCGCCGGGCACCTCCACGTCGTCGAGCAGGATCTCGCCCGTCTCCGAGGCGCGCACCGCCATCTTGTCGATCTTCTTGCCGAGGGCGATGCCCCGCATCGTGGCGCGGTCGAGCAGGAAGAGGGCGATGCTCTTCATGCCCCGCTCGCCCGAGGTCTTCGCCGCCACCGTGAGCACGTCGGCCACGGGCGCGTTCGTCACCCACGTCTTGGCGCCGCGCAGCACCCACCCGTCGCCCCGGCGCTCGGCGCGGGTGGTGATGCCGGCGATGTCCGAGCCCGCGTTGGGCTCCGTGAGGGCGAAGGTGGCCACGAGATCGCCGCGCAGCGCGGGGACGAGATAGCGCGCGCGCAGTCCCTCGCCGCCGTACTTGTAGATGAAGTACGTGCCCATCAGCGACTGCATGCACGCCGCCGCCGCCAGCGACAGCGAGCCCCGCGCCAGCTCCTCGGCGAACAGGCAGTACGTCGTCATGCCGGCGGCGGCGCCGCCGTACGCCTCCGGGTACCGCAGGCCGAAGTAGCCGAGCGCGCCGATGCGCTTGAACAATGGGGTGGGAAACTCGGCGCGCTCGTCGATGGCGTCGGCGGCGGGCACGACCTCGGTGTCGACGAAGCGCGCCACGCTCCGGCGGAACTCCTCCTGCTCGGGCGTGAAGGCGATCACGGGCGCGCGCCGCGCAGCGCGGCGGTGGCGGCCTCGTCCACGCGGCAAGCCATCCCCGCGCCGGTGATCACGACGCCATACCGCGCGCGCGCCGCGTCCACCGAGACGTAGTCGTCGAGCACGTCCTCCAGCACGCGCGCGGGATCGCGCCGGAAGGGATCGCCGTAGCCGCCCGCGCCCGACTGCTGGAAGGAGATGACGTCGCCGTAGGCGAACTCGCGCGACTGCTTGCCGTGCACGCGCTCCTCGCCCGGCCCCGGATTGATCAGCGTGCGGGCGAGGGCGCCGGTGCCTCCGCCGAAGAGTCCATAGGGCGGAAACTTCTCGCGCTCCGACAGGTTGGTGAGCTTGCCCTCGTCGGCGAGGAAGCGCAGGTCGCGCCGGATGCCGCAGCCCCCGCGGAACGTGCCCGCCCCCGCGGAGTCGCCCACCAGCTCGAAGCGCTCCACCACGATGGGCTGGTGGGCCTCCTGCGCCTCCACGGGGATGTTGGAGGCGTTGAACGCGTACGCCATCGCCTCGCAGCCGTCCTTCGTGGCGCGCGCCCCCGTGCCCGACAGCACCAGCTCGTAGGCGACGAAGCGCCGCCCGCGCGCGCGGTCCCACCCCCCGAAGGTCGGGTTGGCGAAGTGCGAGGCGGCCGCGGCCACGCGCGCGGGCAGCGCGGGCGCCAGCGCCCCGATGACCGCTTCGAACGTGCGGTAGCAGATGATGGCGCGCGGCCCGCCGCCCGCGGGCGGGCGCGGATTGAGGAAGGAGCCCTCCGGCGCCATCACGGTGATCGGCCGCAGCGCGCCCTCGTTCATGGGGCCGAAGGGATCGGTCAGACACTTCACCGCCGCGTAGGAGTACGAGCGCGTGTAGTTGATGTAGGAGTTCATGCCCGACGCCGTCTGCGGGCTCGAGCCCGCGTAGTCGATGGTCAGGGCGTCGCCGGCCACCGTGACCGTCACCGCCACCCGCAGCGGATCGGTGCCGGGGCCGTAGTCGTCGAGGAAGTCCTCGAACGCGTACACGCCGTCCGGGATTCCGGCAATGGCCGCCCGCATGCCGGCCTCGCTGCGGGCGATGATCTCGTCCATCGCCGCGAACACCTCCGCGCGCCCGTGGCGCTCGCACAGCTCCACCAGGCGCAGCTCGCCCACGCGCAGCGCGCTGCGCTGGGCGCGCAGGTCGCCCAGCACCTTGTCGGGCGTGCGCGTGTTGGCGCCGATGATGCCGATGATGCCGGCCTCTTCCCGGTACCCGCTCCACACCTTCGTGGGCGGGATGCGCAGGCCCTCCTGGAAATAATCGAAGATGCCTTCGACCCCCTGGCTGCCCGGCCGCTGCCCGCCCACGTCCGTGTGGTGCAGGATGTTGACCGCGAAGCCCACCAGCTCGCCTTCGTGGAACGCCGGCTGCGTGATGAAGAAGTCCGGCAGGTGGCCCGAGCCCAGGAGGGGGTCGTTCAGCAATATCGCGTCGCCCGGGCGCAGCGTCTCCACCGGATGCGCGGCGAGCGCGTTCCTCACCGCGAACGACATGGCGCCCATGTGGCCGGGGCTGTACGGGCCCTGCGCCACCATGCGCCCGTGCCGGTCGAAGACGGCCACGGAGAAGTCCTGGCCCTCCCGCGCCTGCTCGGAGTACGCCGTCCGGTGCACGGTGGTGCCGATCTCCACCGCGATCGACTGCAGCGCGCCCCAGATGACGCCGAGGGTGATCGGGTTCACGGGATGGCCACGATGAGGTTGGCGTACTCGTCCACGGTGGCCAGCACGCCCGGCGGCAGCACGGAGGTGGACTCCCGCTCTTCCACGATGGCGGGGCCGGCGATCTGCATGCCCGCCGCCAGCGCGTCGCGGTCGAAGACCGGGCAATCGACGTAGCCGTGCGTCTCCGGAAAGTACGCGCGGCGCCGCTCGCGGCGGCCCCCGGTGGCGTCGCCCGCCCCCGCCTTGCTCAGGGTCACCCGCGGCGCGCCGCCGATGGCCGACAGCTTCCAGGTCACGATCTCCACGGGCTCGCCGGGGCTGGCGTAGCCGTAGCGCGCGGCGTAGATCTCGTCGAAGGCGGCGCGCACGCGCGCGAGCGCCGCCGCATCGAGCGGCCCCGGCGGCACCGCCACCGTCAGCTCGTAGCCCTGCCCCACGTAGCGCCCGTCGGCCGCCCGCTGCACGGTGATGGGGCCGGTGACGGCGGACTCGCGCACCACCGCCGTCGCCTGCGCCGCCATGTCGTCGTACATCGCGCTCACGCGCGCGGGATCGACGGCGTCCAGCCGGCGCACGTACGTGCGCGCCACGTCGAAGCGCACCTCGGCGGCGAGGAGACCGATGGCGGCGGTGACGCCGGCGGCCGCGGGCAGGATGACGCGGGGAATGCCGAGGGCCTGGGCCAGACGGCAGCCGTGCACCGGTCCGGAGCCGCCGAAGGCCACCAGCGTCAGGCCGCGCGGATCGCGCCCGCGCTCGATGGACACCACGCGGGTGGCCAGCTCCATGTTCGTGTTCACGATGGCGTGGACGCCCCACGCCGCCTCCTCGATGGACAGGCCGAGGGGCGCCGCCACGCGCGCGTCGAGGGCGCGCGCGGCCGCCCCCGGGCGCAGGCGCAGGGCGCCGCCCGCGAAGTAGTCCGGATTCAGGTACCCCAGGACGAGGTTGGCGTCGGTGACCGTCGGCTCCTCGCCGCCGCGGCCGTAGCAGACGGGCCCCGGCGTGGACGAGGCGCTCTCGGGCCCCACCGCGATGACGCCGAGGCGGGC
>JBBDXO010000043.1:839-7202 GCA_040902295.1 Candidatus Rokuibacteriota bacterium | reverse complement strand
CTGCTGTCGTTCGCGGCGCTGCGCGGCCGGTGCCGGCGATGCGGGATCAACATCCCGTGGCGGTACCCCATCGTGGAAGCGACGACCGGCGCCCTCTTCGGGATCGCGTACTGGCAGTTCGGCCCCACGCCGGAATTCGTGAGCGCCGCGCTCCTCGTCTCCATGCTCGTGGCGATCACCGGGATCGATTTTCAACACCAGATCATCCCCGATGTCATCTCGCTGCCGGGCATAGTGGCGGGCTTCGTTGCCAATCTGGCCACAGGACGCGTGCCCTGGATCGACTCGGCCATCGGAATCATGGTCGGCGGGGGTACGTTTTTGGTTATCATCCTGGCAAGCGGTGGTGGCATGGGTGGCGGCGACATGAAGCTTGGCGCGATGTTGGGCGCATTTCTGGGCTGGAAGGTCGTTCTGCTCACGATATTCATCGCCGTCGTGCTCGGCGGCGCGTTGGCCGTCGCGCTCATCGCATCCGGTCTGCGTGGCCGAAAGGACCCGATCCCGTTTGGTCCTTTCCTTGCAGCAGGGGGAGCGGTCGGCCTCTTCTGGGGCGAAAGGATGGTGCGATGGTACCTCGACGTCTTCGCAGCCTAGGTGCGCGCGGCTTCACGATGATCGAGCTGGTGGTGGTCGTCGCCATCATCGGCATCATCATGGCGGTGAGCACACCGGTTCTCATCAGCTACTGGCGCACGTCCACGCTGCGCGCGGGCGCCGAAGAGCTGTCGGTGATTCTGAACAGCGCGCGCCATCTCGCCATCAAGGAGAACACCACCGTCTGCGTCAGGCGACAGGGCAACAGGGTGCGCTACCACACGCCGACCTGCGGTGGCGCCGCGTGGACGGGCATCGGAACGGCATCCAACGGCGACATTCAGCTCGCGAACAACGTCACGGTGTCGGCCGCCACCGCCGACGTCATCTTCACCTATCTCGGTGGGGCATCGACTCCCGGCACGTATACCGTGACCAACCCCGTCGATGGACGGACGCTGAACGTCATCGTGGCCTCGACAGGTCGCGTGAGGATCGGTCCATGATCTGGAATGAACGCGGTTTGACCCTCGCTGAGATTCTCGTCGCCGTCGCCATCCTCGGCATCGGCCTCGTCGGGCTCGCCGTCGTGGTCCCGATCGCCAGCTATGGTGTCCAGGAAGGCAGCCAGCTCTCGACGGCGACCTTCCTGGCCGAGCAGCGCCTCGAGCAGGTCCGCAACGCGCCGTGGACGGGCACGCCCGCCAACGACTGCATCGGCAGCGGCGCCGGCGCGCCCGTGGTGCCGGGAGGCGTGGCATGCGCCAACGGCACCATCGCCCTCGCGGCAGGCGCGACCACCTTCGCCGACGAGGCCAACGTGGTCTGGGGCAACACGACGTCCGTGACGGCCGTCACCGGCGGCTATTCCCGTCAGGTACGCATCGCAGACTGCGACCCCACCCCGTGCGCCGGCCTCACGAGCACGACCATGCGGCGGGTCACGGTGTCGGTCACGTATCGGCCCCTCACGTCGAGCGGGGTGTCACCCACGGACAAGACCGTCAGCGTGCAGTGGCTGGTGACACGCAAATGAACAACGAGCGCGGCTTTTCCCTGACGGAGCTGCTCATCGTCATCGCCATCCTCGGCTTCATGATGGGCGGCCTCTTCACCCTTCAGCGGCAGGGGCAGCTCGCGTACATGGTGGGCTCCGCCCGCGTCGAGGTGCAGCAGAACGGCCGCATCGCCATCGAGACCATGATGACGGAGATCCGCTCCGCCCTCGCCATCAACGCCTATCCCGCGAACTGCAACAGCGCCGCCGGCGGCACCACCATCACCTTCAACGACCAGAACGGCGTGGCCACGGAGTATTCGCTGGCCGGCACCGATCTGAACCGGACCGTGGGTGGCGTGGCAACGACCGTCATCGGGGGCGTGCAATCGCTGAGAATCTGGTGCTACAACACGTCGGACACCCTCACGGCCAACCTCGCGGACATCCGGACCATCCGGGTGCAGGTCACCACACGAACGGAGCGCGGAGCCGTGGCGAACTCGCCCGGCGACCAGCGCGCGATCGCCGAGGGGCGCGTGCGGCTGAGGAACATCTGATTCCCGCCCGCCTGCTCGCGGCGGCGCTCGTCGCGCTGCTCCTCGGATGCGGCAGTCCCGCCCCCCCGCCGACGCCGGCAGTCGACGTGAGGGCCGAGGCGATCAAGGCCTTCGAGCGCAGCGACTGGGTGCCGGCCGCGCGCCTGCTGCGGGAGGCGATCGTGCACGAGCCCGCCAGCGTGACCCTGCACTACTACCTCGCCATCGCGGCCACCCATCTGCAGCTCCGTGACGAGGCGGTCCGGGAGTTCCAGTGGGTGATGCTGAACGCGCCCGCGGGGTCGGCGGAGTCGGTGGCGGCCAGGGAGTGGCTGATCGCGGCGGGCGTCCTCGTCGCTCCCGATGCCACCGCGAAGGCCGATCAGGAGGCGGCGACGGAGTCTACCGGGCCCGTCGGGGGTGTGCAGGGGCAGGTCGTCTGGAACGTGGCCGAGGATCCGATCTCCGTCTCCCGCCTGCAGCTCTTCCTCAAGGGGATCCCCAAGACCCCCACCGCGGAGCAGTACTACGTGCTGCGCACGGAGAACGACGGCCGCTTTGAGTTCAAAAAGGTCATGCCCGGCCCCTACAAGCTGACCAACCGCGTCGCGGGCAAACCCCACTGGCGCCTGCGCGTCAGCGTGGCGGAAGGGGAGCCCCTGACCCTCGATCTGAATCCCCAGAACAGCACGCGGACTCGCGACGACTTCCCCGAGGATGACAAATAGCGCCGAGCGGTAGGGGCGGGAGGACAGCCTACCCCAAAGCCTTGTGTGCCGTAAAACGTTGGTAGCGCACGACAGGAAACCTATACTACTTGCCAGCGAGTGAATGAATTGTTAAACAATCTCTTTCGCAAGACGACCGAAAGTTTCGGACTTGACATCGGCTCCAGCGCCGTCAAGGTCATCCAGCTACGGCAGAACGGCGGCAGCCGGAGCCTGACGGGCTATGCCACGGTGTCCCTGCCGCAGGATGCCATCCACGACGGGTCGATCCGCGATCCCCAGGCGGTGGCGGACGCGATCAAGGAGGCGGTGGCCAAGGCCGGCATCAAGGGCTCCGACGCGGCCATCTCCATCTGCGGCCGCGAGCTGATCATCAAGAAGGTGCAGATCCCGAAGGTGCCACCCAAGGACGTGAATGACGTCGTGATGCTCGAGGCGGAGCATCACATCCCCTTCGCCATCGACGAGGTCTTCATCGACCACCAGACGGTGGGCGAGCACGACGGGGTGATGGACCTCATTCTGGTGGCCGTCAAGAAGTCGAAGGTCACCGAGTACATGAGCGTGGTGGAGCAGGCGGGGTTCACACCCACCATCGTCGACGTGGACGGCTTCGCGCTGGGCAACCAGTTCGAGCTGAACTATCCCGACGAGAGCAACGAGGCGGTGGCGCTCATCGACATCGGCGCCTCCATCATGAAGACCAACGTGGTGCGCCTCGGCGCCACCATCTTCGCGCGCGACATCCCCTTCGGCGGCAACAACTACACGCAGGCGATCTCGCAGCGTCTCAGCATCCCCTTCGAGCAGGCGGAAGCCGCGAAGGTGGGCAAGGACGTCGGCGTGAAGTGGGAGACGCTGGTGCCGCCCCTGGAGGCGATCTCGCGGGAGCTGTCGCTGGAAGTCCAGCGCACGTTCGACTACTTCGCCTCCACCGCGGAGTCGGAGCGCATCGGCAAGATCGTCCTCGCCGGCGGCTGTGCGCAGCTGCCGGGCCTGAACGAATATCTGTCGTCGAATTGGGGAATACCGGTCGAGCTCGCTCGGCCCTTTGAGCGTATCGACGTCGCGCCGGCCTATGCCGACGAGGTCGCCGCTGCCGGGCCCGCTCTCGCGGTGGCAGTGGGCCTGGGGCTGCGCCGGCCGGGAGACAAGGACAAACCGCAATGATCAGGATCAACCTCGCGCCCGCTGAAGGCCGCCGGCGCCGGTCCGGCTTCAAGATACCGATCCCGAGCCCGAATCTCGCGTGGCTCTTCGGCGTGCTGTACATCGTCGCCGCCGTCGGCCTCGGCTATTACCTGATGGGCCTCCAGCAGACGGAAACGAAGCTCACGAACGACCTCGACCGCGGCCAGCGCGAGCTGCAGGCGCTCAAGACCACCCTGGGCCAGGGCGCCAACGTGAAGGCGCAGCTCGCCGACATCCAGAAGCGCGTGGCGGTCATCGAGGGGCTGGTGAAGGGGCAAGCGCACTCCATCGTCATGCTCGACGCCTTCGCCGACGTGGTGCCGCGTGACCTCTGGATCACGAGCATGGAGGAAAAGGGCGCCGTGCTGAAGCTTCACGGCACCGCCTACTCCACCACCGCCGTGTCCGATCTGATGTCCAATCTGCGCTCGTCCGGCAAATTCAAGGAAATCGATATCGTCGTGTCCCGCCAGGATCTGGCAAAGACGCCGAGCGTGGTGACCTTCGAAGTCACCTGCCGGTTCGAGAGTTAAGCGATGGAAATGCCTCCGTTCATCCAGTCGTTCGTCGACGGACCCAAGCTCCCCAAGATCGTCCTCGGTGTCGCGCTCCTCGTTGGCATCCTGGCCGGCGGATACTTTCTGCTCATCTCGCCCGTGGAGACGCGCATTGCGGCGCTGGAGACGAAGGTGACCGCGGTCGAGATCGAGCTCACCCAGGCGCGTGCCCAGGTGGCCGAGCTCGCGCGCTTCCGCCGCGAGGCGGCTGTGCTCCAGGCGCGCCTCGTCGTGCTCAAGGACAAGCTGCCCACGGAGAAGGAGACGCCGGCCCTGTACCGCACGCTGTCGGACGCCGCCCAGCAATCCGGTCTCGGCGTGTCGCTCTTCCAGCCGCGCGCGGCTGTCGCCAAAGAGTACGTCAGTGAGATTCCGATCACCGTGACCGCCGAAGGCGGCTATCACCAGCTCGGAGAGTTCTTCGAGAAGGTGGCGCGCCTGCCGCGCGTGGTCAAGGTCGACACGTTGAAGGTGACCGGGTTGACGAAAGCCAGGACCTCGCTGCGCGCGGACATCACGCTGGCCACGTACACGTACCGCGCCATCCCCGCGGCACCGGCGGCCAAGCCGGGCATGCCCGCGCCGCCGGCGCCGAAGCCCTCGGCGGCACTGCCGTCGTCGGAGAGCCGCTCATGAGCCGCCGCACGACGCTCGCGGCAATCACCGGCGTGTGTGCGACGCTCGCGGCCTGCAGCGGCTCCCCGGCGCCGCCGCCTCCGCAGCCGGTGGCCGCCGTTCCGGCCGCTCCGCCTCCGGCGGTGGCCGCTCCTGCTCCCGCGATGGCGCCCAGGCCCGCGGTCCCGGCGGCGGCGGTGCAGCCGGCTGCCAAGCCCCCGGCGCCCGCTCAGGGCGCTCCCGGGAAGGTCATGCCCGCACAGCCGGTGGCGGCGATCACGCAGACGGCCCAGGCCGGCACGCTGATGCCCGCGGCCCCGGCCGTCCCGCAGTCGGACGTTCCGGCATACGAGACGAAGGGACGCCGGGATCCCTTCACGACCCTCGAAGTGGTGACGGGGCCAACCGGGCTCACGGTCGCCACGACCAAGCTGACGGGGATCGTGCGCGGCAGCTCGACGCTCGCGCTCGTGGAAACCCCGGATGGAATCGGCTACATCCTCAGAGCCGGCGATACGCTCGGTGACGGCAGGCTGGTGGAAATCGGCGCGGATAATGTCGTCTTCGCCGTGGCGGCGAAGCCGGGTGCGCCCCCCAGCCGCGTGGTTCTCAAACTGGCGGCCAAATAGCGACTGCTGGCGGCCCACTAACGATCGGGGAAGACGAGTGATGCGTTTCGCACGACGCGCTTCGAGCTTTGGGCTTCTGTTCCTCCTGGCCGCCGCTCTCCCGGCGGGGGCTCAGACGGCGCCGGCCGTCAGGCTCAGCGAGGTGACCGTGGCCACGCAGCTTGACACGGTCACCGTCTTCGTCAAAACATCCGGCGCGGCCAAGTACCAGGCCGACCTCATCGATTCGCCTTCGCGGCTGGTCCTCGACTTCGAGGACACCACGTATGGCTGGCGCAAGACGCCGCTGGCGGTGTCCTCGGCGCCGCTCCGGCAGATCCGCGGCAGCCAGTTCCGCAAGGGCGTTGCGCGCGTGGTCGTGGAGCTGACGCGTCCCGTGGGCTATGCCATCCGCGAAGACGATGACGGCCTCACCATCGTGATCCCGACGAGCACGGCGGCGGTGGCGTCGACGGCGCCGGCGCCCGCTCCGCGCGTCGAGACCGGCACGCCCGCTCCCGTGACGGCGAGGCCGGCAGCGCCCCGCGCCGCCGCCCCCCCCGCCCCCCCCCCCCCCCCCCCCCACCACCC
>JBBDXO010000043.1:0-829 GCA_040902295.1 Candidatus Rokuibacteriota bacterium | reverse complement strand
CCGCGCCGGAGGCCCCGGCCGCGCCCGCCCCCAACGTCCGCATCGCGCAGGCACCGGCGACACCCCCGCCGTCCGCTCCGCCAGCGGTCACGACGTCGCAGGTGCCCGAAGAGCAGCGGTTGATCTCGCTGGACTTCAAGGACGCCGACGTGGTCAACCTGCTCCGCATCCTCGCCGCGGAGAGCTCGAAGAACATCGTGATCGGCGACGACGTCAAGGGCAAGATGTCCATCACCCTTCGCAACGTGCCCTGGCAGGTCGCGCTCGACACGATCATGGAAGCACGCGGGCTCGTGAAGACCGAGCGCGAGAACGTCATCCGCATCGTGTCCCGGGACCAGCTCGCCAAGGAGCGCGACGCCGCCACGCGGCTCGAAGACGCCAAGCGCAAGGCGTCGTCCGAGACGCGCCTGAAGGAAGCGGAGACGGCCCTGAAGGAGCAGGAGGCGATCGACAAGAAGCGCGCCGCCGAGCTCGCCAACGAGGAGCTCATCCGCCGCGGGCCGCTCACGGAAGAGACGATCCGCCTCTCGTACGGCGACCCCGTGGACATCGCGCTCACGCTGCAGGGCATCCTCGGCATCCCGCCCGAAGGCATCGCGGCGCAGACGGCCCTCACGCCCACCGGGGTGTCCGCTGTGCCCGGGCAGGGCTACATCGCGGAGCCGCCCTTCTCACAGCTCTTCGGCCCGGGGCAGCCCCCGCCGCCGCCGGTGGCCGGTCCGTCGTCGGACGTGCTCGCCAAGGGCATCACGATCCGGGCCCACCGGCCGACGAACTCGATCTTCATCCGCCACTACCGGGAGGACCTGGCGCGGATCAAGAAGCT
>JBBDXO010000042.1:0-7288 GCA_040902295.1 Candidatus Rokuibacteriota bacterium | reverse complement strand
TCCTCGCCTGACGTGCTGCGCTCGCGCCTGGCCGTCAAGATCCTCCTCCTCATCGTGGTCGTGCTCGTCATCGGCTTCGGCGTGTCCACCATCCTCACCATCCAGCGCGAGTCCGCCCTCGTCGTGGAGCAGGCGAAGGTGGCGGCGCGGCGTCTCACCGCCACCCTGGTGGCCAGCATCGAGGGCGCCATGCTGCAGGAGCGTCCGGACGTCACGCGCACGGTCATCCAGGAGCTCCGGGCGGGCTCGCCCGTGGAGGAGTTCACGGTGTACCGGCGCAACGGCGTGGAGGCATTCACCGACCTCACCACCATGATGGAAGTGGACAGGAACGCCGGCCTGGCGCCGGAGGTCATGGAGAACATCAAGAAGATGGCGCGGCCGGCGGGGACGGCGATGACGGGGCCGCTCTTCGAGCGGGCCGTGCAGACGCGGCAGACCCAGGAGGCGCTCGAGGAGCGCGACGGCGTGACGTACTTCGTGCTGAACCATCCCGTCGCCAACCAGGAGAAGTGCCAGGGCTGCCACGGTGACGACCACCAGGTGCGCGCGGTGGTGCGGGTGGCCGGCTCCATGGCGCCGGTGTTCGCGGAGGTGGCGCGGCACCGCAACCGGCAGCTCATGATGGGACTCATCACCATCGTGGCCGCGGGCGCGGTGCTCACGGTGGCGATGCGGCGCATCGTCATCCGGCCCATCGACGAGCTGGCGAAGGTGGCGCGCCGGATCGGCGACGGCGATTTCGCGGCGAGGGCGCCCGCCGAGCGGGCGGACGAGATCGGCCAGCTGGGGGCGGCCTTCAACGACATGACGGGACGGCTCGCGCACGCCTACACGGAGCTGGAAGGCAAGAACACCGAGCTGGAGACGGCGCTGGTGAGCCTGCAGGAATCGCGGCAGCGCCTCGAGCTGCTGGAGCAGTTGAAAGGTGAGCTGTCGAAGTTCGTGCCCGACGCGGTGAAGCGGCTGCTGGAACAGAATCCCAACGCGACGGAGCTCGAGAAGAAAGCCGTGGAAGTCTCCGTGCTCTTCCTCGACATCGTCGGCTACACGAAGCTGTCCGAGCAGCTCGAGCCGCGCAAGCTCAACCAGCTCGTGCAGACGTACTTCTCCTCCTTCCTGGAGATCATCCAGTCCCATCACGGCGACATCAACGAGACGGCGGGCGACGGGCTCATGGTCATCTTCCAGTCGGACCGCGCCGCCACCGACCACGCGCTGAACGCCACGCGCGCGGCCTTCGCCATCCGGCAGCGCACGCTCACGCTCAACGAGGAGTACGGCGGCATGTTCCCCACCGTGTCCCTGCACATGGGCATCAACACGGGGCAGGCGCTCGTGGGCGCCACCAAGCTCGGCAGCGCCGCCGGCCAGCGCTGGACCTTCACCGCCACGGGGCCGGTCACCAACGTGGCCGCGCGCTTCGCCGGCTCCGCGGAGGGGGGCGAGATCGTGGTGGGACCGCCCACCGCCGAGCGCATCCGCGCCCACTTCGTCCTCGAGAGCCTCGGCGAGCGCACGTTCAAGAACGTGGCCGAGCCCATCCGCGTGTACCGCGTGATTCCGCCCGGCGTCTACGAGAAGATCGTGTAAGCCGATGCCAAGGAGGGTTCCATGCCGCGATATCTGAAGGTCGCCGCCGCCCAGATGGGCCCCAACAACGACGGGACGCCGCGCGAGGTCATCGTGGAGCGCATGCTGGCGCTCCTCGAGCAGGCCATCCGTGAAGACGTGGAGCTGATCGCCTATCCCGAGATGGCGCTCACGACGTATTTCCCCAAGCGCGTGCGGCCGGACTTCGACCACTTCTTCGAGACGGAGGTGCCACCCAAGGCGCTCGAGCCGCTCCTGCGGCGGGCGGCGCAGGCGCGCGTGGCCGTGCACGCCGGGTTCTGCGAGAAGGCCGCCGGCAAGTACTTCAACACCGCGCTCCTCACCGACCGCGACGGCCGGCTGTGCGGGACGTTTCGCAAGATCCACCTGCCGGGGACGAAGATTCCGGACGGCTTCGCGCAGGTGCACGAGCCCTACTACTTCGCGCACGGCGACACCGGCTACAAGGTCTTCGAGTGCGCGGGGGCGAAGGTCGGCATCGCGATCTGCCAGGACCGGCGGTACCCGGAGAGCTACCGCGCGCTCGCGCTGCAGGGCGCCGAGATCATCCTCATCGGCTACAACACGCCGCTGTCGGCGCTCGCCCTCGATCTCAACGACCTCTGCCTGCGCTCCGGCGCCTACGCCAACGCCTGCTTCGTGGTGGGCATCGCGAAGGCGGGCGTGGAGGACGGCATGGAGCTCATCGGGGGCAGCAGCGTCATCACCCCGCAGGGCCAGATCGTCGCCAGGGCCGCCACCACGGGCGACGAGCTGGTCACCGCCCTCATCGACCTCGACCAGATGACGCCCGTGCGCCGGCGCTGGAACTTCCTGGGCCGGCGGCAGCCCCAGCACTACGGGCCGCTGCTGCAGCCCGTGCAGGAGAAGGAAACCCACCGCTGATCCGGGTCGGCCTCTCGTCGTGGGCCGATCCCGCCCTCATCGAGGACGGCTCCTTCTATCCGAAGAAGTCGATGACGGCGGAGGCGCGGCTGCGCTACTACGCCTCCATCTTCGACGTGGTGGAGGTCAACGCCTCGTACTACGCCATTCCGGACGTTCGCAACGCCGTGCAGTGGGCTGCGCGCACGCCGCCCGGGTTCATCTTCCACGTGAAGGCGTACTCCCTGCTCACCGGCCACCACCCGCGCCCGCAGTCGCTGCCGGCGGAGGTGCAGCGGCTGCTGCCCGCGCGCCCGCGCCTGACGCATCGCGGTGAGGTGAGCGCGGCCGAGTTCCCGGCGGAGGCGCTCGACGAGGCCTTCCGGCTCTTCGGCGCCGCCGTGCGGCCGCTGGCGGAGGCGGGCAAGCTCGGCTACGTCCTCTTCCAGCTCGCGCCGTGGGTGCACTTCGACCGCGCGTGGCTCGAGTATCTCGAGTCGCTGCCCGGGCGCCTGCCCGGATGGACGCTCGCGGTGGAGTTTCGCCACCGCTCCTGGCTGCCCGAGCACACGGAGGAGACGCTGCACGTGCTGCGCGGGGCCGGCCTCGCGCACGTGGTCGTGGACGGACCCGCCGCCGCCGGCGCCGTGCCCCGCGTGCCCGCGGCGACCGCGCGCGCCTCCGTGCTGCGGCTGCACGGACGAAATGCGGACGGCTGGCTCCGGCAGGTGCGTGGCGAGGAGCCGGCGGTGCGGGAGAAGTACGATTACCTCTATACGGAGCCGGAGCTGCGCGCGCTGGTGCCGGAGATCGAGCAGCTCGCGCAGGAGAGCGAGGAGGTCTTCATCTCGTTCAACAACAACAACCGCAATTACCCCGTCCGTAACGCCCTCATGATGCGCCGGCTTCTGGGCCAGCCCGCTCCCGCGCACCCCACGGAGAACGAGGCGCCGCGCGACCTTTTTGCGTGACGCCTTGCGAGCCGCCGGGGCCCCCTGCGATAGTGGCGGGGATGGCCACGTCGGCGCCGCCCATCCCGCGCATCGAGCTCGCGTACGCGCCCACGCCGCTGCTGCGGCTCGAGCGGATGTCGGCCGAGCTGGGCGTGGAGCTGTGGATCAAGCGCGACGACCTCACCGGGCTCCTCGAATCGGGGAACAAGATCCGCAAGCTGGAATTCCTGATCGGGGAGGCGCTCGCGCAGGGCGCGGACACATTGATCACGTGCGGGACGCTGCAGTCCAACTGCTGCCGCACGGTGGCGGCCGTGTGCGCACGCCTCGGCATGAACGCGGTGCTGGCGCTCAAGGGCGCCCGGCCCGCCGAGTACGACGGCAACCTCCTCCTCGACCGGCTGCTGGGGGCCGAGGTGCGCTACTGCACGGACGAGGAGTGGGAGAGTATCGACGAGGTGATGCAGGATCTGGCGGTGCGCGTGCGCGCGGCCGGGCACGCGCCCTACATCATCCCCGAGAGCGGTGCCACCGTGGTGGGGGCGCTCGGGTACCTCACGTGCGGCCAGGAGATCGCCGAGCAGGTCCGTCACGGCGCGCCCGCCTTCGACACCGTCGTGATCCCCGCCTTCAGCGGCGGCAGCCAGGCGGGGCTGCTGATGGCCACCCAGCTCGCCGGCCTGCGCGCGCAGATCGTCGGCGTGCCGGTGGCCTGGCCGGCGCCGCGCGTACGGGAGTATGTCGGCGACGTCGTCGAGCAGGCGCGCCGCCGCTTCGGCCTGCCCGTCACGGCGCCGGCGGAGGTGCGGCTCATCGACGGATACCAGGGCGGGGGGCGCGCGGAGGCCGCGCCCGAAGCGCTCGCGATGATGCTGAAGCTGGCGCGCATGGAGGGCGTCGTCCTGGATCCCGTCTACACGGCCAAGGCGTTCTCGGCGCTCGTCGAGACACTGCGCCGCGACCCGCGCGCGCTCGGCGCCCGCGTCTGCTTCATCCACACGGGGGGCGTGTTCAGCGTCTTTCCGTTCCGCGCGGCCCTCGGCCGGCTCGCCGATGAGCCTCTGGTAGAATCGTAAGTCCATGCCAGAACTGCAGCTCAGGGGCGGGGAAGTCGACGGTCTCACCCTCCATTACGTCGTCCAGGGACGCGGTCCCGCCGTCATCCTGCTCCACGGCCTCGGCGGCTTCGCCGAATCCTGGCGCCACAACCTCGAGGCGCTCGCCGGCCGCGCCACCGTGTATGCGATCGACCTGCCGGGCTTCGGGCACTCCGCGAAGCCGCGCACGCTGTACCGTCTCTCCTACTTCGCGCGTGCCGTGCACGGGTTCATGGAGGCGATGGGCCTGCCGCAGGCCTCGCTCGTGGGCCACTCCCTCGGCGGCGCGGTCGCCGTCACCTACGCGCTCACGCATCCCACGCGCGTGGAGCGGCTGGCCCTGCTCGCCGCGCTCGTCCCCGGCTTCACCTTCCGCATGAACTGGGCGTACCGCCTCGCCGCCTGCCGGGGCGTGGGCGAGGCGCTGGCGCTCTGCGGCTGCGCGCCCCTCTACAAGGCGGCCATCGCGGCGTGCTTTCACGCGCCCGCGCGCGCCGAGGTCGATTTTCTCGTCGACTACGATTACGCCACGCGCACGGGGGCCGAGGCGCGGGCGGCGTGGCTGGCCACGGTGCGGCACATCCGCGCCGACTTCATCGACCACCGCGCCGACTACCGGCGCGCCATCGCCACCCTCGACCTTCCCGTGCTGTTCGTCCACGGCCGCCAGGATCGCGCCGTCCTGCCCGCGCAGGGGGCGGAGGCCGCCGAGGGCGTGCCGCGCGCGGCCCTGCGCTGGGTGGATGCGTGCGGACACTTTCCCCAGATCGAGCACGCGGCCGTCGTGAACGCCTGGCTCACCGATTTTCTCGTCGGCCGCCACGCGCAGCGCTGACGGCGGGAGACGCCCATGAGCGAGATCACGCCCCAGGAGCTGAAGGCCCGGCTGGACACGAACGACCGCCCGCTGCTGCTGGACGTGCGCGACGACTGGGAGACGAAGCTGTGCCGCCTCGAGAACTCCGTGCACATCCCCACCGGTGAGATCACGGTGCGCACGGAGGAGCTGAATCCTGACGACGAGATCGTCGTGTACTGTCACGCGGGCGTCCGCAGCGCCGCCGTCGCGGAATACCTGGCGCAGCAGGGCTTCAAGAACGTCAGGAACCTGGTGGGCGGGCTCGACTCCTGGGCGCGGAGTATCGATCCCTCGATGCCGCGGTACTGATGGCTGACTCCGGGGTGCGGGTGGAGCGCGCCCACGCCGTGGCGTGGGTCACGCTGGACCGTCCGCCCCTCAACCTGTTCGACCCCGCCCTCATCGCCGCCCTCACGGATGCCTTCGCCGGCCTCGCTCGCGATCCCGGCCTGCGCGCGGCCGTCCTCACGGGGGCGGGACGGGCGTTCACGGCGGGCATGAACGTCAACGTGCTGCGCGAGCTGGACGCGGCCTCGGGCCGCCGGCTCATCACCTCGTTGCACGACGCCATCGACGCCGTGCACCGCGCGCCCTTTCCCGTCATCGCCGCCGTGAACGGCGCCTGCCTGGGGGCCGGCTTCGAGCTGGCCCTCGCGTGTGACCTGCGCGTGGCCGCCGACACCGCCATTTTCGGCCTGCCCGAGGTGCGCGTGGGCGTGCCGTCGGTGATCCAGGCCGCGCTGCTGCCGGCCATCGTCGGTCCCGCCCGCGCCGCCGAGATGCTGCTGCTGGGCGGCACCGTGACGGCGCACCAGGCCGAGCAGTGGGCGCTTGTCAACCGCACGGTGGCGCCGGCGGAGCTGCACGGCGCCGTGCAGGCGTGGCTGACGACGCTGAGCGCGTGCGCGCCCCACGCGGTGCGGCTGCAGAAAGAGCTGATCATCCGCTGGCGCGAGACGGACCTGGCCGCCGCCGTGCGCGCGGGCATCGACGTCTTCGCCCGCGCCTATGCTACGGGGGAGCCGCGGGAGGGCGCCGACGCCTTTCTCGGCAAGCGCGCGCCGCGCTTCGGGGAGGCGCGGTGAGCATCAAGGTGATCACCATCGATTTCTGGGGCACGCTGCTCTTCGATCCCCCCTCCAGCGACAACCGGTACAAGGGCCGCCGGATGAAGGACTTCGAGAACGTGCTGGCGGGCGCGGGCCTCACGGTGCCGGTGGCCACGCTCGAGCGCGCCTACGACGCCTCCGGCTCCTACCTGGGCCGCCTGTGGCAGGCCAATCGCGACGTGCCCGTGACCGAGCACGTGACCGCCATCCTTCGCCTGGCCGATCCCGAGCTGCCCGGCCGGGTGCCCCGCGACGTCATGGAAGCGCTCGTCGACGCCTACGCCCGGCCCATCCTGCTCGTGCCCCCCGCGGTCGACGTGGGGGCGGCGCCGGCGCTGCGCGCGCTGCGCGCCCAGGGCTACGTGCTCGCGGTGGTGTCGAACACGATGCGCACGCCGGGCACCGTGCTCCGCAGGCTGCTCGAGCGCTTCGGCCTGCTGGAGTGCTTCGCGCACGCGACGTTCTCGGACGAGGTGCTCATCCGCAAGCCGGATCCGGAGATCTTCGCCCTCACCCTGCGCGCGCTCGGCAGCGACCCGAGCGAGTCGGTGCACGTGGGCGACGACGGCGTGCTCGACGTGGAGGGGGCCCGCGCGGCCGGCATGCGCGCCATCCAGGTGACGAGCGCCTCCATGAAGGCCCTCGGCGCCCGCCGCCCCCACGCCGCCATCGTCAGCCTCGCCGCCCTCCCCGCCGCCATCGCCGAGCTGGAGGGCTGACACCCCGGATCAGCGTCAGGCCGAGCCCGAGATTCAAACGGCCGTCCGCCGCCCGGGGGGCTTGGGAGGCCCG